>CAZZKP010000009.1:0-28354 GCA_964654675.1 uncultured Bifidobacterium sp. | reverse complement strand
ATTCATACCGCTATAAAAAAGAAAGGGGGCCAATGGCCCCCTTTCTTTTGGAAATATAAATGAATGATTATTTATTCAACACAAACTCCTTGCGGATTGTACCCTTTGAAGTTGTAACACTCACCATATAAACACCTGCTGAGTGAGCCGACATATCAATGGTTTCGTTTACAGCAGCACCAGTTATTGTTTTGCTGTACAATTTATTTCCTTGAACATCATAAACAACCACACCCACAGTTTCTTTCTGTGTCAATCCCAAATTTAAGTTAATCAAACCTTGGGTTGGGTTAGGATACAAATTCAATGAAGCGATATTTACATTGTTCAAACCAGTTGTTGCACAAGCATCACAAGACTCATAACAAACCGCATTCAATACAGTAGGTGCAGAAAATTTCAAGAAACGATTGGTGAATCCAGAAGTCGTTTTCACACATGGAGTTCCTGGTGTCAAAGTCTCTTGACCTGTCCATCCATCCAAAGTGAATTTGTACTCGATTGAATCCTGTGGCAAAGGCAATTTCACTTCCCAAATGCCATCTTTATCCGCATCCGTCATCACATTGCAAGACCCACACCAGCCATTGAAACTACCGTTCACATAAACACTGGTAAATGCAGCCCCTTTGTAGTTCTTCATATCTACTTTGAAAGTAACATCATTGGTACAAGCATCGCAACTAGCCCAACACACGTTGTCCAATGTTTTATTACCCGTCAATTTCACAAAACGATTTGTGTAACCTCCCGTAGTTTTAACACATGGAGTACCGGCAGTCAATTTCTCATCGTCTTTCCAATTGTCGACTTCAAACTTGTATTCGATAGAGTCATCCGTCAATGTCAATGTAACACTGTAGATTTTATCGCCATCAGGATCGGTCATTTTGTTCGCATTGCCTGACCAAGCGTTGAAAGTACCCGCAACAAAAACATCCGTAAAAGCCTTGGTGTACTGCTTCATGTTGCAATTGAAAGTCACAGATTTGTTTGTCACTTTTGTGCATGCTGAGCAGCTATTCCAGCACACAGTGGCGATGGTTACAGCCTTTCCAGTCAATTTGATGAAACGATTCGTAAACCCAGAAGTTGTCTTCGTACAAGAAGTTCCGGCAGTCAAAGCCTCCTGGCCTGTCCATCCATCCAAAGTGAATTTGTATTCGATAGAATCCGCTTTGATGTTAATCGTACCTTCCCAAACACCGTCTTTGTTGGCATCCGAAAGCGCATTGCATGATCCACACCAGCCGTTGAAATTACCATTTACATATACACCATTGAATGCTGCCCCGGTGTAATTGTTCATGTCAACCTTGAAAGTGACATCTTGCGTAGATTGACCCATTGCGCTAAGTGACAGCAAGCCAATCGTTAAAAAAGAGTACAATTTTTTCATGAGAGTATTTTTTTTGTTTTAACAAACTTAATAGAAATTTCAATTATTGTAAATTAAACAATAAGATTTGCATCGCATTTTTGCGCTTGTTTAATTTTTACCAATTCAACATTATACAAAAAGTCATCTTCACGCCCAAGTAAATTGCACCCGAAAAAAGCACCCCCTTACAAAAACTAAAATGTCATCAAAGTGTCATAAAAAAATATGTATTTTTTTGGTCCTTCCATTAAACCCTTTCCACAAAACGTAGGTCTACAATCAGTGGACAAAAACCCACTTAACCCAAATTAATACAGAAACAAGCACCAATCAAAACAAAATTGTATTCGATCGTATGAACTTTACCCTTCCTCCTTCCAAGACAAGAATGATTCGCCACCTGAGAATATTATTCGCCACATTTTTGGCACTCATGGCCCTCAAATCAAACCCAATTTCCGCACAGACAAATACCATTGTTTTGGGAAGACCCACCGACACTTCCATTACTGTTAGTATACAGTTCTCGAAAGATGTCGACTTTTTCATTGAATATGGAACCACACCCGGAATCTACAATAAATCAACCCCCACCATCAGCCACAAATCGATCAAACCCGACGAAGTAGATCTACACACTCTATATCCTAACACCCAATATTACTATCGCGTTAATTACAAATTACCCGGGGCCACAAGCTTTTCAAAAGAGCCAGAACACCATTTTCACACCCAAAGGCCTGCCGGCGAGGAATTTACCTTCACCATTGAAGCGGATGAGCATCTATACGACAAAAAAGGGGTCGCCAACATGTACAAAATCACACTCGCCAATCAAGCAAAAGACAATCCCGATTTCATGTTAAGCCTCGGCGATATTTTTGGAGACGATCACAATCCTTTTACTATTACCTCCTCCGAATTGGATGCCTTACACAAAGATTACAGGCCATTCCTTGGCGCAATCACGCACTCCATCCCCTTTTATGTTTGTCTCGGCAACCATGAAGGCGAAATGGATTATTACCTCCTGAAAAACCCAGGAAATAACCTCGCCCTCAACGCAACACTTTGGCGGAAATATTATTACCCCAACCCCTACCCCAATGGGTTCTACAGTGGCAATGGCGACAAAGAACCCTACGGAGTTGAAAATCCAGAAAATTATTACGCCTGGAAATGGGGCGATGCTCTCTTCGTTGTGATGGATGTTTACAGAGACCAGTGCGATTCCTCTGCCAAACCTGGTGCATGGAGCTGGACACTTGGTTTGCCTCAATACACTTGGCTAAAAAACACCCTCGAATCAAGCACCGCCAAATACAAATTCGTGTTTGCCCACCACGTATCAGGCCAAGGTCGAGGCGCCGCAGTCCAAGCCAAACTCTACGAATGGGGTGGCTACGATGGCAAAGGAGGCACCAACTACAATTTCCCCAACAAACGCCCAGGTTGGGCAAAACCCATTCACAAACTCTTCGTCGACAATGGAGTGAACGTATTTTTTCAAGGTCATGACCACCTCTTTGCCCATGAAATTCTCGATGGCATTCATTATCAAGAAGTGCCCATGCCCTCCGACTCAACCTATATGATTGGCAAACTCGCCAATGCGGATGCCTATAAATCCGACACCCTCGATGGAACCGGTCATATCAGAGTCAAAGTCAAGCCGTCTTGCGTGACCATAGAGTATGTTAAAGCGTATTTACCAAAAGACACCCTCGATGGCAAACACCACAACGGAGAAATTGGTTTCTCATACACCATCGGAAACTGTGGGACTTCAAGCACGACATCAATCTCAGAAACAAAAATGTCCGTTTATCCCAACCCCGCGAAAGACAGACTCATCATCAAACTACCCCAAGCCGTCGACCAACTTAACATCAACATTTTCAACGCGCTAGGAGAATTGCAACTTGAAAGTCAATTCAACGAAATTGATATCAGCCAACTCAATAATGGATTGTACTACGTCACCGCAAAAGGCGAGAATTTCTCCGCGACCCAAAAAATCATCGTTCAAAAATAACACCATGCAATACCGCCCTTTATACCTCGTAATATTTGGAATTTTAGGATTGAATTTTCACATGGCCAATGCCCAAACATTGCGACACACAGAAATGCTCAGTCGTCCAACCGACAAAGAAATTACACTGCAAATTGCGTTTACCGACACCTGCGAGGCCTACATCAAATACGGCACCACATCGGGGAATTACTCGGCTCAAACCAAATGGCAAGGCATGAGAAAAGACAACCCAACCGAAATGGTCATTGGAAATCTCCAACCCAATACCCAGTATTTTTATCGATTGGTGTATCGCTCCTTAGGTAGTACCACCGAAACCAGTCGCCCTGAATATTCATTTCATACCGCGCGACCTGCAGGCCAATCGTTTACATTCACGGTTCAAGCCGATCCGCATATGGACGAACAAAGCGATAGCGCAGTCTACCGCCGATGCCTACTAAACCAACTTGAAGACAAACCCGATTTCATGATCGACTTAGGCGATATCCTTATGTCGGACAAACTTAAAAGTGCCACCACCCGACAAATTCCTCGCGATACTGTCACCTACCGAAGTCATTTGATGCGATCTTACTACGAACTTGTTTGTCATTCCGTACCCCTTTACATCGCCATCGGAAACCATGAAGGCGAAAGCGGCTGGGCCAATACGGGCAAATCCAATTGCGTACCTGTTTGGGGCACGGTGGACCGCAAAAAGTACTTCCCAAACCCAGAACCCAATGCGTTTTACGCGGGAGACCAGACCTCATATCCATTTGTAGGCCAAAGAAATAGCTATTTCGCATGGACATGGGGCGATGCGCAATTCATCGTTTTGGACCCCTATTGGAATACCATGCAAAAACCCGATAGCTTGAATGGCTGGCGATGGACCCTCGGCAAAACACAATATGATTGGCTAAAAAGCACCCTGGAAAACAGCAAATCAACGTACAAATTTGTATTTGTCCATCATTTGGTGGGCGGAGACAAAGACGGACGTGGAGGTGTTGAAATTGCAAACAAATATGAATGGGGTGGCGACAATTTAGATGGAAAGCGAGGCTTCGAAACAGAACGTCCTGGCTGGTACAAACCCATCAAAGACCTACTCACCGAACACAGAGTCAACATTTTCTTTCACGGCCACGATCACTTTTTTGGCAAACAACAAAAAGAATGCATGGTGTATCAAGAGACACCGCAGCCCAGCCACCCCAATTATTCAACCGTCAATTATGCGGACGATTACGGCTATTTCGAAGGCCAGATCCTCCCCAACTCGGGCCACTTGAGAGTCAATGTATCTCCCACCGGTGTAAAAGTGGAGTACGTAAGGGTCTACAAATCAAGTGCTGAAACCGCCAATCGCAAGAACAAGGACGTTTCTGCCACCTATTTCATTGGCGCCAAAAACTGCTACGATTCACTGTTTACAGGTTCACCCATCATTTGGAATAGCAACTACACCCAAGAATGGGTACATCCGAACCCTTCACCCGGCGAAACTATGTTTACCTTTACCGTGGGAATCAAAGAGCCCATCAACCTAAATATTTACAATACCAACGGTCAATTGGTGCGAAGAATTATGAATCAAAACATACTAGAACCCGGTAACTTTACTGTTGTATGGGACGGAAACGATCAATACGGAAATTCTTTGCCCAATGGAAGCTACAATTACTGTCTGCAAGGCCAACAACATGGCGAAAAATGCGGAATCATCATCCTAAACAGAACCCACTAACTTTTACATCGCTATGAAAATTCTCAAAAAACTATTGCTATCTATCGCCATCCTGTTGGCCCAATCTCTTTGCGGACATGATGCGCACTATGAAATCACGGCCCCTCACCAATGGACCCTGAAAAATGGCAATACCTTTTCGGGAAGCTTCTATTTGATCAAAGGCGAAAACGTGATGATTGAAACCGAACAAGGGCTTAAAATGATCCCCCTTTCGCAATTCAGTGGACCGGACCAGCAATGGGTTCAAAACAAACTTGAATGGATCAAAAAAATCAATGCGATGCAACACATCTCAGGCGCCGCAGTGGCTACTCCTAAGAAAATGTCGGGCGATACACAGGAAAAAACTACCCATAAAAACCACCTTATCCTAATTGGCATCCTACTATGTTTGGCGCTTGCCTTAAATAAAATTACCGTCCTAAAACCCCTAAAATTCGCGCTCCCACTCCTTGTTTCAGCCCTATTGATTACGCTTACAAGTTTTACAGTGAACAAAGCAAAACGCTGGATGGGTAGCACCAGGGTGAGTTTCATGGACTCTGCGTTTTCCTATTATAAACCTGCGGTTAGCACCCGATACGACAGCAAATATTACTATGTTGAATCATTGGGTCTCCCCGATCATGAAACGATGCTCGGAATAACCAGTTGGCAGCAGCAAGTACCCATTCCACAGTGCTATGTAGGAAGCAACGCCTGGTCAATCCCCTTGAACCCAGTTGTCGCCGCAACCCCCGTACCTGTCAATCAAAACCACTTCCTGCGCGGCGCCGTCGCCGTAGCTGTGAATGGAATTGCAATCTTCAATCCCTACACGAATACTGGCGTCGATGCTTTTTTGGATGGCCAACTCGATCAATACGGTGGCCACAGTGGTAGGGCCGATGATTACCATTATCACATAGCGCCAAACGTGCTTTATAACAAAGTACCTTTGACCTCACCCATCGCTTTTGCATTGGACGGTTTTGCGATTTACGGCAGCAAAGAACCCGACGGAACCGCGATGAAAACGCTGGATGCCAATCACGGACATTACGGAAATGATGGCGTTTATCACTATCACAGCAGCAGTGCAGCGCCTTATATGATCGGCAACATGGTAGGCGCAGTCACCGAGGACGCAACCCTTCAAATCATCCCGCAGGCCGCCGCCAAAGGCGTGCGGCCTGCTCTAACCCCGTTGAAAGGAGCTACCATCACACACAATCATCCCTACGCCAATGGCATGGGCTTCAAACTCACCTACACCCTCGGCGCCGACAAAGACACCGTAGATTACAGCTGGACCGCCAATGGAGATTACACCTACAAATTCATCACCCCAGCCGGAACTACAACCAACAATTACAAAGGACAAGCACTCTGTAAACTCACCGTTGGCAACAAAAATATTACAACCCCCAACAACCCCTACAGAATCGTAGTATCCCCCGAAAAACAAATTTCCCTGCAACCCAATTCCGGCGCTGCCCAAATCAACATCCTTGAATCCGCCATATTCAATATCAACGGATCCAAAGTGCATCAATCCTCCATTTCACCCAATGCAGGCAACACCCTATCAATCAACGCAGCAAATTGGGCCCCCGGCGCCTATTTCTACAAAGCCAAAATGGCCAACGGCAACGCCCTCACCATCAAGTTTATACTGCCCTAAATGAAAATTCCTTTTATCGCCGCAATCGCCGTGGCAATCCTTACCCCCAAATCCAACTTCGCCCAATCCGTTGTTAGAACCATCAAAAAACTGCCCGATACCGGCCAAAATACCTCCTATACCAACACCTTCGGAGAAGACAACGACTACTCTATCAACCCGCAAAAATTTGGGCTCAAAAACGGAATCGTCGTGGACTCCGTCACCACCCTCATGTGGCAACAAACCGACGGAGGTGAGATGCTGTTCGACAATGCCAAAAACTACTGCGACACCCTAACCATGGGCGGATTTACCGACTGGAGATTGCCCCATCCCGACGAGGCATATACCATCCTAAACCACCAAAACCCCAATCCAGCATTGGATTCTAAATATTTCACCAAAACTGGAGCAGAATATTGGTATACATCAGCCGTTCAAGTGAACGACGCCACCAAAGTGTGGGTTACCAACGGAGGAGGAGGCATAGGAAATCACCTCAAATCAGAAACCATTTCTGCAGGTGGTACCAAAAAAATGCATGCCCGCTGCACCAGAGAAACCCAAAATAGCATAACCATTACCACGAGATTCCTCGACAACGGCGATGGGACTGTCCTAGACCGACTTACCGACCTCACTTGGGAAAAATCCATAAACGCAACCGCTGTGACTTGGGAAGATGCCATTCTCTATTGCGAAGGACTCACCCTCGGCGGCAACAGCGACTGGCGTTTGCCCAATATCAAAGAAATCAGAAGCCTCAGCGACGAAAACAAGGTCCAACCCTCGGTCAATAACACCGCATTCACGGGTGTAACCATCACCAAATATTGGTCGTCTACCAGCCTACCCAATCAAACAACAAAGGCTTGGTACCTCGACAACAATTTCGGCATCACAACCTATGATGTCAAAACAGCCACCCATTCTGTTTGGGCTGTTCGTGGAGGAACGACATCGCCGAGCGGCAAAACCTCAGAAATGCAAAAATCGGAAATTCACATGTATCCCAATCCGTTCAACAGCCATTTCGTAATTGAAAGTAGCCGTGTCATTTCCAAAATCGAAGTCTACGATATCGAAGGACAATGGATCAAGAGCCTAAGCAATGACAATCGAGGAAACAAAACACTCAGCCAGATCATTTTGAATGATGAAACCATAAAAAACCTACCTACCGGGCAGTATGTATTCGCCCTGTTTGGCCCCGAAAACACAGTAATTTCACGCCAAATAGTGACCAAGGAACCTTAGTCCTTAAGAATCACAACGCGCTCCACAAACGATCCCTGGGGTGTAAAAACGCGCACCAAATAGTCGCCGCCATACAGCTTTCGGACATCAAAATGTGCCATTGTACTACCCGCAAAAATGGATTGCACCGCTACGATTCTTCCTTGCATATCGATCAATTCCACCTTCACATCCTGCTGCTGACCGTTTGAAATCTGAACCGCCAAGACCTCCGATGCGGGATTTGGCATGATAGAAATCTTAGGCATTTCTTTTCCCATCACCAAAGAAGTACTCGGAGTATAAGTGCTCACTGTTTCCGTAACTGCTGTCACTTTCGCTGGCGTCCTTACCCCATAAAAGGTTGGACCTACGATATAAGGATACGCCGAATTCCAATTGGCATCCACAGTCGCGAAATAACAATAGGTTCCTTTAGGATATTCCGGCGTCACACAAAATCTCCCATTGTGTTCATCCAAATAATCCGGTTGAGAAGCAGTGGGTGCGATATAGCCATAATCCTCGCGGAAATATCCCAATGGATACGTTGTACTCACCGCCGGACCATCAATCACATCCGTACCATCGGCGTAGACTGTTCTAGCGGTAATGTTGCGCAAGAAAAAACTCGACTTCATTCTTGCAATCCCACCGGTACCGTCGGCATTCTTGTATCCAAAAGCGCCATAAATTGGAAAACCATCATAGGTGTAACCCAACAGCGGCGAGTGCTTGGTGCTATCCAAAACATAGAGTCCGTCTGCCGCATATAAATCGCAAACCGTAGAAATCACCTTTCGATCCAAGTTAAAAGCCGAAGGATTCTGGTGATGATGATAATTGCCCATGGCGGGATGCCCTTTTGCACAGTCAAATCCCAACCGCTCGCCCACCACCGCATCACGGTTCCATACGTTATCTCCCATACCCATCAACGGCCCTCCCTTCAAAGCCTGCTGCGCATTGCTCCAACTCACCCCGTCGCGATAATCAAACAAAGCCACCCCATTCAAAAATATTCCAATATTCCCGCCCGTTGTATTTGTAGGGGTTCCTGTATTTTTTGTGGGCTTCAACGATATCTTAAAAATCGCATTTTGCGACGTTGCCAAACTGGGATTTCCATCCAGAAAAGGCCCTGTGATGTATGATGGAATGCCATTCGTGGAAACATATACCCAATCTGCCGAATACTGAACCTTCAATACATTCGCCAAAACCGCGTCATTCACCGGGGTCGAATTGCCCTTCACGTAATGTCGTCCCTTGATATTCGTGGTGTTCTGAATCCAATTTACGATGGCCGGATCGGTTTGTGCCACCGTCTCAGAAATCAACAACGCAGCGAAAGCGAATAAAAGTAGTTTTTTCATACGGGTCTTAAGACGACAAAAATGCAAATTTTCTTCGCAATTCGATGCAATTTTTTTTGATTTTGGCAATGGCGAAAAACCAAGTGACGAATCTCACCGCGGTTCTTGAAACGATGGATTTTGCAAAAATCCCGGATCCGTTAATGTCAACAAAAACGCCACCACATCCACCCTCCCCTTGGAATCCAATGCAATCACATGCTGTCCGCCCCCCAATCCCCTCGGTAATGTCAACGTGCGATCCGCATAAAACTTCACCACCTCCGTCAGCGTTTTCATGCGCCCGTCATGCATATACGGGTATGTCACCTCCACATTCCGAAGCGAGGGAATTTTAAATAAAAATTCATCTTCAGGCTTGCCAGAAATTTCGGCAACACCTTTGTCGTTGAGAATCGCATCCAGCGGCAAACCATTGCTGGCGAAGGTGCCGGGTTTTGAGAACAGGGGCTCGGAATGACAAATACTGCAATTCTTTTGAAACAATTGGTACCCGCGACGTTCTTGGTCGGTGAAAATGACCTGATTTCGCTTCATCGAATCATAGCGCGAACCCCGACTGATCAATGTCAACTCGAACTGGGCAAACGCCTTGAGCACCGTGGGGATACTGATCTCATGACGACCAAATGCGCGTTGATATCCTGGATCGCTTTTGAGGAATCGCAAAATAGTATCCAGCGACATATTCATTTCTGTATGATGCGTAAGCGGGGCGAGTGATTGCAGATCCAAGTGTTTGATGGCACCGTCCCACATAAATTCTGATTGCCAGGCGAGGTTCATGAGGGCCGGCGCGTTGCGCCGGCCCTCCCTGTCCAAAACACCATGACTCCGCGAATGGTCAACATGGGCAAATGCCGTGTAACTGGAATGACAGCCGCCACAATTCACTTTGCCATCCGACGACAATCGCACATCGTAAAACAACTTCCGACCCAATGCCACCATCTGTGGATCGATGGGATTTTGCGAAAAATCGTATTTCGGCATCGGCCAACCCTCATCCATCAACGACCGCTGAAACTTCGGATCTAGCCCACCCCCAGAAAAGCCAAAAATGGGCTCACCCGCAGCGCCACGAAATAAGAAACAACCCGAAATGGAGGAAAATACAACCCCCAAGATAAGTGCGAAAAATCGACTATTGGTGAAACGTGACACTACCCGCAATAATACGACAATAATCGCGGGCAATGGGGCTCGGCGACATCACACCGAATTTTTTTTGATCCAAAACACGGGCGATAAATGGCGACAACTCCCATTGGGCAATCACCGAATTCGTTGTCGGATGAACCAAACAATCCGAAAGCATCGCCTGCGCCTTTGTTGCAGCATCAAACCCACCCAAATGCAATTCCATCGGATATTCTGCAACCGCAGAACCATCAGAACGATGGGATTCCTCATCCACCCGAATTACACCCTCCATCTTCCACTGCACATACCCCGTTTGCCAAGTCCAATACATACCCCGCTGAGGGTCCAACGCCCCCTTGCCAACCCCTCCAACCTGAATCGCACTGTCTACGCCGAATAACAACGAAATGGCAAAGTTTCTCGCAATCGCCTGCTTTGGACACACATAAATTTGATTCAAACTTGATGAATCTGCCAAATCCAGCAGCCAAACTTTTGTTCCCAAGTCATCCCCATCACTCCGTGTCGATGATCGTCTCGTTTTCCCAACAGATTTCCCAGGATTCTCTCCGCCTTTGGTTGGCGGCAAACTCACATACCAGCGCAACTTGTCGATTCGAACGCTTACGTTACTGTCCATTTTCTGCCATTCCCCCAGCACCACTTTTGCATCGCCCAAGGTCACTTGGTGATGAATCGCAACCATCGATTGCCCCTGAGCAACAACCGAAATCAAACCCAACAAAGAAAGAATGAAATAGGCCGGCCGCGAGAATACAACGCTCATCTTTAAGGGTAAAATTACTGTGCCTCAGATTTGGTATCTCCGTCTCGCTTGCTTTTTTGACCTCCATCCGAATTGCCTTCCGAACCGCTATCTGGCTTGCCTTTGGGGCCCCTGCCTCGAAACATTTTGGCCAAATCCTTGGTTAACAACGCAAAATCCGATTGCTGCGAGGGTTTGCAAATCCGCTGAATATCCAAAAAATGCGCGAAATGAATCCGCTGAATTTCGGCCTGCAACACCCCAATTTGACTCACCAAAGAATCCTTTCTCCCCTCCGAAATGCCATCAGCAACACCCACAAATAACGCCGTTCTCAATGCCTGAATTTCCGATTCCTTTTCGCCAACGCTTTTGCGATGGATTGCGATCAACGAGTCGTATTGGGTTACCTGTGTCGCATCGAAATGCAAACGATCTACAATTTCATTTCGAGGCCCCGCACCTCCGCCATCTCTGTTGCCGTTGCCGAACACACGTCCACCGCCAAGCATCCAAAACGCTGAAACTACGATGAGATTTAACACCAATAAGACAATCACCAAACGCTGAAATCCTGTTTTCATATCAATACAATTGTTCTGTTGGACTCGAAAAATTCTTACTTATATCTGCTTTTGACGAAGAAAATCCGCTGCGAACTGCGCGCATTTCCATAAAAAAAATCAAACACAATCCCACCGCAATCGACGTCAAGGAAAACCATCCCAATGGCTGTGGCACCTCTTTCATGGCGTCAACCTTCGCCTGAATTCGGGCAAACAAAAATGGGCTCGGACTTACGCGACCGATGTGAACGCTCGGATGTAAAGGATCATTCATCTCCATGGTAATTGTATTTCTGACACTTCCAAAATGGGTCTCGATTGGCACAATAGACGTCGGTTTTTTCATTTCCCCTCGTTTTTTAACTCGATTTTTAACAAATTCTTCTTTGCTCTTTGCAACAGTGAATCAACGGCTTTCACAGACAAATTCATGATGGCGGCGGCTTCGGCCGGACTAAATTCTTCAATTCTCACCAGGACGATCGCTGTTCTCTGATTTTCAGGCAATTGATCGATCCGATGAAACCATTTTGATACCAATTCTCGATGTTCGAGTGCTACACCCGGGTGATTCATGTTGTTGTTGGGCTGCTCCACATTTTCCGTGGTCACGGTAAGGTAAGAAACCAACCCACCCCCGCGTTTTTGTCGGTTCCGCGCCTTAATAAAATCCAAGGATTTATTGACTGCGATGCGATGAATCCAAGTCCCGATTTGCGCTTTGCCCTCGAACTGACTCTGTTTGTTGTAAACGGTCAAGAACACATCTTGCGTCACTTCTTCCGCATCCTCCACATTCCGCAGATACTGCAGGGCGATGTTGAACACGCGTTCAGCAAATTGTTTGTATGTATCTTCTAGGTTGAGCAAAGGGATTTTGGTAAGGGGTAGACGACATAAAAGTTGGGATTGCCCCTATTGATTTACTATTTTTTTCAAGTATTATTTTGGTTATTGGAGATGAAAAAGTTTGTTGTGATTCGGCGAACAGGGGGACATGAATGGGGAAATAACATCAAAGTTCCTGAGTGAAATTTGGATTGATGTATGGAATTACTGAAAGGGCGACCCATTGACAAACACTTGATGACAGTGATTTTGTCCCATGAAATAGGGGATGGCTTGAATTGCGTTGGGGGTTTTGGTGGTGAAGAAGTTGGCGCGCTGGCCTGCGGCCAGCGCGCCAACTTCATTTTCGGAACGCAGCGCTCGCGCTGCGTTCCGACTAATTGCACAAAATGCCTCTGCCGGCAACAACTTCATCTGGGTGCACCCCAAAGCCCAAACTATCTGCAAACTCGCAATCGGACTACTCCCAGGATTGAAATCCGTAGCCATCGCAAACGGCAAACCCGCATCAATCAACGCCCTTCCCGGTGCATACGGTATCCCCAAAAAATAACTCGTCCCCGGCAATCCCACCGGCACGGTACCCCCATATTCCTCCCCCATCGATTTCCGCAATACACCAACCTCCACTTCACTGCAATGCTCCAAATGATCCGCACTCCAACTGCCATTGGCCACCGCCACCTGCACTCCACCCGTTAACCCCAACTCATTCGCATGAATCTTCGATGGCAAACCCAGCGCCGTGGCCGCCTTCAATATTCGATCCGTCTGCTCCACCGTGAAAAATCCCCTATCACAAAACACATCAATGTGGTCCGCCAACCCCTCAGCCATCACCTTCGGCAACATCTCATCCACCACCAAATCCACATACGAATCCGGATGAGATTTATACTCCATCGGAATGCCATGCGCACCCAAAAATGTGGCTTTTATCAAAATATCAAACGACGATTTTAAGCGTTGAATTACCCGCAACATCTTCAATTCCGCATCCACCGTTAACCCATACCCACTCTTGATCTCCACCGCCGTAGTACCGTGCAAAATCATCACCCGCAAACGCGCCGCAGCTTGCTCATAAAGCAAATCCTCATCCATTGCCTGCAACTTCCTCGCCGAATTCAAAATCCCTCCCCCCGCAGCGGCAATCGCCTCGTAGCTCTCTCCTTTGATGCGCATCTCAAACTCCTCATGCCTCGGAGCCGCAAAAACAATGTGCGTATGTGAATCCACCAAACCCGGCAGCACCTCAACCCCTTCCAAATCAATCAATTCTGCGCCCATCTCTTGGGACAATGAAACCAAATTTTCCTTCCAACCCGATGCATCCAACCCAGTAAACCGAGAACAAATCAGCCCATCGCCATAACTCCCCTCATCGCCGCCCAATGCCACAATCCTTCCGCCCTCAATCCACATCCATGCGTTGGAAAAACCCTCAACCTGAGCCATTTCCGACCCACAACTGTAAACACCTTTCTTCGCCGCTACACCCCACATCCGAGAAATCCCATGAAATAATTTGCGCATCACTTACAAATAACGCAATTTTGAAAGGATGACGCCCGAGAAATTGTTGCAAAAATTGCAAATTCCGCCAAATATTCACCCAAGCGCCTTCGTCGCCCCCAACGCTACAGCCATCGGCGATGTCACCATCGAGGCAGAAGCCTCCCTTTGGTTTGGTGCGGTTCTCAGAGGCGATACCGACACCATTCGCATTGGTGAAAGAACCAATATCCAAGACAATGCAGTGATTCATGCCGACCCCGGAGCGCCTTGTACCATTGGCCCCGACTGTGTCATCGGCCACACCGCAATCGTCCACGGTGCCACCCTCTCTCACCACGTCCTCATTGGCATGCATGCCACCGTCCTAAACCACGCCCAAATCGGAGAATATAGCATCATCGGCGCCAACGCCATGGTTCCCCAAGGCATGATCATCCCCCCGTATTCCCTCGTTCTTGGAACCCCAGCCAAAATCGTGAAATCCCTCGGCCCCGAAGTGAAAGACCAAATCCAAAACAACGTAGATGAATATGTGCTGCGCGCCAAAGCATATAAATTGCATTTCACCATCAACAATGCGGAATGATATTTGATATTTAAGCACCGCAACCAAAACCCATGGCACGTCGCACCAAATACTTCTACAACCCCAAATCACTCAGCTTCGAGAAGGTCTCAGACCACCGAAGCTATGTGCTGTGGCGTAGATTTGGCGCAACCTCCCTCTTCGTGGTCCTCGTGGTTGGACTCAGCTTTGTTATCAGCCATTTTTATGTTCGATTCAACATGCTCCCAAGTCAGCAAAACAACTTTGCCGTACTGCAGGAACTCGAATCGGTGAACCGACAAATTGAAGAATTCGAAAAACGCCTTCAAGACCTCGAAGACAAAGACATCAATATTTACCGCTCCATTTTTAACGTCGCTCCACCCAAACCCACCGATTTCCGCGGAAAAGACTACGCAGAACTTTCAAAACTGCCCAATGGAAAACTGCTGCAACGCATCAAAGAAAAAGCCGACCAACTGCAAGCATTGGCCATCGCCCAAGAAGCCAGCTTCGTAAAATTGCAAAAGCTCTCCAAAAACAGAATCAACGCGATCGACGCGATTCCGGCAATCATGCCCGTTGCCAACAAAGACCTACGTCAGCTCGCCAGTGGATTCGGCTACCGCAGAGACCCCTTCTATCACACCCCCTCTTTCCACCCCGGAATGGACTTCACCGCCGCTGTGGGCACCGAAATCTACGCCACTGCAAACGGAACAGTTTCCATGATAAAAACCGAACCCTGGGGCTATGGAAACCATATCATCATCAATCATGGCAACGGCTACACAACCTTGTACGGACATTTGAGCCGTTCCATCGTAAGACCAGGCCAAAAAATCAAACGCGGCCAACTCATTGGCTACGTAGGCAATACAGGTCGTTCCACCGGCAGCCACCTCCATTACGAAGTCCGCAAATTTAACAACCCGCTCAATCCCGCTTTCTTCTATCGAAACGACCTAACCGACGAACAATATCAGCGCATGATAGAACTTTCACAGCGAGAAGCCACCCGATTCGATTAACCCAAACAGTGAGATTTTCTTCCATTTGATACCATTTAGCCACAGCAAAACCGCCCATGGAAACCGTGAATGAGTCCAACCACTTGAACAGCAACGCATCAAACAGCCAAAACCAATCGATGCACAGCACGCCACAAACCAAAACCTATCTAAAAATTGGCGAAGCCGCTGAAATCATCGGCGTCCCAGCAAGCACGTTGCGATTTTGGGAGAAGCAATTCCCTCAAATCAAGCCCATGAAAAACAAAAAAGGCGACCGTTTCTACAACGCCAAGGACATGGAGGTACTCAAAGAGATTTATTATCTTTCACATAGCAAAGGCGTAAGGCTGTCCCAAGTTTCCAAAAAAGTAAAGCGAAACGATACCGGAATCACACCCCAAGCCGAGCTAATTTCTCAGCTGAGAAACTTTAAAGAAAAACTACTTAAACTCAAGGAACAACTGGAATGACAAGGGCTGCAAGCAATATCGGATGGATCAAATACCCCATTGCGATGTGCTTGTTTGGTGTTGTTTCCTCCCTCTTTGCTTCGCCCGTTTTGAACGACTCGATGCCCGCCTTCGAGTACAAATTCAACCGCCCCATTCCTTACAAAATCGTCTTCGAAACCCCTGTTTGGGGCATACATCGCAGCACGACACCAGAAACTTTTTGCATTTTTCGCAACTATGCCAGCGGCACCGGTCTACAAGACCTAAATATCGCCCATTACCAAGGTCGTTTCCGCTGGGATTTTGAAACCAAAGGTGCCCGCGAATGGTCGGACTGTCGCTTGATGGGCCATTACCGCATACAGTTACAAAAAGAACTGGGGATCGCGGTGGGACTAGGTATGACAGCTTCCCGGTTTTTGGAAACCACTGCCACAACAGCCCCAACGCCGATCAGACCTCAGTTTTTGGGTTTGCATGGATTTCTGCCAATCACCCAAATTTCAATGCAGTATTCCAACAACACCGCCGGCGATTTTATTGGCAGTGTGAGAACATCGATCTCGCCGGGAAACGAGGGGAATGGATTTCTGCTGGGTACGTTCAATCGCTCGGATTCTGGGATACAAAGCAACGCGCCCTACGTTTGGAATGAATCGCAACTGATTTGGCTGCCCAAAGTGAAGAATGGAAGCGGTCGGCCCTATGCGAAAGTGTGCAGCAACCCAGCAGAAAATTACATGGAGGCGGGATTTATCTATTCGGGGTCCTTGCTCCCCAACACATTCAAAACATACACAGTGATTCTGGGACTTCGGACCTCTGAAACCCCTGCATCACTGCAAATAATTCAATATTGGAAATCATGGAGCGGAGGGATAAAAGTGCAATGGCACCAACAATTGGGTTGGCAAAGCGCAATGCAAATCAAAAAAAGCTGGTAAATTTACTCGCCACGGGGTTGTTTTTTTCGGCACTTTGCGGGCAAACGGCTGACATCAACTGGAACAACAGCGGAGCACAAGGTTTGTTGCTGTCCGACAGTCTAATTTATGTCAATGAGATTACTGCCGAGGAACTCTTGCGTCACCCCTTATTGACCCAAGACGAGGGCTTATCGATCATCCAACATCGAACCCAATTTGGGGAAATTTTGGAATTGATGGAGTTACAGCAATGTCGTTTCACCACAAATCGACTGATGGAATTGCGACCCTATTTGGTTTTTTCGCCATCTACAAAACTGGCTCGGGCGGCTTGGCTGCAAGAATTGAGATCGGCAAAAGGCAATCACAGTTACAGCAATACGTATTATCCGAATCGACTGACATCGACACCGAATTCGTTGGGCGGGCCATGGGGGCATTCGCTGCAGTTGCGATGGAATCAGGGGCAGACCCTTTCCGTTGGGGGATCTTTGCAATTGGATCCAGGGGAGACAATCAGGGGATTGCAAAGCGGGATTGGATTGGGCCATGCATCGGGGACTGCGATGGGCTCCACAACAACGAGTGCGGTAAGAAAATTCGGCAACATATATAGCAATTTCCCCTTTCGTCAGTGGCATATGCGGTTGGGAAACCTTCCATTGGGCCGGCGGCTTGCCATCGATAAATTGGTGCTAGGCAAGTACAATTTGCAATTGGGACAGGGACTGGTACAAGGCGGACTTTCAGGGTTTTGGAGTGCTCCACTCCTGTGGGCAAGGAAATCGCCAGATTGGGATTTGGCTGAGAAACGCGGCTTTGACGAGTATCGAGGTCATACCGGGGTGGCGGTGGCTTTTCATTTCGGTATGGACGGCGCGAACAAATCCCGATTGGGTTTGGGCCATGGCAAAAAGATGGCGGGCCACATGCAGTTCATTTTGGCTTTTTCGGACGACAAAATTTCCGCGCGAACCGATTCGTTGGGAAGGATTCAAAGTTTGATTTCCGATGGGATGTTTGGCACGGAGAGTGCGCTTCGGTGGTTTCGGAACACCACACAGTGGCAGGGGACGATGGCGCTGCAGTATCAATCTTTGCGACGCAGCACATATGGCATTTCTTGGAGTGGTTATCGGTATTCGCGGGAATGGAATTCGGTGAGTGATTGGGTTGATTTGAGCCCCGCGCTGCGCGCGGGGCTCAAATTCCACTACCCCCAATTCTGGTGCACCCATTTCCAAAAATCCGGAGGTATGTGGTTTATGAATGTTGCAATGCAATGGCAGTCGCTGAAATCGGATTTTGATTCCACCACAAATCTCTCAAACACCGCATCAGCGGGGTTTCCTCTCAACCATGCGAAATCTCAACCCCATGGGATGGCAAATCCCAATTCCAAAATTCTTACATCCACAGAATTACAATCTACATTCTACCCCATGGCATTCGTTATGGGTTACGTGAAGCCGATGGGAAAAAAGTCGGACCTTTCCTTTCGATTCTATGCGATCCAACGCAATTTCCGTCCGCCCCAAGGACTTTTCAACGAATTTCAGCGAAATCACGAGCGTTTGAGCCTCACGTTCAGCAGCACACCCAATGCGAGATATTCTGTAAAGTATGGCGCCGAAATCGGGAAAAATCTGAGGTATGATGGGAGCGGTGAGAAGCCGGTGACGGTGAGTTATCAGCTGGGGGTTTCTGCAAAATACTCCAAGGAGTGGTCGTCGGAGCTGCTTTGGCAGCTCCGACGCAACAGCGATCCGCTGGCTGGGGAATATGACGCAGCGACCCATTATTGGGGTTCTGATGGCTTTGATTCCCGAATGGAATATGGGGGATTACATTCGGGGCGATCCCAAAATTCCTATGCTTTCCGGGGCCGCACGACGGTTGTCGCCCGCTACCGCCCAGCCGAAGGCTGGGCGGTAGCGGGAAAATTTTCCCTCCTCCCAACAAATTCTCCCCTGCCACCAAATGGTATGTGGCCCCTCACACCCAATTCCAACTACACAGACGCCCCAAATCAAAATATATCCAACCAACCCCCACAAAATACAGTTCTGTTCGGGATTCCCAATGCCGACCAAACAACCCCAATCAACCCCACAAAATACAAAAACGCCATGCTCGCCGCCATTTCCATCACCCACCGAAAACCCTTCACTCCCCTAAAAATTACCTTCGAAACCCTTTGCTATCAATCAAATAGCCCGCTATACCATCAACCCACAACAACCGCCACCGAAATTGCCAATTATGTTCTTTCTGGACAAGGATATGGCGCCAACTGCCTCGTAGAATATTCCTTCAAATTCAAAACCCATTCAACAAAAAATGCCATGGCCACCAATGAAAAATCAATCGAACAGACAGAAAAATCAAACACGCCAACCCCTTCATCGAAAACCATAATCCACAAAACCCACCATGCAAAAATCCAAAACCACAAAGTACAAACCGCCTTTCGGGCCGAATTCCTACACAAAAACAACAGCCAATTCCCCAATCAACCCCGTATTTTTGTAACGCTATGTTGGAAATAAACCTGCCCAAACTCTCCGTAAACATCAACAAAATTGCCACGCTCAGAAATGCGCGCGGTGGCAACAACCCCAATGTACTTCAAATGGCATTGCTGTGCGAACAGTTTGGTGGACAAGGAATTACGGTGCATCCCAGGCCCGATGAACGACATATCCGCTACTCCGACGTCATCCAACTAGCACAAAATGTTACCACCGAATTCAACATAGAAGGATACCCGAGCGAGGACTTCCTGCAACTCATAGAAACCGTAAAACCCCATCAAGTGACTTTGGTTCCCGACCCACCAGATGCCATTACCTCCAATGCCGGATGGGATACCCTAACCCACGAAACCGAACTTTCACTGATCATACAAAGAATCAAAAAAACCGGGGCCCGTGTCTCCATTTTCCTCGACCCCAACCCCCAACTCATCCCGTCTGCAAAGCGCACAGGCACCGACCGAATCGAACTGTATACGGAAGCCTATGCCAAAGCGTATGAGGCCAATCCAAACAACGCAGAATCCGCCCTCGAGCCCTATAGAAAAACTGCCCAAGCGGCGGTAGATGCTGGGCTTGGCGTCAATGCCGGCCATGACCTCGACCTACACAATCTCAATTATTTATCCCGAAATCTTCCGGGTTTGCAAGAAGTCTCTATCGGTCACGCCCTCATTTGCGACGCACTGATGCTCGGACTGCAAAATACCATTCAATTGTATCTGAGGGAATTGCAAAAACGGTAGCCCCAAATGTAACCCCCGGTCCAATGGTGACAAAAGCCCAGTGAAAAAGCCAAGAATGACACACCATGAAATACCTAAAACATCAAATCCTGATCGCGATTTGCTTCACAGCTCATTGCAGCCAATCGAAAAGTGAAAATCACCCGGTGATTCCATCCGAATTCTATGGCACGGAACCAACCCCACTCCAGAACGAAAGAGATAACCAAACCATCCACAAACCCCTTGCAATCTTTGCAAAATATCATTCAGAATCGAACCTCAATACCACTGCAACCCAATGGGGATTTCTTGGCCACAAAACCATCAATCAACATGCAGTTTTTGCATTGCCCCAACCTCTGTTCGGATTCTACAAAAAGCATATCCAATTCATAACAGACCATGCAGTAGACCCCGACCAACGCCGTTATACCGATACGGCCGAGGCATGTAGACATTACATCGATCTGGACCATTACGAGAAGGCACTACCCATTGATACCCTACCGAAATATTGGAAACAAGCAGTAGAAAAGTTCACGGCCGACACTTTGTTCGCCTACGGAATTGTACCTTACCATGTGCAAATCATGCTATACCGACTCACCAAAGCATTTGAGGAGAAAAACCTGGCCGCCATCCTTCGGATGTCGGCCGACATCGGCCACTACGTGGCCGATGCACACGTACCCTTGCACACCACTGAAAACTACGACGGTCAACTCACCCATCAACACGGAATCCACGCCCTCTGGGAAACCCGCATCCCAGAAATTGGCCTATCCAATTATTTACTCCTCACCGAAACCGGTCATTTCCTGGAACAACCCGCCGATTCCATTTGGAATAGCGTTTCGCAATCTCATGCCCTGTTGCCAACTGTCCTTCAAACAGAAAAAACGCTTTCACAAAAATGGCCCCAAACCAAGAAATACGAACTCAGCACCGACCTACACGGCAAAACCAAAAAACAAATACACCCTCAATTTGTAAAATCCTACGAAACCCAACTCAACCACATGGTGGAAATCCGAATGAAACAAGCCATCGTAGCCGTGGCCAGTTACTGGTACACCGCTTGGATTCTCGCCGGTCAGCCCAACCTCGATGAAATTTCTCAGCAACCCCAAACGCGGGAAAACACAAACACAGAAAAAACAGATACCCTTATTTCAACTTCAACACTACCATCTCGATGCGACGGTTTAACGCACGATTAGCCTCGGTGTCGTTGGGAACAGCAGGTTGTGATGCCCCGTACCCCTTGAATTTGAGTCGGGCCGCCGGAACCCCCGCAGCCACCAGATAGTTTACCACCGATTTCGCCCTCGACTCCGACAATTTCACGTTGTAATCCGCAGCGCCTTGATTGTCCGTATGTCCGCTGATTTCAATGACCATGCCCCCATTCGTTTTCATCAAATCAACCACAATCGCAAGCTCCTCCTGACTCTCAGATTTCAAATCAAACTTATCCGTATCGAAGAAAATGTTGTTCAACACAACCACCTGCTTCGCATCAATCGGGATCAATTGAGCACGCACTGTAAATGGATGGTCTAAGTCCGTTGCCAATGGCTGAAAATTCAAACTTTTGGGCATATACCCCTTCGCTGTAGCAAACAAAGCATAGTTTCCCCCCGCCTGCAATGGAATGAAAAAGTCCGATACACTGTCCGTAAATACCACCTTGCCAGAACTCAATTCCACCACGCGAACCCGCGCTTTCAACGGCAAACCCGTCTTGGAATCTGTTAACAAACCCGACACATACGTCACCGCCTTTGGCATAAATTTCTCGGGAACCAAGAATTGATAGATATCCAAACGACCCAATCCACCGGGGCGATCGCTGGCAAAATACCCCTTCTTCCCGCCCGCTTCGATGTACAATCCAAATTCATCCTGGGGTGTATTTAAGCCTGAACCCAAATTTTCCGGGGTCGACCAAAGTCCATCCGCACCCAATCTCGACATAAAAATATCTGAACCACCGTAGCCGGGATGACCCAAACTACTGAAGTACAAAGTAGCACCGTCGTAATGCAAAAACGGAGCATCATCGTCTTCCCGGGTATTAATGGCGGCACCCATATTTTTGGGAACACTCCATTTCCCTTGATGCAAATAACTCACCCACAAATCTTTACCGCCGTACCCACCAGCCCTGCTGCTGGCAAAAATCAGGGTATGGCCATCTCCACTAATGGCGGGCTGACAATCCCAAGCGGTTCCGTTTACGGGTGCGCCCAAGTTGTCGCCGCGCTGCCATCCCTTTCCATCCAATTGACTCACATATAAATCGCAACTTCCCAATCCACCCGGTTGATTGCATCGGGTATAATAGAGCGCCGAACCATCGGCTTTCACGCTCAAAGTACCCTCATTTTCCGGGGTATTGATATTGCCCGGTGCCGAATAGGCTTTTCCCCAAACCGAATCTTTGAGATCGCTCATGAAAAAATCCTCTTGCAATACCGCATTCCCTGAACCACCCAATCGACGGGTGAATACGAAGCGATTGCCAGAAAAAGGCATCCCAGGCCAATATTCATCCACCGCCGTGTTAATGGCAGGACCCATATTTTTTATTTTCAAATTCTCCGCGATGTTCACATCGCTCATTGCCGTTTGCACACTCGTTTTCAACCGAGCAGCCTTTTCCTTCAACCGCACCGAAGCCCCATGTTTGGCGGGATTAAATGAAGGCAACATCGGCACACTATCAAACTTCGACAAGATTGTGTTGGCTTCCTGTAACCGTTTGTTTCGATACAAATACTCCCCATAATAAAAGTACATTGGCTGAAATTGGGGTGCCACTTGTAAGCATTGTTGATAGGACTTGCTCGCATTTTGGGTATCGCGCATCGCCTCGTAGACGGAAGCTTGCAACGAATAGGCATCGGCATAGGAAGGATCTATCTTGATGGCTTTTTTTGTCAGCCCCAATGCCTCAGAAAATTCGGCCAAATTGTATGCGGAAAACGCCGCGTCCAACTGTTTTTTGGCTTTGGGATTCTGCGCCGCAAGGGGAGCAAAAAACGGGAGCCCGACAAGAATCAAGAGTATAGCGCGATAACGCCCCAATTGTACCTTCCCTAGGGACAAAATTCCTTTGCCAAGATTTGTCATTTGAGTTTCACAAACCGAAAGGAATGCAAATTTCAATGTCTGAATTTCATACTGAACACGACTTACTTCCATTTCAATGTCTTGATTAGATGCAATACATCGGCTTCTACAAATTGATATACCGGCGCGATGCTGTCTGACTCAGTATGATTGTTAAAATACAAGGCCCCACGCAAAAAATGAGAGGTGCTATCGGTGACATAAAAATTGAAATTTGTTGCCGTATTTCCCTGAATACTAAACACCAAGCCTTTTGCAGCTGGATTCAAAAACTGGGTTGGTTTTTCCAAAATATCATCCGCTTTTTGGATGTGCTTGTTCACCAACTTACGTGTATCGTAGAGCAAACTGTCGAACAGATTCCACTCATTAAACTTGTAGTAGGTGAGGTGAAGGGTGACATCTAAATTGGGGAATTGCAAATTATACCATCCCGGTGTGTGTACTCCCCCTTGGTTGGTGTCGGGTACAAGCTGCGAATACGTGGGAATTTCAAAACTCATTGGCAGGTCGCTGGGCGATGCAAGTCCGTATGATTTGACCGGGAGCGACATTTTAGGATAGGCTTTCGGCTTGGGGACGTAGTCCGTGTTGCCGCCGCCGCAGGCGGCGGCAACCACCACCACAAAAACGACGCCCATCAGAGAAATAGTACTTCTAACCCCCGACAAATGCGCCATAGCCCCAAGGCGGAAGGAATTCGCAACATTCCAAAATGTATCAAGCCTCACCCGCATAAGTTTCCTCAATGGTTATCTTTATTTTCTTTACCCTACGCATATCCGCCGATTCAACCCTAAACCTCACCTTGCCCACCTGCACCTCATCACCCCGCTTCGGCATCCTTCCCAATCGCTCACTCACCATCCCACCCAAACTATCACTCTCCAACTCCAAATGATCAAACAGATCCATATCCAATCCCGTCTCGCGAATAAAATCAACCAACAACACCTTCGCCTCAAATACCCAAACGCCCTTTCCCATCTCCACAAATGCCTTCTCCTCGTCATCAAACTCGTCCTGCATATCTCCAAACACCTCCTCCAAAATATCTTCCATCGTGATCATCCCACTCGTTCCACCAAATTCATCCACCACAATCGCCAAATGATTGTGATTTGTCCGCATCTCCTGCAACGTATCGTCGATGATCTTGTTCTCCGGAATAAAATAGGGTGCCTTCACAAACTGCTGCCACGCAAAATCTGTACCCGCATCCAAATGAGGAATCAAACTCTTGATATTCAATACCCCCACAATCACATCCACCGTTTTGTCGTACACCGGCATCCGTGAAAAACCTGCCTCCCGGATGATGCCCAATAACTTGTGAAAATCGACATCCTTAGAAACCGCGGTCATATCCACCCGAGAACGCATGATCTGCTTCACCTGAATCGTCCCCATATTCACGATCCCCTTCAAAATCTCCTTCTCCTGCTTGGCATCATCTTCATCGGTGGCCATATCAATCGCCCTCGACAACTCCTCCGGCGTTAACTCATTCGCCCGCACTTTAACCCCGCGCTCCAACAACGAACCAAACTTCACCAACAAATGGGTAAATGGCCAAAGAAGCCACGTAAATGTCCGCATGGGGTAGACCAGAAAACGGGCCGACGACCGATAATGCTGCGTTGCGAAAACCTTGGGCATCACCTCGCCGAACACCAAAATGATGATCGTTACCACGATGGCTTCCACAAAAAACTTTAACCAAGGCAAAGCCTCCAAATCAAACAACTTCTCCGTCAACAAAATGCTAATCAGAACAAAGGCCACATTCACCAAACTATTTAACAATAAAATGGTAGCCAACAAATGTTTGGGTCGCTCCAAAATCGACAAAATCATCTTGGATGCCGCCCGCTTATCATCCCTCAAATCCTCCACATCACTGTCGCGGTGAGAGAAAAATGCATTCTCAGACCCCGCGCATATTGCAGCAATCAATAGGCAAAGCAACATGATCAAAATATACACCGCAATCTCCGGTGCGTCTGCCATGGTCACCGTTTTTACGATGCTCATCAACACAAATTGACCCGTGGGCCCAGGCTCGTCAATACTCATACTCAGCATTAAAATGGCAATTCATCATCCTGTAAATCAGATCCGCCTTCGGTGGAATTGGGACCTTCTTGATGATATGTCTCCGAGGGATGACCGTCGTTGCTGTGCTCACGGGTTCCACTCTCTTCTGACCGCCCTGATAGCATAGAGCCCATCATTTGGAAACTGCTCACCCGAATTTTGCGAGCCTGACGCTCTTGACCGTCTGCGTCGGTGTATCGATCTGTCCGAATTTTGCCCTCCAAATAAAGCAAACTGCCTTTCTTTAAGTATTTCTCCGCCGTTTCCGCTTGCTTATCCCACATCTCCAAATTGTGCCATTCCGTACTCTCCATCCGTTGCCCGTCTTTGGTATAAAAGTCATTGGTTGCTAACGTTACATTGGCCACAACCCGGCCATTCTCTAATCTGCGAACCACGGGATCCTTTCCCAATCGGCCCAATAAAATCACCTTGTTAATCATAGTACACTGTTGTTGAAATCGCTGTTAAACAATTTTATAAAGTAAATTTAATCATTTTTTCCATCAAACGATGCAAGGGCAGGCGTTGAATTTCTTCCAAATTGCACCATTGCCAATCCACCGATGATACAAACTTATCGTCCGAAAGGCACAAATACCAACACGTGGCGTAAATTGTTTGATGCGTTAATTGATGCGTAAAGTTTCGCTCCGAAACAACCGAAAAATTATCCACAACACCCGCAGAAGCCAAGACCTCATCCAAACCCATGCTCTCTTCCCTTCCCTCGACCATCGGAAACTCTACCATTCCCTGCCATATCCCCTGCTTCCGTGGCGAGGCAAATGCCCAACGATTCCCCTGCTGAATGCATAGGTAATAAAAGTGCTTGGCGATGGGTTTTTGCTTTTTTACCACAACCGGAATTTGCTTTTGTAATTGTTGCAAATGTGCCACGCAGACCTCGGCGAGCGGACAAATTTCGCAACGCGGATTCTGCGGCAAGCAGAGGGTTGCCCCCACTTCGATCATCGCTTGGTTAAAAATGTTGGGATCCGCCCCCTGAATGGCATCAAAAAGAAGCGAAAAAAGAGATTTTTCAAACGCCGAAGTGTGAATTGCCTCGTACAATCCGAACAATCTGGCCCCCACACGCTTCACATTTCCGTCGATTGCAGGCACTTTTTCCCCAAAAGCGAACGATGCAATGGCCGCCGCCGTGTATTTACCCACACCCCGCAAACGCAAAATGTCTGTGTAAGTAGACGGAAATACCCCATGGAACTCGTCCATAACCTGTTTTGCCGATGCGTGCAGATTCCGCGCCCGAGAGTAATACCCCAGCCCCTGCCACAGCTTCAACACCTCCTGCTCCGATGCCCCAGACAAGGCAGAAACATTGGGCATGGCCGCAATAAACCGCTCGTAGTAACCGATGCCCTGAGCCACCCGCGTTTGCTGTAAAATCACCTCCGAAATCCATATTTTGTATGGGTCTTTGGTATGTCGCCAAGGGAGGTCCCTTAACTCAAGATTGTACCATCTTGACAAAGTTTGGATAACTCTTTGCATAAACTTTGGCAAAAGAACGGCTTTTGTATTTTTTTTGCACTCCAATTCTTATGACAAAGTCAGAAATCGTTAACGAAATTGCAGTGCGCACCGGATTAGAGAAGACAGCGATTGCCGAAACAATCGACAACTTCTTCGTTGTTGTTAAAAATTCTATGGTATCAGGTAGCAATATCTACCTCCGTGGATTTGGAACTTTCGAGCTTAAAATGCGTAAGACCAAGGTTGCTCGTAACATCAAACGCAATACGAGTTTGGTTGTACCAGCCCACCATGTTGCCCGCTTTAAGCCAGCCAAAGAATTTGCCGCCCAAGTAAAGGAAAGCAAAATTTTGGCCGATAAGCTCTAATCTTCTTTCCCTACCTTTGCCGCGTGGGAAATTCTAACCTCCGCGTTTGGATTCTAGTTGCCGTCTTAGGACTGCTGGGTGTGGTATTGGTTGTAAACCGATGGAAATCGTCTGTGTTTGCGCCCCCCACCGCCGCCGATCAAATGCCTAGCACCATGCCAGGCATGCAAAACGATGGCTTACCCCAGCAACCTATCACACGGATAGAATTCCTAAACGCCGTCTTCGAAAAAACAAAACCGAGCCCCCTCGTGGCTAGAGTCCTGACCGCCAAACCTGGTACCTACCCCAAAGATTCTTTGGTGGCCGCCTTGGTATGGGCAGAAGAAACGGAAAATGCCCCCCTCATCGCATTGCTCAATGCCGACCTATTCGAAAGCAAGATGAGCGATGTGCCCCAAGAAGAAATTGCCCGTAACCTCGTCTTCGCAGGTGCAGGCGCCATTGAAACACCCATACAATCGGCCTATTTGTTTCAGTTAGGTAAAAGTTACATCGACAAAGGCCTCGCCGCCAATCCAAACAATGTGCCGCTCATGAATGCGCTCATCGTCTACCAAAGCGAGTATTTAAACGCCCCGATGCAGTTTTTAGGCACCCTCAAAAATGCCCTAAAAGCCGATTCTACCAACATCGAATTGCATTTTATCCATCTAAATCTGCTAAAAAAGTCGCAACAGTGGCCAAAAGCACTGAAAAAATGCGAAAAATTGATATCTTTGCAACCCCAAAATCCTCGATGGTTGTTCGAAATGAGCGATGTCTTCGGTGTAATGGGTGATTCTGTCAATGCAAAGGTCT
>CAZZKP010000008.1:1214-30684 GCA_964654675.1 uncultured Bifidobacterium sp. | reverse complement strand
GCGTCAAACAAATAAACATAAACGCCACCGGGATAGTGGTTGCCTGAGGCATCAATGCCGTCCCAGCCCACCAAAGCGTCTACTTTGGCCAAAATTTCGCCCCAGCGATTAATAATTGTTAGTGTAGACTCACCGGGTGAAATGGCCGGGTTGCTGATTTTGAAAACCGTATTTTCTTTGATCTCTCCCTTCGTTAGGATTGCGGTAGGAATTAACAAGGTGTCAAATCGACTGCTGTCGAAACCCAGGTCCATTGAGATTTCGTTGGAATACAGAATGTAATTGGGAGAAAAAGCACCGTTTTTACTAAAAATGCTGATTCGAAACAGCTGTTTTCCAAAAACATTGTTTTGAACCAAATAGGTGGTGTCTGTCGTTGTTTGTATTTGTTTCCACGTGGAACCTGACCGCATTTCAATCGAATAATCAAATGTGCTTATGGTGAAGGGGCAGGACCAACCAGCATAGCTGTTCCAATTCAATTTCCGGGGTAAAGGCGACACAAGCAAAATGTTCTGATGCTGACAACAACTGTCATCAATGTAGCCGCAATCGTTTTTTCTTAATGTTCGATAATTGTATTTGGTATTGTTGGCATTTACGAGGTTGTCGTTGACCCTGAAGGCTCCGGTTGTTGTACTGGTTTGAATCGTCTGCCATGAAGTCCCAATTTTTTTTTGAATGTGCAAGGAAGCCGCGGGGCCGTCTTTTTGCCACGCCCCATCTATAACTAATTGATTGTCAGACACTACGCTAACTCCGTGCAATACGGAATGTGGGGGCAATTGTGTTGAATGGGTGTAGTTTGCCGATGTAGCATTTGATGTGGAAGTA
Organism: uncultured Bifidobacterium sp.; assembly: GCA_964654675.1. GTDB lineage: Bacteria > Bacteroidota > Bacteroidia > NS11-12g > UBA955 > UBA955. Next base: position 29,850 of record CAZZKP010000008.1, on the reverse strand, counting down.
ATCGTTGAACCCACCTTGTGCGCCCTCACGATATACAAATAATTGTGGTTTAACACATACGTTGAATCTGTATACTGGTAAGTGCTTGGATTGTTTATTAGATCAGTTGTTTTTGAACCCAAGAAATCCCATGAATTTGTATTCAGATCAAGTCGAAAAACATCATAATTGGAAACCACCCACCCCTGATATATTTCCCATGACAAAATTGTTTTTTTAGAACACCAAAATTTAGAATTAACTTGTATGTCTAGTTTAATAGGTGAATGATAATTACTTATCAATCCACCATTTAAACAACTGTCAAAAGCTGCAATGGCAAACTTGTTGTTGGCGATTTTAGCATCGAATTGGGACCCGTTGAAAACGTAATTTGTCGAAAACGTATCAACGAGAAGTATGTTTCCACCGCCTTGATATTTGAACAGGCTATATCCCAAAATATCAGGTTCGTTTGGCTTGGTCCAACCAGCAGTTACGCGCTGCGTTGCAAAGTCAACACTAACACTGTCCGGTTCAAACTGTTTTGGGGCGACATCATCAATAAATAAATGATTGGAACTGAAAGTGTCTTTTCCGTTACAAGCAAACGAGGTAACAACGTAGACTTCCCACCTTTTTTTACTGCTCAATGTGCAATTGATGGTGCTGACATTTAACACGCTTGTTTGTTTAAGAAGTCGCCAATTCGACGACGCATCCTCTCTACCGTATAGTCTGTGGTATACAAAACTCCCACAAGCATCTGCAGGTGGGGTGAGGGTTAGAGTTAGTTCAGAGGTGATTCGGTCTTGACATGCTCGTCGTAATATGGCTGGACTCGAAACGGCGTAAGCATCCACGTTGGCAAGAATACCAATCCAAAAAAGAACTATGTATGTGTACCGGCCCCTCAAGAAATTTGGTGTTTACGTGGTTGTATTACCCGAAAGTACTGTAATAAACGAAGTTGTGTGTAAATAATTGTTGGCCGTCTCTTTTATTTCTTCGGCTGATATCGCCCAAATACTTGGTAATACGGTGTGATAGTAATCATTTGACAAACCCCGGTAAATCAAATGTTGAACCTTAGAATTAATAGCAAATGGTCCGTCAAACCCACTTCTGAATTGTCCAGCATAGTATTGCTTGATTTTGTATAGTTCTCCTTCGGTAATTAAATTCTCCTTCAACGATTGAAAAATCTCTGCTATACAGTCAATGGACTCGTTGATAAACTTACTGTTTAATTCCCCAGAAATTGTCCAGGTATAATTTTGAAAAGCGGGTCTAAAATAAGAGCCAATACCATAGGTTAATCCGCGTTCCTCGCGAAGAACTTGCATCAAGCGGGATCCAAAATAACCACCGAGAACCAAATTCAGTAAAGTAAGTCGATGTCTTTCGTTTGGGTCGTTTGGTACCACATGAGAAACCATTTGAAGGCTCGTTTGACTCGTGTTGTCGATTGGGTGATGAATGATAGAAGTGGAAGCGTTGTGAAGGGGATCGCGGGTATTGGGTGTAGACTCCTTCGGGTCAAAAGTTATTTCAAACCCAGTGGATGGAAACGCCATGAGCAAATCTTCAAGACAGTCTATGGTTTCCTGACCATAATCTCCAGATACCAAAAGCATAATATCATTTAAACCTAGGTATTGTTTTTTGAAATCCACCAAATCCACTTGTTCAATTGTTTGGTAATCAGACAAATCACCATGAGACCCAAGAATGTGTGATTTGCCATAAAGGGATTCTAGAGCTATACGGCTCGACCAATACTTGGGTGTTTGCTGCTGTCGCTCCAACGAGCCACGCCTAATCATAATTGCATTTTCAAACTCCTGTAAAGGATAGCTTGCCCCTTGAATGTGTTTAAATATCCAATTTGTTACATCGGTTACGTGTTTTCTGGCGCATCGAAACACCAAAGAGGAACCCAGTAAGTTTGTTTCAGTGCTATGTGTGGCACCTAGGTGATCTAAATATCGAATGACCTCATACTCAGAATGTAATTCACTCCCTGAAAGTAGTAAATCAATAGCCAATGATGCCTGATATGGTTTCGTTTGTAATTTGGTTCCTGCAGGCCAAAATAATTCCACCCTAACAACGCCTATCGGACTGGGTTCGCCAAGAAAAATTGCGTGCCCCGACTGTAAATGGTCGATTTTTATTTTTTTCAACGACAACGATTCAATCGTTTTTGCTTCGGGTCGAGTAGCTCTAAAGGAGTTCATCATTTCTTGGGGTGGTAATAAATTACAGACACGTTGTTTTCTCTAAGTGTTGCCGATGCGGTAGTTAATACGTCTGATATGTCGAGACCCTCAATGATGCTCGGTTCGTGGTTGATTTGTTCCAAATCCCCCGCATTTGCATAGTAACATAGTTTTTGGGCCAACTGCATGGGCTGTGTTGCCTCAAAAAGCAAATTGGTAACATGACGGTTTTTTACACCCTCGAAAGCTGATGCTATTTCGTCACCCCCCGATGTAACCTTTCTAATTATTTCATGAAGCGCTTTTTCACCATGAGCGTGCGTAATGGATGGGTTTAAAATTCCATACAACACAAACAACCCCTCGCCAAGTCCGCGTAAGTAGAAACACTCTGAGGAATTGAATAATTGTTGTTTTTTTACCAATTCCATTTGCAGAGGAGACACATCAGATCCACCCATAACCTCGGAAAACACCTCTAAGTGTATTGATTTTGAGTCGTTAAAAACAGGCCCACGCCAAACTAGGAAAACCGCTGGATTTGGACTTAAGTCGTCAGTTTCTAGAAATCTTCTTTCGGTTTGTTCTGGCTCATCAATATAATTGTTGAGGTTGGGTTGAGCTGATTTTGTGATACCACCAAACCATTTTTCTGCCAACAACTTGGTTTCTTCAAGACCAATATCGCCAACCACGGAGATGATGGCATTTTGTGGACAATAAAACGTGTCATAAAACGACCTTACATCTTCAATTTTGGCTTCTTCCACGTGATGAAAATTCAGTCCAATGGTTGGCCATCGATAGGGACTTGATTTGTATACGAGAGATCGAACATGGTGCCACAGCAACCCAAAAGGAGCGTTGAAACACCGTTGTTTAAATTCTTCCACAACAACTCCTTGCTGAATAGAAAGGGATTTTTCGTTGATGTTAAGGGCAAGCATTCTATCACTCTCTAGCCAAAATGCCGTTTCTACATTTTCAATGGGCATCACCAAGTAATAATTTGTAATTTCATTGTTAGTGAACGCATTGTTCTGACCTGCGGCTTCTTCGACCTCTTTGTCGAAAATTGCCACATTCATTGAACCAGAAAACATGAGATGCTCAAAGAGGTGGGCAAACCCGGTTCGATTCGGATTCTCATCTCTCGCACCAACATTGTAAAGGGTGTTTAAAACGATAGTTGTTCGAGTTTTGTCTTCTAAATGAATTACTCGTAGGCCGTTATTTAAAACAAACTGATTGTATGAATACACACTACAAATTTATTCTATTTGCAGGGCTGATAAAAAACGCCTTGTTGGTGATTACCAACAAGGCGTTACACTGTACAGTGTGGGCTAATCTAAAACAGGATTTTGTTCTGCCGATTCTGTTTCTGTGAACAAAACGGTTTTTCCTTTCGCTTCTATCAAAAGGATGTTTTTTACAACAACCGCTGACTTCTCTCTCTTAGAACCGTCTGCACTCAAATAAGATCGATGTTGTAGACGCCCTTCAATCATTAGTTTGCAGCCTTTTTTCACCATTCTCTCCATCAAAGTCGCAACGCCACCCCAGGCCACCAGTCGGTGCCATTGAGTATTTTCGACTACCGTTCCCGTACCCAATGTAACCTTCTCATTGGTAGCCAAATTTAGCTTCGCGAGCTTTTTCCCGCCTTCAAACTCTCTAATTTCAGGGTTTCCACCCACGTTTCCGATTAACCTCACGGAATTCAATAAATTTTTCATAACTCTTTTCTCGTCAATTACTTTTAACATTCTTAATAACCATTGTTCAATAAACAACCACCTTGGCCTTCGGTGATTTATTTAAATCACAATTCAAAATTACTTGGTCGAAAAGCTAACAATCGTCTATTAATCGACTCTAACCGGTTTTAAACGGATACACGAAAAGGGCTTTTTTGGGGGGAGGTGCAATTTTTTTTGTTTTAGGCAAAAAAGCTATGGAAAACGAATACAACGACAAACCTATTTGCCTGGAATGTGGCGATAAAATTAAGGGACGTTCTGACAAGAAATTTTGCAATGATGCTTGCAGAAGTGCACACCACAACAAGAAAAACAAGGACATTAGCAACCCGCAAAAAACAATAAACAATCTTCTAAGTAGAAATCGCCGCATTTTAAAAGACTGTTTTGAGCAATCGGAACATAAAACGGTGCCCATGGTAAAGTTAGAAAACAAAGGGTTTGTCTTTAACTTCTACACACATTTGGATGATTCCAACAAAGGCCTCTCTTATAAATACTGTTACGATTTTGGTTATTATCCTGGCACAAATGGAGAAGTACACATTGCGAAATATCCAGGTACGTATTTGTAAACAAGTCCATCCCTGATTTTACACTACCTTTGCACTTTAATTTAACATAGAATTATGGCAAAGTCTCCAAAGAAAGAACAGGGTAATGGTAAAAAGTTTCAGAACCGACTTCCAGGGGAAAAACGCAATCGAAAAGTAGATGCGGAAAAATTAGAACCAAAGAAGACAAAAATTTATACTGATTCAAAACCAGGTGCTCCTAGTGCAGACAAGCCTAGGTTTGAAAACAAAAGTAGAGAAATTAACGACAGACCACGTTTTTCGCCAGGATTAAACAAAGGTTTTGATAAGAGTGATAGGCCGAGATTTGGTGGGGAAAATAACTTTGGAGACAGAGGTGACAAACCCAGATTTGGCGGTGAAAATAGGGGAGGGGATAGAACAGATCGTCCGAGATTTGGCGGGGACAACAGAGGCTTTGATCGTCCAAAATTTGGAAATGTAAGTAGGGGCAGCGAAAATCCAAGATTCAACAACGACAAAAGAACAGGCGGCGACCGACCCAAATTTGGAGGTAGCCCAAGAAGTTCGTTTAAAAAACCGGGTGAAGGATTTACTGGCGGCGACCGCAACGGTAATCCAAGATTTGCAGGAGATAAAAGCGATCGACCAAAATTTGGTGGATCGGAAAATGGACCTACCCCTAGAGGGAATGACCGACCGAGGTTTTCTAAAGAAAGTGGATTTGATAAACCAAGACCATCAACGTCATTTAAGGGTGGAGATACCCAAAGATTTGGCGATAATAATCGATTTGGCGATGCAAATCGAGGTGGTGATAAGCCGTCATTTGGACCGAGAGATCGTGGAACAGATCGTTCCAAATTCGGCGCGTCTGACCGTGGAATGAATCGTCCTAAATTCGGTGGACCTGATCGTGGATCGGACCGCGTAAAGTTTGGTGGTGATCGCGGAACAGGAAGACCGAAATTTGAACGGGAGGATAGGCAATTTGATAAGCCTCGCAATGAACGCACAGACACCTTTGAATCTGCGGAAAAATTCAACAAACCCAAACTCAAACCGGGTGCAGGTCTGTCCAAATTTAAACCCATCGGATCTGAACCAACGGCTCCGAAAAGAGATTTTATTGAAACAGAGCAAAAAAGAACGCATTATTCTGAAGACGAAAAACCAAAAACCTTTGGTATTCCAAAAGCAGATAAGGCTGATACCCCCGTTGCTTTTAAAGGAAGCAAAAGAGAATTCAATCGCGTAGTTAACAACCTTGAAAAAAGCGCAAATCACGCAAAAAGCGATGAAATACGACTCAATCGTTACATTGCGAATAGCGGAATTTGCTCGCGCAGGGAAGCCGATGATTTGATCACGCAGGGATTGGTAAAGGTGAATGGCGATGTAGTGAAAGAGCTAGGCACAAAAATCCGTCCTACCGACAATGTTAAAGTTGAAGACCGGAAGGTAATTCCTGAAAAACCGGTTTATATCATCATGAACAAACCCAAAGGATACATCACAACAACGGATGATCCGGAGGGTAGAAAAACCGTAATGGAATTGATTGATTTGCCGGGTAAAGAGCGCATTTATCCTATTGGCAGATTGGATCGCAATACAACAGGTGTCTTGCTTTTGACCAATGATGGTGAAATGTCGCAAAAATTGATGCATCCAAGCTTTGAAATCAAAAAAGTGTATCGTGCCACGCTGGACAAAAAACCGAGTAAGGACCACATGCTTCAACTTGTGGAGGGTATAGAACTCGAAGACGGTATGATGGCCTTTGAGCAATGCGGATTTGTTGAGGAAGGCAAAGAAAATGTTTTGGGAATTGAAATAAAAAGCGGACGAAATCGTATTGTAAGGCGCATGTTCGAACACTTCGGATATGAAGTTACTGCCTTAGATCGCGTATTATTGGGTGAATTTGATAAAGTAAAATTGGGACGCGGAAAATGGAGATTTCTTACGGAAAAGGAAATGAATTATGTTGAGAGATTAAAGCGCACCAAGCCGAAAGCCATCAAACAATAATTTGAGATTCCAGCAGTAAACTGTTTGCCTGTATTTTTGATTGAATGACACGCCAATTCATTGGCCACAAATTGTTTAGTCCATTATTTACAGCATTCGCGGTACCTAAAGCAATGGAATTCCAACGCAGCCCCGTGATGCCTTTTTGATTTGTTGGAACTGCTAGAAATTCTCGCTTGTAATACTGCATCGCTTGGTCTAATGTCAAATGTAGTATTGGATAATTCAAGGACTTTTGGGCTAATAAGTCGTATTCCGGATCAATTTTCCATTGATTTTTTATCAATTGCCCCACATTTATCCCCGTTTGTTTTATTCCTGGCAACAGGGCGGGTAAATTAAAGTAATAGTCGTGCCATTTGCCACTTTTTACGGCCATCAAACCTTCCTTTAAATCATAACCCAAAAATTCACCACCCAAAAAATCCGGCAGGTTTTTACTTGGTTTGATTCGAGCTGTTTTTGGCAGTCGGAGTCGGGTTTTCCCTGTTTTCTGTAATATCGCAAAGAAGAAACCTTCCCCTTGAGTGTGGCTTGGCAACATTCTGTATTTACCGGGTTCCACTTCTAAAATGCCGAGAGTTTTTGGAAAATCAAATTCAACAATTTTGGCGCCGAGTTCATGTGCGATGTAATTGACATTGTCTTCATTTTCGCTGCGATTGTATGTGCAAGTGCTATAGATCATTACACCGCCCTCAGATAAACTTGGCCAAATATCGTGCGCAATGCGTTTTTGTCTTTCAGTACATAAATCTACATTACTTATACTCCACTCGTTGATAGCGTCTGGCGTTTTACGAAACATTCCCTCACCACTACACGGCATATCTGCCACAATAATTTGGAATAGGCCGTGAAGTTCACCGAGTTGTCTTGCGTCTGCTGACGTAACAACGTGGTTGCCCTGACCCCATTTGCAGAGATTTTCAATCAACGTATTGCATCGACTTGAAATCACCTCGTTGGCGACCAGCAAGTCTCCCTCTCTAAGATGGGTAGCAACGTGATTGCTCTTGCCCCCTGGCGATGCGCACAAATCCAACACAACCGCTCCAGTATCATAATTGGGAATGATGCGTTTAACCAACTCGCCAACAATCATACTATTGGCTTCTTGAACATAATAGGCTCCCGCATGAAAGGCTGGGTCAGCGGTAAAAAGGGGTCTCGAATTTAATAAAAACCCATCTGTGCAATGCGCAATGGAAGTGCCTAAAATACCATCACAAAAACTGGATGATGAAATGCCTTTGGTAGGATTTAATCGAATGCTAACCTTGGGTGATTCTTGAATCGCCAAAATCAAATCTCTAACTTCTTTGCCGGGCAGTGCTCGGTTTATTGAATCGACAAAATCTTGAGGTAACGGAAGCATTATTATTGAGGTAAATACCAAATTTTGTTTTTAATAACGCGAGTTCGAGAATCGAAATTTTCTTTAAATAGAGATCCTGTTCCCAATCCTTGAGGTAGTTCTGGATTGTACTTTGATACCCACTGTGAAATTGCTGCCAAACCAACATTTCCCTCTAAAGCACTCGTACTCCACCAACCGATGTTGAACTGTGATGCCAAATTTATCCAGCGATCTGCCATGTCTAAACCACCAAGCAGCGTGGGCTTTAAAATAATGTACTTTGGTTTAGCCCAAGACAAAAGCGTTTTTCCTGTAGTTTCATTGTTTCCAATTTTTTCTGGGTGTAGGCCTATAAGTTCCTCGTCAAGTGCAATATCAATTTTACTAAAACGACAAATTCTGTCTAGTTCGCTATAGCCTGCCATTACCGGTTGTTCAATGGAGTGAATTTCAAAACGATGCAAATCTTGAATTTGCTCTAATGCGGTATCTACAGGAAATCCACCATTTGCATCGAGCCGAATTTCCAACCCAAAAGCATTGTGTTTTTTTCTAATCTTCTCAATCAATTTGCATTCTTCGTCAAAATCTAACGCACCCACTTTGAATTTTATACAATTAAATCCGGCTTCGATTTTTAATAGGGCTTCTTCATACATAGAATCAATGTCGTTCATCCATACCAAACCATTGATATTCATACCGGATTTTCCGGATGTAAAATCGTTTTGAATCCAATATGTTGGTTTTGTTGGGTGATGGGCTATGTTGGGTTGCGTTTGTAAAAATTGCAAATGTTCCCATGCACAATGTAGCGCAAATCTTAGCGATGGCATAGAATCGTAAGTCCCTGGCTCCCAATGCTCTAATAGGGATTCAACATCTATTTTCTCTAAATTTCGATCGACAAGTGATGATGTGATTTGATAAAAATCGACATTGGCGTCTATGCTTAAATCCGATAGTGGGGCAGCCTCACCCAATCCTTCAAAAACACCATCACCGAGCTGAATGAGATGACTTGTTTTTTGATGGTATTCACCCCGACTCGTTTTAGCGGATTTAACAAATTCCATATTGTACGGGGTAATTTTCAAACGCATAGTGTCTGCTATTTATCTGTGCTCTAATTTAATAACCCACAATAAAAAAGGACAAAAATCCATACAAAATGACCATCGCAAGTATAGAAAGAGATAGTTTTTTTAATTGTGGATTTAGTGTTTCACGATCACCTGGCTCTGCAGATTTGACAGACCTGTAATGACTGGAAAGCAATAAAAAAGTGGGAGAAAAAATGCCAATCAGGAAAATCGACGGCAATCCCAATATTTCTGGCCATTCAAAATACCTTTTTTCAAACAGCAAAAAGGAAGTAGGAAGCAACAAACCACCCACAAGCAAAAGAAATCTGTGGTAAACAATTGTTTTCGTTGCACCCAATCGCACGGCAAGGGTTTTTTTGTTTTGTTCTTTGTCGGTGGGAAAGTCCCTATAATTATTGACATTTAAGACGCCAACGCTGAGTAATCCCAAGCCCAATCCGGCCATAATGAAAACATCAAGGTATTTGCTTGTTGCCAAATCAACAAACAATCCGTTGAGTAATCCCATTCCTATCACAGGAACCAAACCAAAAAAGATCAAAACAAATAGATCTCCCAACCCCCAGTATCCATAAGCATTTTTCCCAACCGTGTAGGAAATTGCTGCAAACAAAGCCAACAATCCAACGCCGAGAAGATAAATTCCACCGCGCGTTTGGAATAACCCAGCGGAATAAATTAACAAGACACCCAAAAGAAAGGTCAAAACACTTAAAATCCACAGGGCCCGTTTCATGGATTTTTCTGAAATTTTGCCAGAAGCCAAAGTCCTATCGCTGCGCATGGCTTTTGTGTCAGTACCTTTTTTAAAATCGCCGTAATCATTGGCATAGTTGCTTAATATTTGAAGGGCTGTTGCTGTGAGAATCGCAAGAATTGTGATAACACCTGCCGACACTGGGATTCCGAAGTGTAAAAAACCCAAGTCTGCGGGGTTCATTGAATTCGAAGCCAAACCAGAAGAGTTGTTATCAGGGGTTGTGGCCAAAATGCACATATGCGACAATGCCGTACCCAACAGGATTCCAGAAAGTGCCAATGGAAGCGTTCGTAGTCGTGCTGCTTGTATCCAAGGATTCATTGTGCGAAGATAATGCCTGCCAAGACAATCAACCTTTAGATGCCACGATTGTAACACATAAAAGGCACTTCTGTAGCACCAAATTTTTTATAAAACGAAGCCACAGATTCAATACTGCTTCCTTCGAAATCAAACAAAATATTGCTCCCTTGATATTTTTGTAAAACAAAGTCTATGATTCCATGCATGATACCTATTGCTCTTCCAGATTCAGTTGGACCAGCACACAAATAATGCAAACTGCGTCTTGTGTTTTCGGGTGTCATTAGAAAAATGGCAGCGCCTAGGAGTTCGCCGGTATTTTTATGAACGGCAGAAACCGTAAATGAAATCTTACCTGAGCAAGCATTGGAAAAAAGCGCATATTGGTGATCGCCAATCGCCGGATTTTGTTTGCCCCACGCCTCTCTGTATGTGGCAATGGCTTCTTTAATAGAAATCGAATTGATTTGATATTCAATGGGTAGTTCGGAAAGTCGAGATAAGTTTTTTCGACAATCTTTATTGTATTCCAAGGGCTTCGATAAATCGAGTGTCATATTGGTTTTCAACGACAACCTCTTTTCATCTGACAGTTTAATCCCGTGGCTGTTTTTATCCCATATTTTGTTGATTGTTTCGACGTCGTCAAAATAGGGATTTAACTGTATTCGAACGCTAAAAAACCTCTTTGGAATGGCTCGTAAAAAATCGCCCGTACGAATATTTGTGTTTTTTCCGAATGCACCAAGTTGTTGACAAAATACGGGCTGCACGAGATATTTGAAGCCAAGTTTTTTCTTGAAAGGCAGGGGAAATACTGCTTCGTAGTCTTTGTAAATTAACGCATCCCATTGATTTTCGCTGATGGCATTCAGGTAATCGAAAAAACCATATATCAATGGCGATGGACTTTGCATGATGGCATTATCCCATTTTATTGGGTCAATCTTACTATGCTCAACAAAGTGAATGTTCATCATATGATTTATGGCTAAATAGTTTTCTTATCGGGGCTCTCAGCCCATCTCAGAATTGTGTTTTTCCATCCAGTCCACGGATATGTTTCAGAAACCGCTTCGTTGTGAAAGATGAAACAAAAGCTACCCCCAATCTGTTGAAGAGTTTGTTTAATATTTATTGCTATATCTATTGATTGAAAAGAAGATAAATCCAAATAGTTTTTACAAGTGACATCCATAATACAAAAGGGATGTATTGTTAATTGGGTTGATTTTTCTGATGTTAAATCATACCACAAAAAAGGTTTTGACGTTCCAGCCCTAAATCCTGTTATTTCAGGATATCCCATGCTCCAATCATGGGTAATTCCGAGTTGTTCCAAAATTTGATAACTACTAGGTAATTTTAGATGGATATAGTGAAGCCGAGAGTGTGAAATTGTCATCCCCAAATTGTTTTCCATAAAAGTCATTTCCCATTTCCATTCCTTTGAGGCATGTAATTGATGGGATACCTCCTGCCACGAAGGATGGATTCCCCAGTTTTCCGATGGAGTTTGGTAAATCAATTTTAGACGTTTCAATTCCTTTTTTAACGTTTCGGTGTTGACTTGTTTGTTGCGCCCGCTTCTTTTGCGATGATGTAAAATGAACACTTTAAAGTTGTTGAATTGGGTCAGAATCGGCAATGTTTCCCTGTCCATTTGATAAGGATCAATTTTACGGGTGATGTTTTTGAGTCTTTCCAGGATTAAAATGGGATGTAAAAAAAAGTCTCGTATGAAACTTCCAATTTTTATACCCCAAGATCTTCCATCAAAACGCAAAGCCATGTCAATATCTGCCGTTGGAATGATTTCGAATTGATCCAAAGGTTTTTTGTTTATACAATAGCCAAGCAGCCAAATGAGTTTGTCGACAATAGGAGAGTCAATCCATCCATTTCGATACATAAGGCTTTGCTTCGCTGGGTATCGACCGTGTGCATCTGGAGGTAATATTATGCTTGTGGAATGATTTTTGGCTGTGTGAGAATGAGTAGAAGCATGTGATTTTTGATGAGCGATTTCCCACTGGTACTCTTCATAGCGAGAAATGCACCAAAATATTTCAGAAAAAACATCAAATGGAATGTAATTTTTAGAAAAATCAGTTTTTTCTGTTGTGGAATCGCTGCTTTTCTGTGCGCTTGGCGAGAGAAAAAGGGCTTCAAAATGATCGAATGGCAGGGCAAAATTCTCATCTGTGTTGGATTCACAGTTGAATTGTAAAACGTCAAAAGAAATACGATTCGATTCATCTCTGATAAAATCCTCACACAAAAACCCAGAATTATAAATCCATATACATTCTTGTGTATTACCTCTAAGTGGTTCAATATCAGTATATGAGATTTTTATTTTTGTCTTTGATTCAATAAAAGTGGACCAATCTGTGGTGATTTGAAAAGTAACACCTAGACGCACGCCAATCACTTCATTAAAAATGTAGTGAACTCGTTGTGAATTTTGGTGGGTAAACAATAACACCATAAATGTTTTCCGTAATTTTGTGCAAAATAATGAAGGTTGCATTAATCACCGGTATAACCGGACAAGACGGAGCCTATTTGGCTGAATTTCTTTTGAAAAAGGGTTACATGGTGCATGGCATCAAACGTCGAAGCTCTTTATTTAACACGGACAGGGTAGATCATATTTACGAAGATCCTCATATTGAAGGCAATCGATTCAAAATGCATTACGGTGATCTAACAGATTCAACCAACTTAATCCGTATCATTCAGGAGGTTCAACCCGATGAAATTTATAATTTGGGTGCAATGAGTCACGTACACGTGAGCTTCGAAACACCAGAATATACTGCAAATTGTGATGCAATAGGGACATTGCGTTTGTTAGAGGCCATTCGCATTTTGGGGCTAACCAAGAAAACGAGAATTTATCAAGCATCAACTTCCGAATTATATGGGTTGGTACAGGAAATTCCTCAAAAAGAAACTACGCCTTTTTATCCGCGAAGCCCTTATGCTGTGGCAAAAATGTACGGCTTTTGGATTACTGTGAATTACCGAGAAGCCTACGATATTTATGCCTGTAGTGGCATTTTATTCAACCACGAAAGTCCAATTCGCGGAGAAACGTTTGTAACCCGAAAAATTACCCGCGCAACCTCGCGCATCGCTTTAGGTCTTCAACAAAAATTGTACCTAGGAAATTTAAACTCAAAGCGAGATTGGGGTCATGCCAAAGATTATATCGAAGCGATGTGGTTGATTCTACAACAAGAAAAAGCCGAAGACTATGTGATTGCTACCGGTGTAACCACTGAAATCAGAGAATTTGTTCGCATGAGTTTTAAACATGTGGGCATTGATTTGGCTTTCAAAGGAGAGGGTGTTGATGAAATTGGGTATATCGCAGGAGTGGATGATGCCGTTTTTGAGGCAGCAACGGGTCAAAAGAATCAATTGCTAATGGGTCAAGAAGTCGTGTTTGTTGACCCCAAATATTTCCGACCAACAGAAGTCGATCTTTTGATTGGAGACGCTACAAAGGCCAGAACCAAACTGGGTTGGACACCAAAATACAAATTACAAGATTTGGTTACCGATATGATGCAAAGTGATATCAAGGTGATGCAAAAAGAAACGTATTTGAAAGACGGTGGTTTCCAAACGAAGAATTATTTTGAATAATGGATAAACAGGCGAAGATTTACGTTGCGGGACACCGAGGCATGGTTGGCTCGGCCATCGTTCGTGAACTGAATCGTTTGGGTTACTTCAATGTGGTTGTCAAGACGAGCGCTGAGTTGGATTTGCGAAGTCAGACGGCGGTGGAGTCTTTTTACCAAAAAGAAAAACCGGATTATGTATTCGTTGCCGCTGCCAAAGTGGGAGGCATTTTGGCAAACAATACCTATCGTGCGGAATTTCTGTATGATAACCTATGTATTCAAAACAATGTCATTCACAACGCCTATGTTTTTGGCGTAAAAAAACTCTTGTTTTTGGGGAGTTCCTGCATTTATCCAAAATTGGCGCCTCAGCCTTTGAAAGAAGAATATTTGCTAAGTGGGTATTTGGAACCCACCAATGAACCCTATGCCATTGCCAAAATTACAGGAATCAAAATGTGTGAGGCCTATCGGGATCAATATGGTTGCAATTTTATTTCGGCGATGCCCACAAACATGTATGGTCCGAACGACAATTATCATCCAGAAAACAGTCACGTTTTACCGGCGTTGATTCGTAAATTCCATGAAGCAACGGAAAACCACAGTCCTGAAGTTGTAGTTTGGGGTGATGGTACTCCAATGCGTGAGTTTTTGTATGCGGATGACTTGGCAAATGCCCTCGTTTATCTGATGTTGAATTACAATGAAAGAGATTTTGTGAACGTGGGTTATGGCAGTGATATTACCATAGGGGAATTGGCAAAAACGATTGGAGAAATAGTTGGTTTCAAAGGTGATATCGTTTTTGATTCATCTAAGCCCAATGGAACACCCAAAAAATTGATGGATTCGGAAAGATTGTTTGCCACAGGATGGCGTCCAAAAACAGACTTGAAGGAAGGTATATCATTGGCCTATGAGGATTTTCTTGCCAAGCACTCCAAAAAAAACAACTAAATTTGCAAAACAAAACGAATAATTGAAATAACATGAAAGTAGCCATTAATGGATTTGGTCGTATCGGCCGTCACGCGTTTAAATTTTTATTCAACACGCCAGGTGTGGAAGTTGTTGCTATTAACGATCTAACTGACAATGCCACTCTTGCGCACTTGTTGAAGTATGATTCTGTTCACGGAAGATTTGCGGGAACTGTAACTTCAGACGCGGACCATTTGATTATTAATGGTCAAAAAATAAAAGCATTGGCTGAGCGTGATCCAAAGGCATTGCCCTGGGGTGCGATGGGAGTCGATGTGGTTTTGGAAAGCACAGGTATTTTTACTGATGCATCAAAAGCCAACATGCACATTGAAGCGGGCGCCAAAAAAGTGGTAATTTCTGCTCCTGCAACCGGTGATGTTAAAACAGTTGTTTTGGGTGTTAACGAAGAAGTAATTGATGGAACAGAAACCATTTTGTCAAATGCAAGCTGTACAACCAATTGTTTGGCACCAATGGTAAAAGTATTGGATGAAGCGTTTGGCGTTGAACAAGGTTTCATGACAACCATTCATGCTTATACTGCCGATCAAAATTTGGCTGATGCACCGCATAAAGATTTGCGTCGTGCCCGTGCTGCCGCTTATAGCATTGTTCCAACGAGTACAGGGGCGGCCAAGGCCGTTGGCTTGGTGTTGCCTCATTTGAAGGGAAAATTGAATGGAAATGCCATGCGTGTTCCCATTCCAGATGGTTCAGTGACTGACTTTACTTGCACATTGAAAAATCCTGCAACAGTAGAGCAAGTTAATGCCGCAATGAAAGCTGCAGCCGAAGGTCCAATGAAGGGGATCTTGGAATACAATACAGATCCTATCGTGAGTATAGACATCGTTGGAAATACGCACTCATGTATTTTTGATGCTGAATTAACTCAAGTGATTGGCAATACTGTGAAGATTGTGGGTTGGTATGATAACGAAACGGGTTATAGTGCTCGTGTTGCTGATTTGATAGCTAGAATTGGATAAATTCATATTTTTTAAACGAAAATGGGCCCCAACTTGTTGGGGCCCATTTTCGTTTGTATCTACAATAGGGTTTCTTGGCATGAA
This sequence comes from uncultured Bifidobacterium sp., assembly GCA_964654675.1. Lineage (GTDB taxonomy): Bacteria > Bacteroidota > Bacteroidia > NS11-12g > UBA955 > UBA955. Next base: position 14,089 of record CAZZKP010000008.1, on the reverse strand, counting down.
ACGGAAATCAAATGAAAATGCATATTGTATTTCAACAATAAATGTGAACAATGATGCATATGAAATAATTACTTGTAGATAACATGTATCAATGCCGTCATTGAATTGTCGTGAAATGACGCAATCACATTCTCCAATTTGATCGATCTAAACTTCTGTATTGAATCGCCTCGGCTACATGTTCGGGCTGTATTTCAATTTCATTTGCCAAATCGGCAACTGTCCTTGCGACTTTTAAAATGCGGTGATATCCTCTTGCGCTTAAATGCAAGCGAGTCATAGCGGATTCCAATAATTTTTGAGAACTCATTTGCAGTTTACATACCTCTTGAATGTGTTTACTCGGTATTTGGCTGTTGCAATGAATGTCCTGATATCGACTATTTTGAAATCGCATTTTTTGAATCGCGCGCGCGGAGATTACTCTTTCTCTAATTTTATCACTTGATTCGCCTTGTAGCGTAGCACTTGATAAATCGTCAATATTTATGGGTGATACTTCAACGTGTAAATCAATACGATCTAATAGTGGCCCGCTCACTTTTGATAAATATCGAACAATATTTCCCACCGGACATTTACATTCAATGGTTGGATGATTAAAATAGCCACAGGGACAAGGATTCATTGAAGCGATGAGCATAAATTTTGATGGATATTCAATGCTGAATTTGCTGCGTGAAATGTGTACTTTGCCCTCCTCAAGTGGTTGTCTCATCGACTCCAGTGCGTCGCGATGAAATTCAGGTAACTCATCCAAAAACAACACCCCGTTGTGAGCCAAAGAAATTTCTCCTGGTTTGGGTTTATTGCCGCCTCCAACGAGGGCGATATGCGAGATACTGTGGTGTGGAGATCTAAAAACGCGCTTTGAAATAATACTCTGTTTTTGATTCAATTTACCAGCAACTGAATGAATGGCAGAGGTTTCTAAGGCTTCGGCAACACTCATTTGGGGTAAAATACTTTGGATACTCTTTGCCAGCAGCGTTTTTCCGGCTCCTGGCGGACCGATTAATATCGCATTATGTCCTCCAGCACTCGCGATTTCAAGTGCTCTTTTCACATTTTCCTGCCCTTTTACATCAGCAAAATCAAATTCAAAAGAGATGTTATCTATCGCTTCGGACAACGCAGTGTGATGGCTAGTGGGTGTTAATTTGATTCGATCTGCCAGAAAATTGGCTGCTTCTGCCAGATTTTTTACGCCATAAACGTTAATACCTTCCACAACAGAAGCTTCGAATGCATTATCGGCAGGAACAATGATTCCAATAAATCCAGCCTTTTTTGCGCATAGCGCCATGGGCAATACGCCGGGGATGGGCTTCACGTTGCCGTCTAAACTCAACTCACCCATTACGATGTACTTCTCCATTCTATGGGTAGGAATTTGAAAACTCATTGCAAGCATTGCAATGGCAATAGGCAAATCGTATCCTGCACCTTCTTTGCGTAAATTGGCCGGCGATAAATTGATAATTTGTCTTTGTCGGACCTTTTCGAATCCTGAATGCGTAATTGCCGCTTCACATCTAAACAAACTTTCCTTTACTGAATTATCAGGCAAGCCAATAACGCATGTTACACCCATTTCGCCGTTAAAACTCATACTACTGGACTCAACAGTCACAACGATTGCTTCAACACCCACCAACGCGGATGCATACCCCTTCACTACCATAAAAATAAATTATAAAATGGGCTGTGCCTTTTCCACTTTGATGCCCACATCACTAACCCCAGAAAGCAAGTCTTCCCTCATGTTCTGAGATAGTTTAAACGTATAATGTCCTTTTCTAAGTTTTGTTTTTATTAATAATGGTTGTTCATAAGAGATTAAATTAGACATACCCTCTCCCAGCCATCGACCTGTTTGATCAGCAAGTTCTATTTGAAATTGTTTTTTTAACAGGGGAGTGATGCCTGAATTATTCAATGCCGGTGTATCCAGTGTTGATGTCGACAATTCGTAAATCATCCAAATGTTGCTATAGTTATAAGTTCCATTTAGACGCAAACCACAATAAATATTATAATAATGTGTGGTGTCTTCAATATCAAAAGAAAAAGTTTTTGCCTCTTTCCATCCCCAAATGCCATTTTCGAGAGGTTGAAATTCTTCTGCTATCGTATTCTCGGGGAGGCCACACGCATTCATCAAGAATAGGATCATCGGAATAATCAATAAAATCGATTTGGGGTATTTTGATTTAATATCAATCATTTGTTCTGTGGTTTAGAATTTGGTTTAGGAATCGGGTTTTTTCATCAAATAGAATCTCAATTTCTGCGTGGCAAACATAAAACGGCAAATCAGCAATTTGCGAAGTGTTAAAATATAAATGTTCGTTTGCATTTTCCGTGTCAATCATCATGTCAGTGATGTGGGTTTTTCCGGATTTATTTTTGAAATTTATTTCATTACAAATCGACATAATTCGCATGTAATCTTTTCGTGTGCAAACAAATGCGAATTCATTTACTTTTTCATTGACAGATATAGAATTATGAACAATTGTTTCTTTGAGTTGATAGTATTTCTTGCTCCAATTCTTGAAATCATCAATTGAAAACGAGTGATGATCGGGGTATTCGAAATGATACGAAATGAAATAATCTTTTAGCGAATCAACAATCCCTGAGGCACTTGCCACACCAGTAATTAAAATAACACCGATTCCTTTGGTTAGTTGATTCCCTTCCGGAGAATAATGGTTTAAAGTGGACTGTTTAACGGGTGTTGATGTCGAGTAACTAGCAAAGTAAATACTATTAAACCATCTGGCAGAAGTTGCTCTTAAACCCCAGAAACTCATCTGACGATAAAACATCGCTTTCCAGTTTGATGCTTCATCGATACTCAAATTTTTGGGTGAATGTGTAACCAAAATAATATCCGCTTTTTTCGACGCACTCGGAAACTCTCTTAAATTTCCGGCTGGTAAAGGAAGGTCCTTACTAAATGGTTCTTGAAATTTTGTAAGAATGATATTTCCCGATGCTGAGATATTTAGATGCTGAAACCCGTCATCAAGGAGTACTAAGGAGATATTGGGATTTTGTTGTTGAATAGACTGTATACCATCAAAACGATTCTCACACACAAATACTGGTGAGTGAATATTGGTTGGTTGCTGTAATAAGGTCTCCTCTAAATCAATTTTGGTTGTTGTACTTTGAACGATTGCATTGTTTGGATTGATCGCGTAAAATATTTCCAAAGGCTCGTCACCAACTGTTTTCGCGGTTTCTGAATAGGATACCTGCCGAAAACCACTGGATTTTCTTCCATAACCCCGAGATAATACCGCAATTTTCAACGGTATTTCATTTACAAGATTGAGCCAATGATATAAAGCGATAATTGTAGGTGTTTTGCCTTGCCCACCAGCATGAATATTGCCGATTACCCAAGTTGCAATTGCGGGTCTTTTGGATAACTTAAAGAATTGATACCATTTTCGTTTTAAAAATGCTATAAATCCCCACAGGAGACCTAACGGAAATAGTAATATGGCCCGTGACCAACGCATTAATCCAATTCGAAAGTTTGACCTTTTTCGGGTATCATAACTTGACTATGCTTTACATCATTGGCTAATATTTCCATTTGAGACATTTCGCCATGAACCAAAAAGATCTTTTTTAAACTTCCATCGTTGGATTGTTTAAAATAGTCTAGCATTTGAGGATGGTCAGGATGGGCGCTAAATACATCCGTCCGCTTGATTTTAGCATGAACTGGTCGGGGTTTGCGATTGATTTCAACAAAATCCTGACCTTGAAGTAATCGATGACCAAGGGTTCCCTCTGCGCAAAAACCGGCAATTAATATGGTGTTTTCGGGATATCCTACATTATTTCTAACGTGCATTTGAATCCGTCCACCTTCTACCATTCCAGCAGCTGAGATAATAACGCAAGGTTCATTTATCACACTTAAAATCTCACTTTCTTTTTCATCCTCAATTACTTGCAAAAGTGGAAAATCGAACAGACTACCATTGTTTGCTTGAAATGCCTGTGCTTCTTCGTTCAAAAACTCAACGTTATGCTGATATACTTTGGTACTTCTAATGGCCAATGGACTGTCAGTGAAAATAGGAATTTCTGGTAATTTTCCGTCTCGATATAATTGGTGGATGCTAAAAATAATCGCTTGTGTGCGTCCAACACTAAATGCAGGAATTACAAGTTTTCCTTTGCGATTTACGCATGTTTCAATAATTTCATCAAGCATCGCCTGTTCCGCATCTTTTGAATCACTGTTGTGCTTTCTTCCCCCATATGTACTTTCAGAAATTAAGTAATTCAAACCAGACATCGCCTTAGGATTGGGAACCAACTTGGAGTTCAGATTTCCTAAGTCACCCGTAAATCCTACGACTGTGGTTTTGTTATCATGTTTGATTTCAAATCTTACACTCGCCGCCCCCAATATGTGCCCAGCTTCATGCAATGACAAAGTAAGTTCGTCGTTAAATGAATATTGTTCGCCATATCCGAGCGTAAACGACATATCTAACATTTCGGTGATATGTTTTTTGCTATATAACGTTTGAACTTGTGGTTGTTTGCCTTTTTTTATCTTTCTACCGCTTTGGCGCCATTCTGATTTTTGCTTAGCGGCAGCTTCCATGCGTTGAATATTCAAACTGTCATGCAGTAAAAAGTCACTAAGTTCTAATGTTGGCTCCGTTCCTAAGATTTTTCCTCTAAACCCCTGTCTAACCAGATTGGGAACATTCCCAGAATGATCGATATGTGCATGGGTTAATACCAATAAATCAATTGATTTCGGATCAAATGGAAAAACTGAGTTTCGCTCATCAAATTCCTTTCTTTTTTCATAATCTAGACCACAATCTATCAAAACCCTAGTACCACCAGGCAAGTCAAGCAAATGCATACTGCCTGTAACTTGTCTGGCGGCACCCCAAAAAGTAATTTTCATCCAACAAAATTACTCCTATAAATAGGGATTTGGGTTTGTTTGTTATCAACGGAACTGTAGGTTGTCTAGCAATTCAGTGTTCCTTATTTCTCTGAGACCATAATTTTCTTTGATTTCGTGGAATTTTCAGTATCAGTCCAACGAAGAATATAAACTCCCGGGCAAAGACCAAGGTCAGAACAATGAGAATTGGTTTCTTTAAATAATTTTTGAATGAATTTTCCATCTATTGTGTAAATCTCTGCATTTGCAGGCCATTCAAAATTGTTGTATATTTTCGTGTTGCTGTTAATACTGCTGTTTATTTGGAGGTCAGAATATTCGTTATCTAGTCCAGCCAATTTCATCGCTGAACTAACAGTTGCATTGGGGTCATAGCATTTAATAAATTGTCCGTTAGCCAGTTTCCCAACCAATTCAACTTCATTGAAATGACCACCTAGGTCATAATAGCCGATATTAATATAATTCTCTTGGAGACTATCAATTGAAAAATTCCATTTTGCCGGTTGCCAATAATTTTCACCGATATTTAACTTGTCATTTTTTTGCCAACCTTGATTACTCCCAACTTCTGTTTTTAATGTACCATAGACTTCGAATGTTTTTGGTTTTTTCTCAATTGACCGTAAGAAATTATTTTTCCCATTCAAGTAAAGGGTAGCATTGTTGGCCTTTATCGATGCACCGTCTTGGAAAGCAAATGTATTGAAACCTGCAGAAACAGTATCTGAATTTATTTGTTCACCGGAACCTATTCCGCAAATTAATTTGGCATTATTTAATACAATTCCGGTTGTGTTATAGCCCAATATTGAACATGAAAATGCCAAACTGCGATTATAACTTTGTGTAGCAATTTGGTTTTTGTAAAATCCACATCTATTGAGTGTAATGGGGATTATGGAAGTGTCGTTTGTCTCGGCATATAAACCCATATTTAGATGCGAGAAAAAATAACAGTTATCAAAACTATCAGGTGACAAACTACCATGAATTTCAGCACCCACATCATTTGATTTAAACTGGCAATTAGATACATTCAAACAACTACCACTACTTTGAATTCCCGTAATACAGCCGATAAAATCTGTACGCGATACAAAACAGTGTTTGGTACTTTCATTGAAGTTTAATCCAACATCCATTTTTTCGAAAATTGACCTTTCTACTGTGATGTTTCCTGTTTCAAAGGTTACTGAAGAACTTTTACTTTTTGCCCAACTTGCAGGACTAAACTTGCTATCTGAAATGTGAGTGATAGCGTTTAAAATGAATTTCGATTGATTTCCAAAATTAACATTTGCCCTTTTTATGTTTACTGTATCAAAAACGCGGTTTGTATTTACGAACCCCTCTATTTGTAAAACTGTGGAAGCGTTTTTGTCGTTGCCAAAAATTTGAAAATTTGAATTTCCTTCACCGTTAAAATTACATTTTCCAAAACCACCACCAATATTGATTAATTTTAACATACCTGTTGAAAATCCTGGCTGTGCTTTTATGATGAAATTAGCATTTGATCCCAATTGAACTGACCCACCCAATTGTAACATTGCGTTGATTCCATTTAAGTAAATATGTACATTTTTTCCAATATTCAATTTTCCACCCTCCTCGATGATCAACGAAGCACCGTCATCAATGATTAATGTAGAATTATTGTTAAGGGAAAAAAGAGCATTTTTGTGAATGATCAAATTGGATCGTTTTCCTGTAAGATGCATGACAGAGCCAGAATCTATGATTATTGCGCTACGGTTTTTAACATGGAGGATAGTCGATTGAATATTGCTTTGACCAGAACCAAGGTTTATTGTTGAACCACTTTGAGCACGGATGACTTTTTCTTTGCAATCTCCAAGATAAAATAATCTGTTTAGTTGTCTTGTAATTACAATAGAATCTAGAGTTGACTTTGATGCATTCAAACCCTTTTTCCAATTGTTGATATCTAATGCACCCCCATTTTTTATGTTGACATTTCCAATAAATCTGTCACCAATATTTCCGATAAAAAAATGACTATCAATGGATAATGACTGTAAATTATTGGTAGAAATTATTTTTCGGAGTAACCATGCTGCATTGCCATTTTTACTAGAATCAAAAAAGGCATGATCTTGATTTTCTGATTGAGCATAATAATCTTGAAATGGAGTATTGTTCAAAAGTAGGGGCGTTTCTCCTACTTGATATGACAAAGGTGAAGTCCAATTGGAAGAACCTTTGGCATTTCCAATTGCACTCCAAGTAGGAATGAAACATGTGTTTTCAGTCGTTAACGTTGTCTTGATAGTTCCTAATGTACCTTTGGAAATATTTGCAAATGTTAGTATTGAATTATTTCTACTACCGCATTGTTGATCTAAACTTTGTTTTTTAGCATCTACAAACCAGGTTTTATCTTTGGCAATGTTGGATTCAAAAACAGCAACAGCACCTTTACCTGCAGGCGAGCCTTTCAATGGCAATTGATAGGCAAATAGTTTGGCATCAGTAGAAGGCAATAATTTGCCGGCCAGAATAATTCCGGTTTTTCCGGTCAGCAGCCCAATTTTTGTCAGTTTGCTCTTTAGTTCCTCAAATGCGTTTACATGTAAAAGCATTTCTCCAGGAGCTAAATATGTTCCATCAATTTTTTGTTGTGGCATTCCAACGCTGCTCCCATTGACAATACCCCAGTTCCAAGGAATCGAAGGGAATTCTTGCATTGTTTGGTCACTCATGAATTTGCTTCTAAATGGGTGAGGTCCATCTGTTTGCTCATGGTGCATTAATAACATTTGCTTTGATGCAGGCCTATTTAACATTCGTTCCTTTATATCACGTGAGATACCAAAAAGGTCGCTGTAATAACTTGCGGTTGCTTGTAACGATAGGGCAATATTTGCGCCTAAAAGTGGTGAATCAAACGCGGTGAAACTCTTAACACAGTACGTTTGAGTATCATTTTCTAACATGGTTAGGGCACGTTTTCCAATTAATCCACCCATACTTACACCTACTACATGGATTTCATTACCGCAGAGTCGATTACTAATGTTCTTCAAACACTGATATACGACCAATGCGTTATTTTCAATTAAATCAGCCCCATCCCAAAAATCAATGTAAATAATATCGAATCCAGAGTCGCGGTATTGATTTAGAATTTTGGGTGCGTTCTCTATCGATTTCCAAGTTTCCCATTTCTTTATATCCACATTCCATTGTTGACCTTTTAACAAGTCGATATATCCCATATTCCCACATTTACCGTCCCTGAAACCGGTTGGATTATTTCTATATCCAAAATCAATTCCTTCAATAAAAACAATGGGATTTTTAATACAAGTGTGATCACGATTAGTATTTTTTTCTTTACCATAATGAATGGTCATGTTTGCTCCTAGTCCGATACTCAAGCCGTCAACGGATTTCCCATACGTTTGCACTTGGATAGTTTCTAAGTTGCAATTGTTGAGGATTCCTTTCCAGTTGGGTATGGTAGTGGAATAATTAAATTGAATCCAACTCACAAATTTTCTTCTCGCACCTGGCATTGGATAAAATTTGCTCGAAAGTAAGAATCTGTCGCTATTCGCTGATGCTTCTAAAAATAATCGTAAATCGTTTAAACCGGGATTTAAACCTATAATTTGTGAACTATGGTCATACATCAATTTGACATAATGTCCGTTTAATTCCATGCTATAGAGTACAGAGGAATCAAATGGCCGATTTGAAATGACAAACCTCTTATCGAGTATGACATATTGATATTCGGGATCAAATTCTCTTACCAAAGGGATAAAATAGAAAATGTTTGAATTCTGAAAATCTGTTTTTTTCCAGGATCCACTTTTTTCCAGAAATTGACTATCTGAATTCACGGTATATCCCTGACCATTCCAAAAGCTATCGCTAAACTCGTGAATGTTAAAATCAAACAGCATCAATGGTACAATTTTTCTTGATAGGTATTCATTTCGTAATTTCATTAATGTGTCCCATTGCGAAATTTCGGCTTTACCTTGTGTTTTACTAAATTGAAAAATTCTGAATAGTTCTTCAGCCACATCCAGGTGATTAGAATCAATTTTTCCGCTGCCATCGAATGATGTCAGTTGAATTTGAGGACACGCAAGATCTTTGATGTGAGACACACCTGAACTTTCGATTGATAATCCTTTGAATGATTGTTTGAAGGAGCTCATAAATGTCTGACCAGACAAATGAAGACTCGTGAAAAAAATGAATTGGGTAAGTAAAATTTTTTTCATGCTATGGCCCTCCCATAATTAAAGGCTTGTGATGGAAATAATAACCGGTGCTGACGACCTAAACGGTAGGGATTTTCTTCCTTTAACCATTTTGCGAGCAATAAATTGGGATTTTGATAGATCCAGTTGTGTGCGCAATACGTTCTGTTTTTCATAATTCATATCGTTAATTGTTCGATACAAATTTGGATAACAAGAAATCCCGAAGCCCGTCGTTTATTGCCAATTTACTGATGGGCGAAAAAAAAAATTTGCATTTTTCGCAAATCTCTTGGGTGTAAGAGGCGATTTTGTTGTATTAAGCGAAAACAAATTAATATAAACAATTATGATCGACACATTTACACAACTATTACATCAGAAAACAAAGCAGCAAGGCATGAAAACAGCGACTATTGTTGCAGATATCTTATGCATTTCACAAGATGCCGCTTACAGAAGAATTAGAAGTCCGCACACGTTTAAGGCAGACGAGTTGATGAAATTGGCCAAAGTCTTTAACATAGACTTGAACACTTTGATTCACATGGGAAATAATTGGTTTCAAGGTGAATACAAGTCTATCGATAGTAATTATTCGATACATGATTATTATGGGGAATTAAAATCATATCTTGGTAAAGCGATTGAGCGCCCGGGGAGTTTTATTTCATATGGCGCAAAAGAAATTCCGATGTTCTATTATTTTTGGTTTCCAGCATTGGCTGCTTTTAAATCATTTGTTTGGAATCGGGATTTTTTAGGTGATTACAAATTACGCAGTGTTCCGTTTCAAGTTAGTTTGATGGAAAACGAAAGACAATTTGAATCATTAAGTAGTCAATATATGAATATCGCCAGCGAAGAAATTTGGAGTTATGAAACTTTGTACTCAACTCTTTATCAAATCAAACATTACAGAGAATGCGGTTTATTTGCAAATGACAATGAATTTCGTGCTGTACTAGACGAATATGATTTTTTGGTAGATCACATACATGACCAAGCGGAGAGAGGAAAAAAACTCAATCCATATTTACCGCATATAACGGGTGCGGACTTCAAATTGTATTTTTCCCCACTAACAAGCAATGACAACACGTTTATCATTAAAACCACTCGCGATAATATTGCTTTTGTGGGATCAAAAATGACGGGTGTTTTGATAAGTGATTGCGAACATTGGGTCAATTCGACACAAAACTGGCTTGAAACTTGTAAAAATAATGGAACACTTCTGAGTGTAACAGGCAGTGGTCCTAGGGACAAGTTTCTGCGTCAGGAATACAGGGCTAAGAAAAAACTGTTGGGATTGTTGTTTGATTAATTGTGAGCACACAGAAAACTGGTAGGCGACATTTTGATCGTTTTAGTGGTCTATTGCGATAAATCAAACAATATGGATGTATTCAATACTGTACACAAAGTATTAAAATCAGCTCAGAAAAATTAAAATATGAAGAAACATGTATTTTTGTACCCAATAAATCTAAAGACAATGGGGCTAATCACCCTAAATAATTTTAAAATAATGACAAAATTGAGAAAACAACTTTCAATCCAAGTGAACATGAAAAACTATTTTTCAAACTATTTAAAAGCATTTGTTCTCCTTCTAATCAGTTCATTTACATTCCAAATAGGGCAAAGCCAAACCATTAGTTCTAGTTTGAGTTTTTCTTTAAAATCCGGTCCCATTTTTCCTGTCGATGCAAATAGTTGTGGTATTGATTTACCAACCGCTCATTTCATTGCAGTAGAGGCATACAATTCCAGTGGCTCTTCAACTGTAAATGTGGGAACTCTCACCCTTGATTCATTACCAACAAATTGGACTATCAAAGGTCCTGTTGGAGGGGTAAACAAAATTGGAACCTTGGCCCCCGGCCAGAGAAAAACCGTTTACTTCTATCTGAGAGCTAAATGTATCAGCGCAGGAACGTCGTTATCTTTTCGCTTCAAAGCACAAAATGTAACTTCTTATCAATATTACAGACCTTCAGTTACCATTCAAACGGTGATTTCCGCGGCTGCAGGTGGATCACTTGTGAGTAAGATGTCTACAGCAAGAATTTTGGGTGGTTATGTATGGGATACGGTAACATATGCTTTTTCCAGTTTTAGAACAGGCTATCATATGATCTTTAGCCCAACCTCTGCTGTTACTTTCAAATATAAAAGTTTGAATTTAGAGTCAACAGAGATTTTGGCCGCGGACGCCGGTCTTGGTGTTTCTGCAGGTACGAAGGATATACTTTATTTTACCGCTGGTTCAAATTCTTCAGGTAGTACAAACTACAATTTACAAGTGCTTTTTAAATGGCGAATAGTTGGTCTTGCTGATACCATTGTAATTGCGCCCTTCGTTTGTCAAGAACAAGGAGGAAGTCCAGGAAATATCAAAGGGATCCGAGGAGATACAACGAAAGCAACAGGAAAATTGGTAATTGTACCATTGAATGCGAATACGATCTCCGTTGAAAAAACGGTAAATGCATCAACGTATGCTGTAGGAGATACGATCACTTACAGTATTAAACTCACAAACTCAAGTAGTGTTTCTGATGTTGTAGTTGATGAAATAAGAGACACACTGCCTTCCGGACTTAAATTTATTCGCCTCGCTTCAGGTACGGATTTTACCAGTTCAATGATGTCATTGATGCCCTCATCTGGTGCAACAGGCGCTTTACAATTTTTAGCAGGAGTAACTGATCCCTCTTCCGGAGAAGTATCAATGACCATTCCAAAAAACACGAGTAAAACATTAAAAATTCGTGCATTTGTAAGTCCTGGAACGAGCGGAACAAAAATAAATAAATCGGCTGCTTACATTCAGACAACGCGACTTGATACTGGTTATGCCTCAATAATTACCAACTCTCCAGATGCGTCATACAAATCGCAAACAAATGTAAAGTGTTTTGGAGGTAACGATGGATCAATAGAAGTTCAAGTAACTGGTGGCACACCTACCTATAGATACAGTATTTACGGTGGTTCTCCTTATCAGTATTCTGCCAAATTTTCAAATTTGTACGCGGGTAATTATGTAGTTACCGTAAAAGATACCAATGGGTTGACCGATACAGTGCAATTTACGGTTACTGAGCCGGTAAGCGGTCTATCTGTAAGTACACCGGCTAACTTGCTAAAAAATATAGATTGTAAAGGGAATAATACCGGTTATGTTGAGGCCACAGTTAATGGTGGAACAAGTCCATATAGCTACTCTTGGAATACAATACCGAGTCAAACAGTTGCTAAGGCTATTAATCTTACTGCAGGAAATTATATTGTTACAGTTACAGATGTAAATAATTGTGTTGCTACAAAGTCGATTACGTTAACAGAACCTACGGCCTTAACACTGAGTGGAAGTGTTACAAATGTTGACTGTAAGGGCAACAGCACAGGAAGTGTGGTGTTAACAGCTGGAGGCGGAACATCACCATATACATACAAAAATGGAACGGGCAGTTATCAATCCAGTGCTACGTTCTCAACATTGTCAGCGGGCAGTTACACATTTACAGTAAAAGATGCGAATGGATGTACCCAGACAGTGACATCGACCGTAACAGAACCTACGGCCTTAACACTGAGTGGAAGTGTTACCAATGTTGACTGTAAGGGCAACAGCACAGGAAGTGTGGTGTTAACAGCTGGAGGCG
>CAZZKP010000008.1:0-1114 GCA_964654675.1 uncultured Bifidobacterium sp. | reverse complement strand
AGTAAAAGATGCGAATGGATGTACCCAGACAGTGACATCGACCGTAACAGAACCTGCCGAATTGGTGCTTAGTGCTACAATTACCAACCCTGTTTGTTCTCAGGATAAAACAGGTGTAATCAAGTTGGCAGTGACCGGTGGAACTTCGTCATTTACATATCGACTTGATTCTACTTTTAATTCAATTACCAAATCATTTGTAGTTACTTCAACGTACAATAACTTGTATGAAGGCAAATATTCTGCAGAAGTAAAAGATGCGAATGGTTGTTTAGACACAGTTCAAATGATCATCAAACATTTTGATGCTGTAAAGCCAGTGCCCGTACCACACAAAATTTTAACGGTATACTTGGGAGCCCTGGGAAGTGTAAATGTCTCAGCAAATATGGCTGACAGTGTGAGTTCAGACAATTGTGGAATTGCATCTTTGTCAATTTCTAAAACAATATTTAATTGTAGTAACATTGGCTACAATACAGTGAAATTCAAGATCGTTGATGTAAATAATAACAAAGACAGCATTAACTTTATTGTAAATGTAAAGGACACCACTAGGCCTACGATAAAAACCCGGAATTTCACTATTTATTTAGATGCTAGTGGATTGGCGAGTTTATCCATCGATAGTGTTGATTTAGGCTCATCTGATATTTGTGGTTCCATTACGCGTACTCTGTCAAAGTCAAGTTTTAATTGCCTGAACAAAGGAATAAATACCGTTTTGTACTCAGCGAAAGATGTCAACGGAAATATTGCTTCTAAATCATTGAAAATAACGGTATTAGATACGATACGCCCTACTTTAAGTTTGAAGGTTGCGACTTTGTATTTAGATAAGTTTGGCTCTGCTAAGCTTAATAAGATGGATATCGACAATGGCAGTTATGACAACTGTAACATTGACAGTATGAAATTAAGTGATACGCTTTTCAATTGCAATCGAACAGGTGTGAATTCGGTTACGGTAAAAGCGTATGATCCTAGTATGAATATTACCACTGCAATTGTAAAAGTAACAGTATTAGATACGATTAAACCGGTTCTTCAAGTAAAAAACCATACAATTTACTTGGACACTTCAGGCGTGGCTAAAATGTCAAAATATGCTGTC
>CAZZKP010000007.1:0-31384 GCA_964654675.1 uncultured Bifidobacterium sp. | reverse complement strand
CCGACTTTATTAAGACAAAAAACCTGACCTATCAGTCAGGTTTTTTTGTTTATCATCGATCTCAATTTATTGCAATCTCTCTACCCGCTTCACCTCATCCCACATCTCATCCATCTGCTCCAAGGATAAATCATTCAGCGATAATCCCCTCGATTCTGCAATGCCCTCAATTGCCTTGAATCTTCGGATAAACTTATGGTTCGTCAACTCCAATGCATCGTCTGGATTGATACCGCTTAAACGAGCAAAATTGATCAACGCAAACAAGTAATCACCAAATTCGGCCTCTTTATCCGCCTCGTTGTTCGCCTCCTGAAATTCCGCCCATTCTTCTTCAACCTTCTTGTAAGCATCCTCCGGATTGTTCCAGTCAAATCCTACCTGTGATGCCTTTTCTTGCATGCGATACGCCTTAACAATCCCCGTTAATCCCTTCGGAACGCCATCCAAAATGCCATTCTTTTTGATGCCCTTTTCTTTGATTTTGATTTGTTCCCAATTCTGTTTAACCTTCTCTGCATCCTTGGCTTCCACATCTCCATAGATGTGCGGATGTCTGCGAATTAGCTTATGAATGAGTGATTCAATTACATCGCCTACGTTGAATTTGTTGGTCTCCGAAGCAATCTTGCTATAAAATACAATGTGTAAGAGAATATCGCCGAGCTCCTTTTTAATTTCCTCGGAATCATTTTGTATGATGGCATCGGATAACTCAAATGTCTCCTCAATGGTTAGGGTGCGGATAGACTCCATGGTTTGTTCTTTGTCCCACGGACACTTTTCGCGTAATTCATCCATTACATCCAATAACTTGGAAAATTGGTTTAATATTTCAGCTCTGTTCATTTGGGTGTTGGTATTGCTTGATTCAAATCGAATTGCGACTTCCTTGATGTTGGTTGAATTTCATTTTGCGATATGAGCGTAATTTTCTCCCCATCCCTCAGAAATATTTTCTGTTTTTTACGATTTGATTTCGAGCATCAAATCCATAATCGCCAGCGCGCTCATGGCTTCAACGATGGGAATGGCCCTTGGTAATACACAGGGATCATGTCGTCCCGTGGCTTCCAATTTCACCGATTTTCCCTCATTATTTATTGTGTCTTGGGAAATGCCAATCGTTGAAGTGGGCTTAAATGCCAAATCAAATTGCACTGGATCCCCCGTACTCATGCCACCCACAATTCCACCACTGTGATTGGTCTCGCCATGTATCTGTCCTTTGGTGATTTTCCATGCATCGTTATGTTCCGATCCTTTTAACTCACTGGCGGAAAATCCCTCCCCAAATGAAATGCCTTTCACTGCGTTGATGCTCAGTAAGTAATGACCCAAGATTGCATTGAGTTTGCCAAACACCGGTTCTCCGATTCCGGCAGGTAGTCCTTCGATCACGCATCGTACAATACCTCCTAAACTATCACCATCGTTTTTGGCTTCCCTAATCGCGGCAATCATTTGGTCGGCGGTTTCTGTGTGCCAGCATCGAACGGTATGGGATTCAATCGACTCAAAAGTTGGAGTCTGATGAACATTGGGTGCTTTGATTTTCCAAATTTGGTTCACCCAAGCTGTGATTTTGATGTTGTGATTTTCTAAAAATTGCGATGCCAAGGCGCCTGCTGCAACCCATCCGGCGGTAATCCGAGCACTACTGCGCCCACCTCCTCGGTGATCACGGTGTTGGTATTTATTGTCGTACAACCAATCCGCATGGCCTGGTCGATAAATGTCTTTTAATGCTTCGTAATCCTTGGGTTTTGCATCAATATTGGGAATCGAAATCGTGATAGGAGATCCCAGTGTTTTTCCTTCAAAAATTCCTGAAATGATCTCAACTTTATCGCTTTCGTTGCGAGAGGTTGTAATGTCGCTTTGTCCCGGACGTCTGCGTTGCATAGCGCGTTGTAGCGCTTCTAAATCAACGCTCATGTTGGCCGGATATCCGTCAATTACAATGCCGATGGCTGGTCCATGGCTTTCGCCCCATGAGGTGATGGTTAAATTCTTTCCGATGCTGTTTCTGGCCATTTTGTTTTTACCAAGTGTGGTCAATCTGAATTTTAGGTCCTTCGGGTGTGCCAACAAAAATCAAGCTGAAACGACCGCTCAATGTATCGTGGGTGGGTTGCTTTTGAATGACCTCCCATCTTCCGATGACTTGTGCGATGTAAGCCGATTCGTTTACCCAGCGGATTTCATCGCGATGAAAAGTGAGTTTGCCCATTGCCTCCTTGTTGGGATAGCCTTTTTTGTAGGAATCGGTAATTTCTTGCCAACTTGTCTTTACCTTTTTGTTGGTTATGAATCGAACGCTTGAATCTCTCACATAGCCCGACATAAAAGCATCGATGTTTGCCTCGTTCCAACCCTTTAATTGATAGTCGAGAACGTTATTTACATCGTTCAATGTGTATGGGAAAATACTTTGGCTCTTTGAGAGAGTCGTCACCGGGTCCGAAGCGCCACTTTGGTATCGATACATAAATGATATGATCGTGCAGACCATCGCAATGATGGCAAGAATCCACGTTTTACGCGTGTCATTGGCTTTTTTCTTTGCAACGGTTTCTGATGTATTGTTGTGATTTTCCGTATTCATGGGCTTTGCGATTTACTTAATCAAAGGTACACTTCTTCAATTGCTCCCAAAACTGGGGAAAGGATTTTTCTACACAGGTTGTTTCAGAATAACTTAACGATGGAATCCATGATTTGAGTGAAGAAAATGCCATTGCAATGCGATGGTCTGAATGTGTGTTTACATGCAGTTGGTCAGGAAAAGATCTTCCCGAGCAGTTCAATATCCATATATCATCAGACGCCGAACCGATATTTTTCAGCGTACAGCCAAGTGGTTTGATGTTTTCTTGAATCGCCGCTATTCTATCGCACTCTTTGAATCGCAGATTTTCGATGCCGCGAATGATGACAGATTTTCCCAAGATACACCATCCAACAACCAGGGCAGGAACGAGATCAGGGTTGTTTTTTAGGTTGATATGAAGGGTCTGCTCGTTCCGCATCATTTCATCGTCATCCAACCATTTACAGGTTGGGTTGAAAAGGCTATGCTGCCTTGCCAGTAGAACCCCTTTCCTTGTCTCGATGGTTTTGATGCCCAGCAAATTGCCTAATTCGCACATGGCTACATCCCCCTGGCAACTGCCGGACATTGATTTCCATTTTGATGGGTTTTGGGATTGCAATGACAATTCCATGGGTGAAATTGCTATGTCGAGAGGAGATTGACCCATTTTTAATCCAAGCAGTTCAATGGTTTCGCCCTCTGGCAAGCCCAGTAGATAAGGGTAGAAGAATGCAGCCGAACTCCAGTCGGATTCAAACAAATCTGCATCAAATCGGGAGTTTGAACTTTGGTATTCTCCGAGGATCGAAATATGAAGTTCTGAGTCGGTTTCTACGCAATGGGTTTGGATGTGTAACTGGTTCAACAAATGAAGGGTCATGCCGATATAAGCATGCGAATGCGTATTTTCCGTGATGGTCAGTTTTTTGATTCCGCCAAAGCAGGGAGCAATCAACAGCAATGCGCTGGCATATTGAGAACTTTGTGCTGCACTGATTCTTACATCTCGCCATGCTGTTATCCCCCGATTTACCGCAATGGGCGTGTATCCAATCCTCTCGGTGTAACTGATGTCTGCGCCCATCTCCATGAGTGCGCTCACCAAGGGTTCTATGCTTCTGTTGTTTAAACTATCATTTCCCGTGATTTGGCATGGCGAAACGAAATTGGCTGCAGCGAATGCAGTAAACAATCGACACGGCGTTCCCGCATCTTGGAAGCAATGGGTTGATGTTACATTTTGATTGTGAGCGCTTAATGCCTTGGCTAACAATTGGGTATCCCTGCAACCGTTGGCTATGATGTCCGAATTTTTCTCAAGCCACATCGTGAAATTTCCCTGTCCGGCCATGGCAATCATTGCACGGTTTAACACACTTTTGCTTACAGGGAGTTCAATTTGGATTGCTGACATGATCATTCAAAACTTGCATTACGGCTTCGGGAGAAACTGCGATATTATAGGCGCAATCGCCCGGGGCAAAAGCCATGGAGAACAATAGGTTTTCTTGTTGATTTTTTTTGTCTGCCTTGATATAATTCATCAACGCAGGAATGTCATTCTTTGTAAACTGAATTGGCGAATACAAACCTTCTACAATTCCTTTTATTTGTTGATGCAATTCTTTTGTTGCATTTGCTTGGGGTGATAATTGAATTGCCAATGCCGTCTCCAATACCAATCCCCAGGCAACAGCCCAACCATGCGGGATGGGTTTTGATTGGTCTAAACACAGAGATTCCAATGCATGCCCGATCGTATGGCCCAGGTTTAACAATTTTCGCTGACCTTTTTCTTCGAAATCTGCGTTTACGATGCGCGATTTGACTTTGATATTCCATTCCAAGATACTCAGCCATGCTTGGTGATCTTTGGTGTTTGGAATGGATTGCTGAACCTGCGTCCATGCTTTGCCACCTGAAAGTATGCCATGTTTTACAACTTCTGCCCAACCGCTCAGAATTTCAATTTCAGGGAGTGTTTTTAACCAATGTGGGGTAATAAAGACATGGGAGGCTTGAGAAAAAGTGCCTATATAGTTTTTGAAATGCCCCAGATTGATGCCTGTTTTTCCGCCAACGGAAGCATCAACCATTGCCAATAGGGTTGTGGGGATATTCCAAAATTCGATGCCTCTTAAATAGGTGGAAGCGCAAAATCCTCCCACATCGCAAAGCGCACCACCACCAATATGAATCAGCAGAGAACCGCGCTGTGCATTGTTTTCTCTCAGCCATGTGAAAATGGTCTCGCAGACAGCGAAGTTTTTTGCATCGTCGCCATCAGGTATGGAAAGGATATGAGATTCTGGAACTCCGCCTACGCAATCATCGATGAGCGACAAGCACAGGGGAAGGGTTGATTGGCTGGCTAAGAAAAAGAGGTCGGGTTTGGGGGCATTTGCCTCGTTGAGTTGATTGCCAAACCGCACTGATAAAGCTTCAGAAAACTCTGTGGCGATATCCAGGCCACACCAGATCATGATTTGATTTTTTCGTATCGCTGACTGTTGGTAGGATCTATTTCCGACAGAAATTTCGCCATTGCCGTTTTTTCCGGAACTGGGGCCCCTTTGTATATTTCAACGAGTTCGGCCCATTTGGTGGAGAAAAAGGATTTTTGCAACAAGCAGTTTTGGAAAATCGATTGGGTTTCTTTTAACTTTTTGATGTTTTCGGTGATGCTTTTTCTCGCGAGTTCTGGGTTTGCGGCAAACTGATCCATCCCTTTTCGGTGATAATTGTAGGTAAGCAGTCGAAGGTCCTTGAATCTGGGGTTGGTGAGGTTCTCCGCCAAATAGAATCTGTTTCTAATTCCTTTTCCATCGCCTTGATTCCATCCCATTTTGTTGGTCATCATGGAAACCATGCTTTGCATCTTTGCAAAATACGGCGATCCACCCAATTCTGAAAAACTATCGAAATCCATTCCTATCGCCAAGTTGACGTAATACGCGAGTAGGGTGGTGAAGTCGTTCATGTTCATATTTTCTTGGTATTCGAGGTTTTCAAACTCTCGGTAGCTGAAAGTGATGTCCTCGTCGTTGAACTGAAAAATGGTTGTTTTATAAGTTGAATTGTAGGTTGGTCTTACCACTTGAAACTGCATGGTGCCTGAAAAGTCATTGTTGTTGATCGCGGTAATGTCGAAAAACATGCTGAATTCGATTTTCTCTTGCGATGCGATGTTTTCGTCGGTCCATTTTCTTGTATTGATGAACTGTTGTGCCGCATTTTGCAAAGTTTGCAACACTTGCTTGTCGGTCATTTGAACCCGAGGTGCTACAATCTGAATATTTGCTTTTATTTCTTGCGAGAACACGTTGGGGATTAACACGGCGAGCGCAATGAAGAGTGCGAGGAGTTTCTGCAAGGAATTTACGCTGTATTTCATCAGAGAGTTTGGGTTAACCATTCGGATAGGGATTGAAGGAGTTTCTGTGCGACCTCAGATTTGGATGCGGTGGGGATTTGCCATTGTTTTCCGTCTTTGCAGAAAACAGAAACGCTGTTGGTGTCTACGCCAAATCCGGCGTCTGGGTTGCTTTGAGAATTAAGAACGATGCAATCTAGGTTTTTCTTGTGCAATTTCCCCAGGGCATTGGTATTTTCATTTTCGGTTTCCAGTGCAAATCCAACGGTGATTTGGTTTGGGCGTTTTTGGGCCGACAATTCACTGAGGATGTCGGGATTCTTCTTTAGTGCAATTGTGATGTTGTCTTCTGTTTTTTTGATTTTTTGCGTTGCAATTTCAACGGGAGCAAAATCAGCTACTGCGGCTGCCATGATAAGTACATCGCAATGCGGGAAGAGTTCCAAACATTTGTTGTGCATCTGCTTGGCGCTGGGGGTATGGTGTATTTCGCAGTGATTGGGTGTCTCAATACTCACAGAACCATGAACCAATTGAACCGATGCGCCTGATGCGAGCAAAGATTCAGCGATTGCAAAACCCATTTTGCCAGAACTGTGGTTGCCAATGAATCGAACGGGATCGATGGATTCTTGGGTTCCTCCTGCGGTGACAAGGACTTTTTTGCCAGTAAAGTAATTGGGCGGCGGAAGCAATTGGTTTTCCAGTGTTGAAAATATCTGCTCAGGTTCTGCCATCCGACCTTTGCCTGATAAGCCAGATGCCAATTCTCCCTCTTCTGGGTCTATGATTTTAACACCTTGTTCGGTTAGTGTTTGGATGTTTTTCTGCGTGGATGCATGCGTCCACATGTCGAGATCCATGGCTGGTGCCACCCATATGGGGCAGCGAGAAGAGAGTATGACAGACATCAAAAGATTGTCGCATAGACCGTGCGCCATTTTTGCCAAGGTATTGGCGCCGGCGGGTGCTACAACAATTGCATCGGCCCAGAGTGCCAAATGGACATGGTTGTTCCATTCTCCTTGGCTATTTTTAAAAAAATCAGATAATACGGGCCTTTCGGAGAGCACCGAAAGGGTTTGAGGGGTAACGAAAGATTTTGCAGCCTCGGTAACTACCAGCTGCACTTCTGCGCCTTCCTTTTTGAGAAGTCGAATCAATTGTGGGATTTTGTAAGCGGCAATGCCACCGGTGACCCCAACAATGATTTTTTTGTTTTTAAAGTGGTTTTTCCGGAGCATCGGGGATTCTCCAGTAGGTTTTTTGATCGTCAAACTCCTGCGAAGCCAATAATGTGGGTTTTGGCATGCGCTCATACATCATTGAGATTTCAATTTGTTCTCTGTTTTCTTGAATTTCCTCCAAGTTGTCTGAGTCGTTGATGAATGGCTCCAAACGATTGCGCAATTCTTCCTTTTGCTTTTCGGCGATTTGATTCGCACGCTTAGAAATGATGATTGCACTCAAATAAATGTTGTCGGTCTCTTGCTCCAAATTGCGCAAGTCACGTGTTTCGGCATTACGGGATATAGGATTGCTCATATGATTTCTTTCAATTTTGTGATTTCTTTGATGATTTTGGTTCGTGTTTCGGCGGCATCAGAACTGTGTGCGCCATTGGATCTGTTGGATTCTAAGTAGTCATCGATCAGATTCATGGCTTTCTCCAATCGTTCGATGCGTTTGGATTCCACGGAGTTCATGGCGTACAAAAACTGTGCCTGGTAGGCGATGTATTCCAATTCCTCTTTTTGAGGAATATCGGGGTACGACTTCAGTGCTAACACGGCTGCAGCGCTGGCGGCTTTGAATTCTGAAATTTGGTAATATTGGTTTACCTGTTCAAATGCTTTTTTGTGTAAACGCTCCCTCAGATTGTCGATGTGCTCATTGCACTTTGGAACATAATCCGAGTCAGGGTAGGCGTTCATGAATTCCTGTATCTCATTGATGATGTCCACTGTATTGACTTGGTCTAAATCATAATCCGCTACCGACATGTAATCACAATAAAGGGCCATGTAGGAACAATCGACGACTTTTGGACTGCGAGAGAATTTGTAGGTGAAATCTTTGAATAGGCTACTGGCGTCTTCGTATGCTTTCAAATAGAAGTAACAATACGCTACTTTCACGTAGGCCAGTTCCAAGCTGTCTCGCTTGTTCTGGAAATAATCATCTTTCAATTGCTCAAATAGGGGTAAAGCACGACCAAAATCCTCTTTGGCGTATAGTTCCTCGGCCTTTGCCAATTTGAGCGATGTGTTCTTGCCTTTGAATATTTTTCCATAGTCGCTGCAACCCGCAAGAATTGACAGGAGGGCGAAGAGGAGAAATGATTTGGGCTTGAACTGCATAAAAAACTTACAAATATAAGCAATATCAAGGGTTATTGCATGAAAATCGACGGGGATTTTGGGGTGTTGGTCAGAATATTTTGTAATGCTTCAATCTCTTGAAAACTTGTGTATACAAAGCCGTCTTTTATCGTCAATTTTGAATCTTTATGGAAGCCCACAACACTGTTTCATTCATGGCCACTATGGCTACACAAATTCGGCGCGATGTTCTTCGCATGGTTCATGCTGTTTCGAGTGGTCACCCAGGTGGCTCTTTAGGCTGTGTGGATTATTTTACTGCATTGCATTTTCATTTCATGAAGCACAATGCGGCCAAGTTTAATATGAGTGGAAACGGGGAAGATGTATTCATCTTGAGTAACGGACATATTTCGCCGGTTTATTACAGCACATTGGCCCGTTCTGGTTACTTTCCTGTGCCTGAGTTGGCCACCTTTCGAAAGTTGAATACACGCTTGCAAGGTCACCCTGCAACCCATGAGCACCTCCCCGGTATCCGTGTCGCCACGGGTTCTTTGGGTCAAGGTTTGAGTGTCGCGGCGGGATTGGCGCTTCAGAAAAAGATCGACAAAGACAATCATACAGTTTGGGTTGTTACAGGAGATGGGGAGTTGCAAGAAGGTCAGATATGGGAAGCGGTCATGTTTGCGGCTCATCGCAAGTTGGACAATATGATTGTCGCGGTTGACTTTAACCAGAAGCAGATTGATGGTTCCACGGGCGATGTGATGGGGTTAACGGAATGGACATCGAAGTTTGCGGCCTTTGGTTGGGAGGTCTTGGAAATGGACGGAAACAACTGGGATAGCATCATGAAAGTGGTTCCGGAGGCACAATCCAAATTGGGTGGTGGCAAACCCATCGTGATCATTATGAAAACAGAAATGGGTCAGGGTGTCGACTTTATGATGGGTACGCATGCATGGCATGGAAAGGCTCCAAACGACGAGCAACTGGAACGTGCGTTGGCGCAATTGCCTGAGACGGCTCACGGAGATTACTAATGGCATGATCATGGATTGACGCACATCGAGTTATTCCCAAAAAAACTATGAAAAAAATCACCCTATACCTCTGCTTACTCATTGTATCGTCTTTGGGCGCACAAGTAAAAAACGGGTATCCCGGTCAGAAAACGCGGATGTTGTTTTTGCTCGATGGCAGTGGCAGTATGTTGGCGGAGATGGGGAATTCAACGCGATGGGCGGTAGCGGTGACGTTGATGAATAAAATGGTAGATACATTGCGGTCCGTTGAAAATTTGGAAGTGGGATTGCGTGTGTTTGGTCATACCCAGCCCAATGAAAAAAAGGATTGCAACGACACCAAATTGGAAGTGCCTTTTGCGCCGTTTAATCACAAGCAGTTTGCAGCCAAGTTAAAGACTATTAAGCCATTGGGTTATACGTCTATTGCGCAATCCTTACTGGCGTCTGCGAAAGATTTTCCCACGGATCCCACGGCAAGGAATATCATCATTATTATTACAGACGGGGTTGAGGAATGCGGAGGGGATCCTTGCGCGATCAGCACTGCGTTGCAACAGAAGGGCATCATCTTGAGACCTTTTGTGATTGGACTGGGAACGGACAGTGAAGCGTTTAGGAATGCATATTCATGCACGGGTAGGTATTTCAATGCAGAAACACCTGCACAATTTCAAAAGATCATTGGCGTGATCATCAATCAGGCGCTAAACAATACCACGGTTCAGATCAATTTATTGGATAATCAAGGCTTGCCGAGGGAAACGGATGTACCGTTGACCATTTTTGATGCGGACAATGGGCAGATGGTTGAGAATGTGATACACACGATGAATGGAAAAGGCGTTCCCGATACATTGTATTTGGATCCGGTACGTCGTTACCGCGTGGTGGCACACACCAAGCCCCAAGTCAGTTCAGAGATTGTGGAGATGGTTCCAGGCAAGCACAATGTGATTCCATTGCAGACACCGCAAGGAAGTTTGTTGTTGAAGATGGGCGGGATCACCAAATATCCTCGATTGCAGGCGATTGTGAGGAAGGGAAATACGATGCAGACGATCAACGCGCAAGAGTTCAATACGTTGGAGAAGTACATCGTAGGAGGGTATGATTTGGAGATTTTGACCATTCCGAGATTGAAATTCAATGCGGTTCAAATCAAACAGAATCAAACGTTTACGATAGAGATTCCCAATCCAGGGGTATTGCAGTTAAGCATAGGAAAAGATGTGACGGGGGCTGTTTTTCAGCGGGTTGACAACAAGCTGGAGTGGGTGATGGATTTGAATGGGACAGTGCCAAAGCAGATGATCAATATGCAGCCGGGAGAGTATACGGTGGTTTATCGCACGGCGGGGGAGACACGTACACTGTACAGTAAATCAAAAATATTTAAAATCAATTCAGGAACCAACACGCAATTATCGATTTAAACACATGAAATCATACGAAATACTAGGACAAAAAGACACCCGGAGTGGGTTTGGCGCTGGATTACACGAGGCTGGCAAGATGGACAGCAATGTAGTGGCATTGTGCGCGGATTTAACGGGTTCTTTGATGATGGATGCCTTCAAAGATGAATTCCCGGAGCGGTTTATTCAAGCGGGGATTGCAGAGGCAAATATGATTAGCGCATCGGCAGGTTTGGCCACGGGTGGAAAGATTCCATTTGCTGGAACTTTTGCGAATTTTGCAACAGGCCGTGTGTACGATCAGATCCGACAGAGTGTTGCATACAGTCATAAGAACGTGAAGATTTGTGCTTCTCATGCGGGGTTGACATTGGGTGAGGATGGGGCAACGCACCAGATTTTGGAGGACATAGGGTTGATGAAGATGTTGCCGGGGATGGTGGTAATCAATCCTTGTGATTACAATCAGACCAAGGCTGCCACGATGGCGATTGCCAAATACGATGGACCTTGTTACTTGCGTTTTGGTCGACCAAAATGGCCCGTTTTCATCCCAGAAGATATGCCTTTTGAAATCGGTAAGGCTTTGATGTTGAACGAGGGGAAAGATGTTACGATTTTCGCTACAGGACATATGGTATGGAAGGCAATTGAAGCGGGACATGCTTTGGCGGAGAAGGGGATTGATGCGGAGGTGATTAATATTCATACGATTAAGCCTTTGGATCGGGACGCGATTTTGGCATCGGCGAAAAAGACGGGTTGTGTGGTGAGTGCGGAGGAGCATCAGATGAATGGTGGTTTGGGCGACAGTATTGCGCAGTTGTTGGGCAGGGAGATGCCAACGCCGATGGAATATGTGGCGGTGAATGATTCATTTGGGGAGAGCGGAACGCCGGATCAGTTGTTGGAGAAATACGGATTAACCACGGCAGCGATTGTGGCTGCGGCGGAGCGAGCGATTGGCCGAAAGGCATAAAAGTTTAGACAAATTGGGATGTTTGCGGCTGTTATCGATGCGCAAGCGGATGTATCTTTGGGGCCCGGCGAAGCCGGGCCTCCTTTTTTGCGGGGAAGTGAGCCATAAACGATGAATACGAGAGAAATTTTGGGTGCGTTTGCACAAATTCAACCCATGCAAGCACTGGCGGCCGCGGCGGAGCACGCGGCCGCACCCATCCACCTCCAAGGCCTCGCTGGCTCGGGCTTCGCCCTCGCCATCGCTTCCCTCTACGCATCCACCTCCCGACCCATCATCGCCATCCTCCCCAACAAAGACGAAGCACAGTATTTTAAATCCGATCTGGAAAATCTCCTCGTGGGAGAACCCATCTACTTCCTCCCGGATTCTTACTTGAAACCCTACAATACCGCCCGCGAAAATGCCATGGGCGTGCAAGAACGCATCGAAACACTCAATGCACTTCGCAAAAATAACAAACGCATCTTCGTTACCTATGGCTCCGCCATCGCAGAATATGTCGTTGATAAACTGGAACTCGAAAAATCTTCCATCGATATCGCAAAAGGTCAAAACCTCGATACCGAATTTTTGATGGAATTTTTGGAAATTCATGGATTTGAACGACGTGATTTTGTGTTCGAACCCGGTGAATTTAGCATCCGCGGGGGCATCGTCGACCTCTTCAGCTTCGCCCATGAATTCCCGTTTCGCATAGAATTGGATGGAGACATCATCGAAAGTATCCGTACGTTTGATGTCAACGACCAACTTTCACTCAAAGAAATTGCCCATTTTTCTCTGATTCCCAATATCCAAGAACAGCGCGACCAAGAAACTACGATCTCCATCACCGATTACTTTGATCCAAAAACCCTGGTTGTTTCGTTCGATCTCAGCTTTCAAATTGAAGAACTGGGCAAAGCCTGGGAAAAAGCGATGCAAATTCACCAAGAAGCGGTGGATTTTGGCAGAGAAATCATTCCCAAACACCCCAAACAAATTTGGAATACGCCCAAAGGCCTGATGTCGGCCCTTGAACCCTTCACACAAATCCACAATAGCGGGACGCGGCCCACCGGAAAAATAGAAATTATCGAATTTATGCAACAGCCTCAACCCCTGTTCAAAAGAAATTTTTCTATGCTTACCGAATGGATGCAGACCAATAAAACAGAAGGTCTAACCACATTGGTGTTCAGTGAAAATAGTCGACAAATTGAACGATTGATCGCCATCCTCGCCGATACCCAATCACAAGTGACCTTTGAGCCGGTTTACCAAGGTCTTTCGTCGGGTTTTGTGGATCGCGACATAAAAATTGCCTTCACTACCGAACATCAATTGTTTGATAAATACTATCGTCCGCGGGGACGACAAAAATATTCGTCTCAAACCTCGCTGACGTTAAGAGAGCTTAAGCATCTCAAACCGGGGGATTTTGTGACGCATATCGACCATGGCATTGGCAGATTTGCGGGACTTGAGAAAATGGATGTTCACGGGGTTAAGCAGGAAGTGGTGCGCATCGTGTACAAAGACAACGACCTACTTTATGTGTCGGTCAATAGTCTGCACAAAATAAGTAAATACACAGGAAAGGACGGTACACCCCCAAGCATGCACAAGTTGGGGAGTCCGCAGTGGGATAAGCAGAAAAAGGCGACGAAGAAAAAGGTCAAGGACATTGCGAGGGAGTTGATTGCCTTGTATGCCAAAAGAAAAGCGCAGCAGGGATTTGCGTTTGGGCCTGACAATTATTTGCAGATGGAGTTGGAGGCGAGTTTCTTTTATGAGGACACGCCGGACCAAGCCAAGGCCGTGGAGGACACAAAACGCGACATGGAATCTCCGCAGCCGATGGACCGATTGGTATGTGGTGATGTGGGATTTGGAAAGACGGAAGTGGCGATGCGTGCTGCGTTTAAGGCCGTTTGCGATAGTAAGCAGGTGGCGGTGTTGGTGCCAACTACCATTTTGGCGCAACAGCATTATCGTTCTTTTTCCAAGCGATTTGCGGGCTTTCCGATCACGGTAGATTACATCAATCGATTTAAATCGGCCAAGGAACAGAAGGCCACATTGGATAAGGTGAAAGCGGGCAAAGTGGATGTACTGATTGGAACGCATCGCATCCTGGGAAAGGATATTGAGTTTAAGGATTTGGGTTTGATGATTATCGATGAAGAGCAGAAGTTTGGGGTGGCTGCAAAGGAGAAGTTAAAGGAATTTAAGGTAAATGTGGATGCATTGACACTCACTGCGACGCCCATTCCGCGGACGTTGCATTTCAGTTTGATGGGTGCTCGAGATTTATCGATTATCAATACACCGCCGCCCAACCGTCAGCCTGTGCACACGGAATTGCATATGTTTAACAAGGACTTGATTGCCGAGGCGGTTCAACATGAGATGGAGCGGGGTGGACAGGTTTTCTTTGTGCATAGTCGGGTGAAGGACATTCATGAGATGGCAAGAATTATTGGCGATATGGTGCCCGGATGTCGGGTTTGTGTCGCTCACGGTCAGATGGAAGGGCATGAATTGGAAGATGTGATGGTACAATTTATTGAAGGGGAGTTTGATGTTTTGGTGGCGACAACGATTATTGAGAGTGGGTTGGATATCCCCAATGCGAATACGATTATTATCAACAACGCACATATGTTTGGGCTGAGTGATTTGCACCAAATGCGGGGTAGGGTGGGTAGAAGCAATACGAAGGCGTTCTGTTACTTGCTTTCGCCGCCGGTATCTGTTTTGAGTGAGGATGCGCGGAAAAGGTTGCGCACGTTGGAGGAATATAGTGAATTGGGCAGTGGGTTTCAGGTTGCGATGCGGGATTTGGATATTCGCGGTGCCGGGAATTTGTTGGGGGGTGAACAATCCGGATTTATCAGCGAGATGGGGTTTGATATGTATCATAAGATTTTGGATGAAGCGGTGCGGGAACTGAAAAATGAGGAGTTTGACGCGTTGTTTGATCAGCCCGAAGATATTAGCAGTCGGGACTGCCAGGTTGATACCCAATTTGAAATGCTGATCCCGTCGGACTATGTGACGCAGACGGCGGAGCGTTTGGCATTGTACAGTGAGTTATCGAACATCAATACAGAATTGGAATTGCAGCGATTTGCGAACAATTTGAAGGATAGGTTTGGGAAAATTCCCAATACGGTGGCAGCCTTGTTGGACACGGTCCGTTTGAAGTGGGCTGGAAAACAATTGGGCATGGAGAAGATTTCCCTTGGAAATGGAGGGATGCGTTGTTATTTCCCTGGCGATGCCAATGCAGCGGTATATCACAGCGATAGTTTTGTCGCGATTATGGGCTTTGTTGCTAGCAATCCGAATAAGTTCAGCGTAAAACAAACGGATAAAGCGTTGATTGTAAGTGTAAAAGGATTGGAGACGGTTTTTGAAGCGCTGCATGTTCTTGGGGAATGGGACCTGCATCGAACAACAGAAGTATAATTTTCATTTTATGTATCAAGCCAGAATAACTTTTGCTTTGTTAATTGTAGGACTATTTACATGGGTAAAGAGTCATTGCCAAACTCCGATGATGAATAAAGTTGAATTTGCACAAAATCCTGCACTGAAGTATCATCCTCAAAAGGAGGGTTATCAAGGGACCCCCATATCCAACGGGCGATACATTAATCCGGATTATCCTTTTTTGTTGACGTTCAAAGATGTTCGTAAATGGAAAAAGCAAACCAATCCGTTTTTGGCATTCAAAAAAACAGATACGTTTCAATTGCCAATTTCCAAAGAGTTGGATTGGATCAAAAACGATTCAATCGATGGCGTTGCTTGGTTAGGTCATGCCACATTCTTGATTCGTGTGGGTGGGAAGACGTTTATCACCGACCCTGTGTTTGGAAATGCATCACGGGTCTTAAAACGATTTTCAGCGTTCCCTGTGGCACCGAAGGAATTGCCAAAAATTGACTATGTGTTATTGAGTCATGATCATCGTGATCACATGGATTACCACAGTATTCGGTTTCTTTCCAAGTTGAATCCGGATGCACAGTATTTGTGTGGGCTTTCAACGGCTCCGTTGCTGAGACGATTCAATCGAAATGGCAAGATTCAGGAGGCGGGATGGTATCAGCAATATCAGTTGGATGATCAGACGATTAAGATCACCTATTTGCCTACTAGACATTGGTGCAGGAGATGGATAACGGATACAAACCGACATCTGTGGGGGGCATTTGTGATAGAAGTGGGTGGCAAAGTGATTTATTTTGGCGGGGATTCTGGTTATGGGAAACACTATTTAGAAACGAGGGAACTATTTCCACAAATTGACATTGCAATCCTTGGAATCGGGGCGTATCAGCCAGAATGGTTTATGGAGTCTAATCACTCCTCACCAGCAAAGGCGTATCAATCTTTTTTGGATTTGGGCGCTACCTATATGGTGCCGATGCATTATGGGACGTTTGATTTGAGCGATGAACCCATCGGTGAGCCCGGTGAACGATTGCTCTCTATAGCCACGGAAAATAAAATGACCCAGCGGGTATTGTTACCAGCACTGGGTCAGAATATTCTCGGTATGATGCGTTGAAGCATCAATCTGTTAATCTTTCATTGCAGAGGATAAATCGGCTGAGTTCGACTTATTCTTTTTACTGGGTTTTTCTTTTTTTGCTTTCGCTACTTTAGCGGGCTTTGGAGTTTGCGGCTCATCTGCGACCAAAGTAACTATCTCTGTGTTGGATGCATCCTGTGTCTTCACTGTGTTTTCCTCAACTTTCACAGCTGCTTTGGGCTCTTGGTTGTTGTCTTCCAACTGCTGCAAAGGGGCGCTTTTCTCCACTTGAATGTCAGCTTTTACCGACGTACTGTCTATGGTTTCAGGGGCAGCCGCCGCAGAA
Source organism: uncultured Bifidobacterium sp. (assembly GCA_964654675.1). Lineage (GTDB taxonomy): Bacteria > Bacteroidota > Bacteroidia > NS11-12g > UBA955 > UBA955. Next base: position 14,795 of record CAZZKP010000007.1, on the reverse strand, counting down.
TCAACAACCATTTCGTCGTAATTCATAGTTCCACCGAGGAATCCGAGCGGACAGCCATTGTTACTCATTACGCCAAAAGTTTTAAAGCAACTGTCGGCTTTGTCGCGAATACCATCGCCATCCCTGTCTTTTCGTGTACCAATATTGATATTTAGGCCAAATTGAATTGACTGTCTGTGAGAGGTAGAAAAATGGATGGCATTAGACAGTGTATTGAACGACATCCAAGGTTGGATGGGGCCGAGATTTAAGCTCATGCCAAAGCCGAGGCTGTGCTGAGGATTCTGGTAGTCGTAAATGCCGTAATTCAATCGCAAATCAACCCATTCACCCAATTCTTTGTGGATGTTGACGTGGGTGAACGATTTGTCGCCTTTTATGCCGTATCCACCGCCATAGTTGATTTGAATATAAGTTCTTGGTGTCAGGAAATACTCAATGCCCAAGTTATAACGAGCATGTAATTTGGTTTCGTAACTTGTTAATTTGGTGGTTTGATTGTCAAACGCTCTGCTGAATGAATCTATTAAAATGTCGGTGACTTTGCCATTTTTTAAGGTATTAAATTGACTTGTGTCTAGGCCGGTAAATGTCCATGGCTTTTCCAACATATGATGTTCTTCAGCGCCCATGTTCCATGTTATCTTTCCTATGTTGTTGATGGCACCCGAAATTCTCCATTTTTCATTCATTCGATAGACAAAGCCAAATCCTATCGCCGAACCTGGGTTGATTGAAATGAAATTCTTTTGAAATGCATCTTGAATCGTTTTGCCGGCATCGTAATTGGAATCGTTTAGGGCTTTCATAACGCTCAGGCCGAGTAAAGATGTTTGTGCATCAAAGGCCCCACCCATGCGCAATTGGTAGATGGAATTGGCGTTCGTGTCGGTTTCCAAGAAAGCGTAAGCGGATTTTAAGTTGGCATGGATCAATCCGGTAATCATACTGTAACTTGCTCCAACGGTTAATTTATTGCCGATCATTCTGCCGTAACTGAATTTGGTTTCAGCGTAACTCATGAATTCAGTGCCAGACAAATCAAAGTTTGCCCTTTTGCCGAAATACTCTTGGTTTCCAAACATCGCCATGCCCAATACATCCTTTGGGAGGACAATTGAACCTTGGGTGTTTAAGCTCGTATTGACAGAGAAATAGGATTTTTTACCCCGAATGCCTGCGTTGATTAGGTTGTTTCGATTTTGAAAGTCAGTACGCAAATCCACATTTGGGTCGTTGATAATTCCCCTTATTGTGGATTGCGCATCAGAGCCAGCGGCGAAGAATGTTCTAATATTGTAACCAGGGTAATAGGCCGAAAAATTGGAGCCAAATCCCAAGGTGAACTTATATTGAGGCAGGAAGGCTGGATTTACATCATTGGATTGGGCCAAATGACGATTGTTGAAATCCAAACCTGATTGAGCGAAAAGGGTATTGCCCAATCCAATGACGATGGCGAGTAAAATGTGTTGCTTTTTCATCGTTCTTACATTATTTGCCTGACAATTTTGCACGGAATGCCAATGCGATATCCAACTTGTTGTCCGTGTGGATATTCACGGATTGTGTTCCTTTGTTGTAAGTGTAGAAATGCGATTTGAAGATGATCTTTTGCGCATAATTTGTTTTGGTGGCCATGTGACTCAACTTTGTGGCATCTAGTAGGATAGATGTCATGTTTTCTGTCCGCGTAATCACTCTACCTGTGGCATCTGGAATTCCCGAGGCAATCAGCGTTGTGTTGGTTAATGAATCCATGATGACCCCGTTGGCGTTGGCAAAATATAAGTCCAATGTACCTTCCAATGGGAATCCATTGGTGGTTTTAATTTTTAATTCAAGGTATTCAAATTGATCTAACCCTTTGAAAATGTCTTTTACATCTGCTGTATCGCTGATACTAAAATCTTGAGCAGTAATTGACAAGGGTAGGTTTGCTTCAAAACTGATATTGAGATTGCTCTTCTTATCAACGAAATCGTTGTAGCCTTTATATCCATCTTTGTTTAAATAGGCTTTTCCCGCGATGGCAAACTTCGTAGGAGGTAGACCCAAAGCTTGAACAATCTTTGAGTTGGTTTTGTCGATGTCGAATTTGCTGTTTACCGTTGTTCCCGCTTGAGGTATCGTTGGGTAGCCAAAATTCATTACCGGTGGTTGCATGTCAACGGATGCACCTTTGTCATCCTTGGCGACAATACTTAGCTCCAAACGAATGGGGATGCCAAAGGAGTTTTTGACAATAATCGACATTTTGGGATTGGTCAGAGTTAGTCCTTTGCCCAAATTGGCAAGGGCATCAAAATTTACATCATCAACATTTACGGACCATGTTTTTTGCCCTAGGTAACCATCCACGTAATCGATGGTGATTTTTGCTGGGTCGATTTCAATTTTTACAAAATCGCTTGAATCAAAGTCAACTAAGTTTCCCGATGAACTAATACTTGGAGCAACAGCAACTCGAAGCATATTGTGGGTTTGGGTGTCGATTGAACCTAAGAAAATGTTCGCATTGGACAAATCGAAATTGCCTGTTTTACTTCCCTTAGGCAAGGTTATCGCATTTGGAGAGAGCGGGTTGCCGCCTACGGTAGCATCGGGAAATTGAATCGATAGGTTTAGGGTTTCCGCAAATTTGCTATCGGCAACATATGGGATCACTGCTGCTCCAAATTTTACATTGCGCAGTTTGTAGTCTTCTGTTGGGGAACCCAAATTCAAGGCCAGTACTTGTGTTTGAATGATTTGATTTGGAATGATTGCTCTTCCCCAAGTGGTTTTCATTCCAACACCTTGTATGTTGATCGTTAAATTGTCGTTCAAGTTAATACGAACCTTGGTGCTGCTTTTGGCCAAGTCAACCGACAAAATTTGGAATGACAGGTCGTTGCTCATGGTAACGCCCGCCATTTTGATTGAATCAAGTCCTTTCGCTAAGGGTAGAATATTGGAGTAGTTTAACGTACCCAGTGTTCGATTGTATTTGTTGTCGTAGATTACAACTTGCGCTTTTGTGAGAACGGTAGGGAAGTTGTTGGTTAACGTAAATCGTAGAAATCCTTTAGAAATATGGATGAATTCGTAGTTGGTAGCTTTCGAAACTGAGTTCTTATTGCCGGCAGGACTACTCATAGCAGGGAAAATGGTGTCTTTGCCGTTATAGTAATTAAATACCTGCTGGGTTTGTGCATCAGATGCATTAACCAAATCCTGAAGTATAACTATTTGGGTTTGCTTTATTGTTGGTACATCAATTTCTCCGAGGGTAAAATTGACATTTGATTTTGGCAAGGAGATGTTTTGAAGAATAGAGTCGGCACCAATGTTCACTATGGAATCTTTTCTCACAACAAAACGAATCAAACCATCTGGATCGTGAACAACGATACTGTCTTGTTTGAGGATTTTTCCTGCAGTTATGCTCACACTAGCCAGGGGGGTTACAATGCCAGGTTGCAATTGGACATTCTGGTATTTGTTTAGGTCAAGATCCGCTTTTTTGCAGGAAGTGAATCCGAGTGTAAGGACAATCACGGCAGTGAAGAGCCGTTTTGGTGTTAGGTTTTTCATGGATTTCAATTGTTATTCTACATGTACTTAGAATCATTACAAAATTACCCAAATCTTTGGGTAATTGGGGTTATCGGTTCCTAAACTACGTTTACGCATTGAAAAAATTGGTGAAACGATTTATGCTTTGCGAATTCCAGTCTCTTCAATCGTGATTTGCTTTGCTTTGTATAACACGCCCACGGTTTGTTTGAATGCCTTTTTACTCATTCCCAATTTTGATTGAATGAGGTTTGCATCAGATTTATCGTGCAAAGCCAAAAAACCACCTGCCGATTCTATGGCCTCTAATACGGTTTCTGACAATGTACCCACCTTCTTGTGTCCCATGGGTGTTAGCGATACATCTACATGCCCGTTTTCTCTTACCAAACGCACATATCCTTTCAGTTGGTCGCCCATTTCAATGGGCTGAAAGACTTCATTTTTGTAAATGATTCCCTGGTGTTTTTGATTGATAATTACGCGATAGCCAATTTCGGTTTCCTCAAAACACAATAGATCCACGGGTGTGTTGTATAACAATTTCACATCCGTTTTTTCCAGCCATTTGGAAATTTTTGTACTCGCTAGCAATCGGTCGGTTACTTCGTCGCGAAATAGATAGGCCACGGCATGCTCACCTTCCACCAATTTGCGATGTTGCTCTTTAAATGGGACGAATAGGTCTTTTTCCAATCCCCAATCAAGAAATGCCCCAATGTTTGTTACAGAAACAACTTCAAGGCAAGCAAATTGCCCGAGTTCTATCATGGGAACCGTGGTTGTGGCTGTTAATCGGTCTTCGGAATCTCTGAAAATAAAGACATTGATAATGTCGCCTTCTATGGCTTCAGCAGGACAAAATTTATTTGGAAGAAGTACTTCTACACCCATTTCATCAACCAAATACCAACCTTGTGGGGTATCGTGATGAAAGGTCAAATCTAGGAATAGGCCAGTCTGAATCATATCTCGCTGCAAAAGTCGGGGTAAACTTCCACATTCACACGATTATAGACGTTTATCTCAACAAGGTGACGCTACCAGAAAAGTGTTGAAGTTCATTTTCTGGATTCTTGAATGTTGCATCGTAGATATAAACTCCGCTTTGGCATAGTTCTCCATTGACGAATCCGTCCCAAAGTTGGGATTGATCCTTTGCCTCAAAGATTTGTTGTCCATATCGATTGTAAATGATGAGCTTATAATTACTCACGGTGAGGGGAGAATACAATCCGAAATAGTCGTTGGTTCCATCTGAGTTCTTTGGCGTAAATGCCGTTGGGAACCAGTACAATGGAATCGATTTTACTTTGATGCTCTTTGTCATTGTATCAGCACAACCATATTGATTGTCGGCGACCAATGTGACGTTGTATGTTCCATACATTTTGTAACTATGCTGAGGGTCTCTCACCATATCGTAATAACCATCTCCAAAATCCCATGACCATTTGGTGTCAATTTTTGAATTATTGGTAAAGGTTACGTTTTGCGTCATCAACGGGATATACGGATCATATTTGAAATTTGCGATGGCTCTTGGATAGACTCTTAGATTTTGGGCATTGGTATCATGACAACCATAACTATTTGTCACAATCAATTTTACCTTGTATGTGCCTGAATCTGGGTAGAGTATGTTCTCATTTCGTTGTCCTGATTTTCTGCCATTGCCGAAATCCCAATTGTAGCTACTGATGGTTCCAATTCCCGCGGTGGATACATTTGTGAAGGGGAATATTAAATCTTCACAATCGGGTTTAACCATGAAATAGGCGTAAGGTTTATTTGCAATAAATAGAGTCCTAATAATTGTATCCTTACAAAGATTGCTGTTGTATACAATGTACCTCACGGTGGGATAACCTGCCGATCCATAGTAATGGGATGGACTTTTTCCTGCGGTGGTTGTTCCGTCACCAAACCACCAATATTCTTTCGCCAAAAATCCACTTCCAGGCGATGTGAGTGAAGTGAATTTGACCACTTCATTTTCACAGGTATCTTCAACGACAAAGTTGGCTTGGGGCGCGCCAAGAATATTCACATTTTTAAATGTGGTGTCCTCGCAGCCATTGGCGGCACGCACGATCAGTCGAACTTTATAATTCCCCGCTGGAGTAAAGTGGCCCACGGTAGAATCGCCACTGCCTTTGTTCCCATTTCCATAATCCCATCGCCATTGAACGAGCGTATCATCTACCACCGTTGATTTGTCGGTGAATAATACAGAATCTTTTTCGCACACACCAGAAGAGGCGAAATTTGCAATGGGGCAAGGTGTAGTATCGCTGAGTGTCCAAGTGCCTGAAAATTTTTGACCGGTATGAATCAATAAAGTGTTTTTCGCTGCATCTACACGCGATTGCACGGGGTAACTCCACTTATTTGATGCTGCTATCCAGTTGATTGCGCCCATGTTGGATTCTTTGATGGTATTTGTCCCCGTGTTATGTTCAGGGTCGAGGTAGGAGAACCCAAGGCTTATTTCTGGTTTTGTGCTGTAACCACCGTCGTTGATGATCCAAAAACGATCCAACATTCGTCGTGCATTTTCTGTGTTGAATTCGTTCTTGACGTTATTAACACCCGTTGGCATGGGTCGGTTGTTTGGTAAAGAGACCGTGGGTGTTGGGTATGTGGCAATCGTTACGTATGCACTGTCTTTGGTTTGAAGGCCTACATTTTTTACGTTATAATCAAACGGAATGTTAGCACCGGTTGCCGTCTGAAATGGAACTGTGTAAAGGGGTCCGGCGCCTGCATCACGAATATTCCATTGAACATTTCCGTAACCAAACGATGGAAAGGATTCTGAAACAATACCACCCGTTGTTTTGGTGATTGCTGTTTCCATTCGGTTGTTGATAATCAGGGTCTTCCCATTGAGAAGCAATTGCTTTGAAAACAAATTGAGTTTACCGGTGCCTCCTCCCTTATGACCTCCACCGACGAGAATATTCACTTGCATGGAAGGATTTGCGGAGCAAAGTAGGTCTAGAGATGGGAATGCAGTGATTGCCGTACCCTGAAATTGTTGTGCGGCACCATTTAGGGTTACGCGACCGTTGTTGGTCATGAAAATGGCACCGGCAGAGTTATTAACCCAGTTTCCCGTAAAAAACAGATTGACATCCCCATTGAAAATGAGTCTGGAAGTTCCTTGGGCTTTGTAATTGCCTTTGGTTCCCGAAATGACAATAAAACTTCCCGAGTTGGCTACCACGTGGGCGCCATTATGCACCCATCCCTGACCATAGAGTAGGGTTGAGGCGAATAATGCTAGGGATAGCAGTAATTTTTTCATCGTTTCTGAATGAGCGGATTATTTTTTGTTCTGCAAATCAGTGATGGCTTTCAGCAAAGCTTCATTTTGTTTCTTCAACATTTCGATTTGTGCTTGTTGCTCTTGAATGGCTTTTACCATTGGAACCACAAATTCACTGTATCTCAAACCATATAGGTCTGTTTCAGATTTGGCTTTGTCTACACCAGAGAAATCGTAGCCAATTTCTTTGGCGGCCTTCTCTACATCTTGAGCGACAAAACCTGAATACCTCACGCCCACATTGGGGTTGTTTTCGTTGGAAGCCGGAGCATCTGCAGCGCCGGGCTTTAGTGCTCTGTTTAATTTGTCGAAATCAAAATTGTAGGTTACGGGTTGAAGTTTTAAGATGAAATCCAATCCTGGTACATTCTGTTGAATATTGGTTTTGTAACGACCGTCCGAAACGTTGGTCCAGTTGGCAAAGCCTCCGATGGAAGTAACGAAGTTGTTTCCTATGCGAACTTGGTTACTGGCAGTGGTTACTGCTTGGTAACCAACCGCGGTAGCGTTCGTATTTGCGCCGCCACCAAAGGTAGGTCCGGCTTGGAATCCAATGGCTGTGTTATTTCCGCCAGTGGTCACCAAAGCAAGCGACTGGTATCCGTAGGCAGTGTTATTGTTTGCTGTGGTTAATTGATCTAACGCATCGTATCCAGTGGCTGTGTTGTTTGCTGCAGTGGTGGAATTGGGCATGGCTCCATAACCGATGGCAACGTTTAAGTTACCTTGGGTATTTGCGTCCAACGCTTGGTAACCCATGGCAGTATTGTAAGAGCCTGTGGTTGTAGCGGTCATTGCACGGTAACCTACCGCTGTGTTTCTACCTGTATTGGCATTGGTATTATTGAATGTCCTCAAAGAACCGGATCCAACAGCTACGTTAAATTCAGTCACCGTTCCTGTTAACATCGCTTCAAAACCAATGGCCACGTTGTTCGTACCTGAAGTATTTGCATTTAATGTGCTATTTCCAATGGCTACGTTGTTTGTACCGGTAGTGTTTGCATTTGCTGCGGCTGTACCCATGGCTGTGTTTTCTCCACCTGTTGTTGCTGCTGGCAGTGCCCTTGATCCAACGGCTGTGTTATTCTGAGCGGTTGTGTTCGCCGTTAATGCCTGATATCCAACGGCAGTATTGTTACTGGCAGAGGTGTTTGCAACCAAAGATTGAAATCCAATGGCTACCAAATTGCTTCCAGTTGTATTTGAAGCTCCTGCGCGGTTACCAATGGCTATGTTGTTACTGGCGGTTGTGTTGGCTGTTAGCGATTGATATCCAATGGCAGTATTGTTTGTTCCTGTGGTATTGGTTGCCAAGGCGCTAGATCCAATTGCACTGTTAAAAGAGGCAGTCCCAGCAGCGAGAGCGCTAGCTCCAATTGCAATGTTATCTGTTCCTGTAGAATTGGCATTCATGGAACTATTACCGATGGCAATGTTTTGACTTCCGGTTGTAAGTGCTACCGCTGCGGGTGCACCTATAGCCACGTTATTCGTTCCAGTGGTATTGGCTGCCATTGCGCGAAAGCCCAGTGCTGTATTGTTTGAGGCAGTGGTGTTTGCCGCAAGCGCTTGGTGACCCATCGCAGTGTTGTTCGCTCCTGTGGTATTTGCCGCAAGTGAACTTGATCCGTGCGCATTGTTATTTGAACTTGTGGTTAAAGCCAATGAACTGTTACCAATTGCTACGTTGTCTGATCCTGTTGAATTCGCATTCAACGACAAATTACCGATGGCAATGTTTTGACTTCCAGATGTTGTTGCAACCGCAGCGGGCGCACCAATGGCTACGTTGTTGGTTCCTGAGGTATTGGCTGTTAAGGCCCTGAATCCCACTGCAGTATTTCCGCTAGAGGTTGTATTGGCTGCCAAGGTTTGATAACCAATTGCGGTGTTATTGCCTCCCGTAGTGTTCGCTAAGAGCGCATCCGAGCCCAGCGCGGAATTGTTTGAACTGGTTGTTGCGGCAACCAATGCACGACTTCCTACAGCTACGTTGTCTGATCCGGTTGTAGCGGCTTTCAATGCATTATATCCTTCGGCCAAATTTCTGTTACCTGTGGTATTGGAAGACAATGCTTCGGAACCGTTTGCCGTGTTGTTGTTTCCAGTGGTGTTTTTGGATAGAGAATTGTATCCAATCGCGGTATTGTCATTTGCGGTGCTTAATGTCAGAGCATTCGATCCAACAGCGGTATTGTTGTTCGATGTTGTTCCGGAGTTTAACGTTCTGCTACCGACTGCTGTATTGTTATTTCCCGTTGAATTGGATTGCAATGATACGAAGCCCAGCGCTGTGTTATTAGAACCAGCTGTGTTTGAGAAAAGTGCTTTGCTTCCTACTGCAGCATTGAATGATGCCTGACCAGCGGCAGCCGCTGTTCCATTGTTGAAGAGTGCCGAATCTCCTACGGCAACCAAGTTACCGCGGATTGTATTGTTGTACAGAGCAGCAACCCCCACGGCTACGTTTGAATACCCCGTGGTGTTTTTGTACAACGTTGAGTATCCTACGGCAGTATTGTTGTCACCTTTCGTTGTCGTATTTAATGCGGCATAAGCGCCCAATGCTGTGTTGTAATTGGAGCCGTAACTTGTGTAAAGGGATTGATAACCATTGGACGTATTGAATTGACCCGTAGTATTAACGGTCATTGCATACATACCGCTCGCCGTGTTTCCAACCCCGGTACTGTTGTAAAGTAGAGAGTAGAATCCATAGGCAGAGTTGTAATAGCCACTTCCATTGTAGAGCATTGAGCCATAACCGATCGCACAGTTATAGTTTCCTGTTTGGTTATAACTCATCGCGTACATTCCTATGGCGACGTTGTAATAAGAGTTGTAAGTTTGACGAAGGGCTTCAAAGCCTATGCCTATGTTTCCGTAGTTGAATTGACCGGTTTCCAAAACTCGTTGTCCGACACCAATATTGTAACTTCCGGATCTGTTGCCCGACAAGACTTTTGGACCAATGGCGATATTTTCGATGCCTTGAGTTCCACCTGTAGCTCCGATGCCATTGGATGAAAGTGCATATTGGCCGATGGCTACGAGGTCGGCCTTGTTGTTTGTGGCTTGTTCCATAGCACTGAGTCCTATGGCAATATTTTGGGCACCATTGGATGTTTTATTGGCGTTGGTTCCAAAAGAAATATTGTCGTTCACGGGACTGATTTCTCCAGCCCATTTGTTGTTTACACGAAGTCTCAGTGCTTTGTTATCTTGAGTTCCTAAGAAATGCTTGGTGTCATCTATTCCTTTATTACCCAAGATCCGCCAGCTCCATAATGTGTCTGTCTTGTTCAAGAAGTTTGTTGCAATGGTGGTAGCAGATGTGATTTGACCTTCCGCATTCACTGTGACAACGGGTATTGAGTCCATGGCTCCATATTTTCTTGCAGTCACGCCTGTGGGCTTGAGATCTACAGTTCCTTTGCCTTGGATAAATCCACCGGTTAATCCTTTGCCGAATGTTATAGAACGCATAACAGGCACCCATTTGGTATTTTCATAGTACCAAAAACCCACGGTATCATCGGTTTGGTAAACCAACAAGCCATTGGCAGGTGATGCGATCAAACTTTTTTGTGCTTTAGACAATCTTGGGATTAACACCCCTTTGTTGCTTGTTGCAATGTCTAACATCGCAGAAGGGTCGGGGTTCGCTCCAGTCTCATTGATACCCACGTTTTGGGCTTGGATAGAGAACTGTGTTCCTAAAGTGAAAATGAAAACAAAAGCAATTTGTTTAAGTAAGCGTTTATTCATAGAGTTAAAATTGGGGCTAATATACAAAATCTCGGCTAAAGACCCAATTATAAATCAATTCGTTGCCTACTTTATTCTTTTTTTAAGATAAACAGAGAATCGTCTTTCGGTAGCATCATCGAATGGCGGGATGATGAAAAATCTTCGTATCTCTCCTTGTCCAATTGAGTGACATGAAACAATTTTTGTTGTGATAAAATCTCCTTCGTGTCAATGCCAAAAAGTCGAATGTGGTCGTGCTGTCCAAATCGATTGATTTTTTCTTGGCGATTGGGTTCGGGTCTTTGAATTGCATGGTCGACAAAGTCATTGATTTGATAATAATCATCGGTGGCTTGATTCCTACTCACAGGGAACATGACTATGGCTTGTCCGGTGGATTTTAATGTTCGATGAATCTCTTTTAGGGCTTTTTGTAAATTTGGAATGTGCTCTAGGACATGGCTTGCAATGATGATATCGAATTGATTGTCTGCGAAAGGCAACTGCGTAAGATCTCCGTGTTTTACCCATTTTGGATAGTAGTAGCCAGGGGTTTTTAGGTCGATACCGTGGTAGGACAAGGAATGGATTTTTTGTAATGCCAGCAATTTTTTGCTCAGTGGAATTTCGGGTGCTACATGGAGGATTGACAGAGGGTAGTCTGGATGGGCTTTGGATTTTTTGTTGTTTGTTGGAATTGCATTTTGATCAAGAGGATATGATTGAGAATGATTGGATGTTGCGTTAGAGATGTATTCTATGGGAAGTAGGGTTTTAATATATTCCCAAATCAATCGGTCTCTGTCGGAACTGAGGCATTTGGGGCAATCAACGCGGCGCCTACCGGCGCCGCTGATTTGCTTGGACACAATCACAGGGTGATTGTGTCCGCGGCGGCGCAGCCGCCGCGCCCCAAATCCACAGAGGTTGCACAGATAAGTATCCCCACCAAAAATCCAACTTGTGGCTTTTGCCCACCATAATTCTATCGGATGCATCGCATCACAAATCTATTCATCTCCTTCGGAGTTTTGATGCGTTTCAAATATTATCCGTTTAATCCATGCCTATGTCAGTCAATTGTATTGGTTTTCTAACTTTCATCACTTTAATTTGTGTTCAATATGAAAAAGAACTTTTTTACTTTGGGTAACATGACTCTTGGAATCGTGGCCAGTATTGCCTTGATTTCCACAACGGGATGTGGTGATGATCCAGCCCCTGCGCCAACCCCCTCCAAAACCGAATTGATTTGTAAAGGGAAGTGGGAAATTGCGTCTTTGCCCATAGAGCCTGCCATTGACTTGGGTGCTGGAGTGCTTTTGAAAGATTACACCCAAATGATGCAAGATTGCGAAAAAGACAATTCTTGGACTTTTAGCGCAGACAATACGTACATACTCGACCAAGGATTGTTGAAGTGCAAGCCTACAGATCCTCAAACCAAACCCGGTGTTTGGAGTTTGAGCGCCGATGGCAAAACCTTTACCTTGGATGGGGAAAAAGCAACCTTGATTTTGGTGGACGACAATAACTTACAGTTCAGAAGAGACAGCTTCTTACAAAACAGCAGTCTTACAATGAAATTCCGCAAAAGACCCTAGTCTTTTTCTTTGAAAAGAATGAAAAAGCGGGGCGCGGAGCGCCCCGCTTTTTTGTGCTCACAATCGATTCAACGGATTTTTCAACCTCGCCCAACACAAAAAGTCCCCGCCGAGAATTTCTCCTTTACCCTTTTCAAGTATCATCAATCTCCTAGATGTACAATCCTCATCGCATTTGGCACTTTAATTTCTATCGCCTATCTTTGCACTGCAAATAACCACACCAATTTCTTCCTTTATTCGTTATTTGCATGTCAATCCAAAACAATTCTAAAATCGCACTCGAAGGACTCACATTTGATGATGTTCTCGTTGTTCCACGTTACTCAGAGGTGTTGCCTCGCGACGTAAATACATCGGTTCAATTGACCCGCAATCTGCGCCTCAATATTCCTATTATGTCCGCCGCAATGGATACCGTTACCGAAAGTGGGATGGCCATAGCCATTGCTCGGGAGGGTGGAATTGGCATCATTCATAAAAATATGACCATCGCCCGCCAGGCAGAAGAAGTCAAAAAAGTAAAGCGTTCCGAAAGTGGGATGATTATGGAGCCAGTGACATTGGCTGCCGATGCGGTCTTACGAGAAGCTGTGAATTTGATGCGCGATCACAAAATTGGGGGAATCCCGGTGGTGAATGAAAACAATCAGTTGGTGGGAATTATTACCAACCGCGATTTGCGTTTCGAAAAAGATTTGGATAAGAAAGTGAGTGAAGTAATGACCCGCGAAAATTTAATCACCGCGGAGTTAGGGACCGATTTGAAAGGTGCCCAAGAAATTTTAGAGAAGTACAAAATTGAAAAGTTGCCTATCGTTGATGGCGACAATAAATTGGTTGGATTAATAACCTTCAAAGACATTCAAAAAGTAAAAAACTATCCCAAAGCGTGTAAGGATGCACACGGTCGTTTGGTGGTGGGTGCCGCAGTTGGCGTTACGGCGGATACGTTAGAGCGTGTGAGTGCACTTGTCGCCGTAGGCGTTGATGTCATTGCGATCGATACAGCCCACGGTCATTCCAAAGGTGTAATCGACGAGGTGAAGCGCGTGAAGGCAGCGTTTCCTCAATTGCAGATCATCGCAGGGAATATCGCCACGGGAGCGGCTGCGAAGGCCTTGGCCGAAGCAGGCGCGGACGCAGTGAAAGTGGGTGTAGGGCCCGGAAGTATTTGCACCACGCGTATTATCGCTGGAATCGGTATGCCTCAATTGACCGCTTTGATGGAAGCGGCGCAAGCCCTCGAAGGGACGGGTGTTCCTGTGATTGCCGACGGTGGGATTCGCTACAGTGGGGATATCGTGAAAGCCCTCGTTGCGGGCGCCAATGTCATTATGGCTGGCGGATTGTTTGCAGGAACCGAAGAAGCGCCCGGTGAAACTACCTTCTTTGAAGGTCGCAAAGTAAAAAGTTACCGTGGAATGGGGAGCATTGAAGCGATGAAAGACGGTTCAAAAGATCGATATTTCCAAGATGCTGAAGAAGAGGTTGCGAAATTGGTCCCTGAAGGAATCGTAGGTTCAGTGGCATACAAAGGGCATGTTTCGGAAGTTTTGTATCAGTTGGTTGGAGGTATTCGTGCCGGAATGGGCTATTGTGGTTCAGCAACGATCGACGAACTGCAGACATCTAAGTTTGTTCGCATTACCAATGCTGGGATGAGAGAAAGTCATCCTCACGATGTTGCCATCACTCGCGAAGCCCCCAATTACAGTCGGTAATTCGCGGGTTTTTTAACCCTCTGACTGAATTACTGCTGCATCGGAGTTTCGTTTGGGTACATCATTTATCGCGTTTGATTCCTTTGTTGCCGTTGTATCTTTGTGGCATGTTACGCCGAAAAAATCGTCGATCAAAATTATGGATCATCCTTGCAATGGTGCTGTTTGGTTTTTCCGCCTGTGGATTTTTGGGTGGTAAAAAGCGCAGGGGTGAAGTTGAAATTCCTGTCCCTCAGTCTCCTGGAGACATCATTTACGATGTAGAATCGAATGATGTCCAAGTCCCTCCATTTCGGGTTGCCTTTTACAATTTGGAGAATTTGTTTGATACGATCGATGGTCCAAACGACGATGCTGAGTTTTTGCCCGCTGCAGAAAACCGTTGGAATACGGAGCGTTATCAAAACAAGCTCAGGAACATGGCCAAGGTTATCGACAGCATTGCACCGGATATTTTGGGCGTGGTTGAAGTAGAGAATGCGTTTGTGCTAGAGGATTTGCGGAAGCATTGTGTGGGTATGAATTTTTTTGATACATCAAAGGATGGTGATAAAGATAGGGACGCCATGGGGACGGATTTTGAAATCATACATCGCGAATCTCCTGATGCCAGGGGGATTGATGTGGCGTTGATTTATAACAGAAAGAAATTTTATCAAACGGGGGTTTATATGACTCCGGTTACATTGGCTGATGGGTACAAGACGCGCGACATCATGCGTGTTCATTTGGTGGAGCGGTTAACGGGTGATTCCATGGCGATATTTGTGAACCATTGGCCAAGTAGGAGGGGCGGCGCGGCCAGTGCGGCAAGCCGCATGGCCG
>CAZZKP010000006.1:0-32009 GCA_964654675.1 uncultured Bifidobacterium sp. | reverse complement strand
TTAAGCGCTAAAAACCATTTTGAAATGGGGTATTCCTGCCTCGAAGAATCTGTCGCCTTGTGCAACAAATCCGTATTTCTCGTAGAACTTTAATGCATGTTCTTGGGCATGCAAATAGATGATGGGTGATTCACTGCTTAGGAGAGGACGGACGGTGTTCAAACAGTGGTTTAACAAGGCTGCGCCAACGCCGGATGTTCGATGTTCCTTCAGTACCGCGAACCGCTCCAATTTAAATCCCTTGTCTGTTGTGCGATGCCTACATGTACCCACATGGAGTCCGTTGTGAGTGGCTAAATAATGGCTGCTTGTAGATTCAAACTCATCATACTCTTCGTCGGGTGGACATTCTTGTTCAATTACAAAAACTCTGCGACGTATATCAAATGCTTGGGCTAAATCGGTAGGGTTTGAGATCGGTTTGACATGTATCATGAGAAAAATGGTTAAATTTGCATCAAACTTAATACAAATAACTACGTAATGGCTCAATCTCAAATTCAATCTTTGCTCGGTTCACAAGCGGAATTCTTGTTGGATCACAGCTGTAAAACCATTGATAAATCTATGATTCACGCCCCAGGGCCCGATTTCGTAGATCGCATTTTTGCCCAATCAAATCGCAATCCTCAAGTATTGAAGAGTTTGCAACAATTGTATGGTCATGGTCGTTTGGCAAACACGGGTTATTTGAGTATTCTACCTGTAGATCAAGGAATTGAGCACAGTGCTGGAGCTTCTTTTGCGCCAAATCCCATGTATTTTGATTCTGAAAACATCATCAAATTGGCCATCGAAGGCGGATGCAATGCTGTTGCTTCTACCTATGGTGTTTTGGCGATGCATGCGCGCAAATACGCCCACAAAATTCCATTTATCGTAAAAATTAATCACAACGAATTTTTGTCATATCCCAATAAGTTTGATCAAATCATGTTTGGTTCGGTTGAAGATGCATGGAACTTGGGTGCGACTGCGGTAGGTGCTACAATCTACTTCGGTAGCCCTGAAAGCGGAAGGCAGATTGTTGAAGTGGCCAAAGCATTTGAACGCGCTCACGAATTGGGTATGGCAACCGTACTGTGGTGCTATTTGAGAAACAATGGTTTCAAAGTGGATGGTGTTGATTATCATGCCAGTGCGGATTTATCAGGTCAAGCGAACCACTTGGGTGTTACCATACAGGCCGATATCATCAAACAGAAATTGCCAGTGAACAATGGCGGTTATTTGGCAACCAAACATGGCAAAACACATGGCAAAGTATATTCTGAATTATCCACCGATCACCCGATCGACTTAACGCGTTACCAGTTGGCAAATTGCTACATGGGAAGAGCGGGTTTAATCAACTCTGGTGGTGAATCAAAAGGCCAAGGAGACATCGAAGAGGCAATTTTTACTGCGGTCGTGAATAAGCGCGCCGGTGGTTCAGGTCTGATTTTGGGTCGTAAAGCGTTCCAAAAGCCTATCAATGAAGGCGTTGAATTGTTGAATGCAGTTCAAAGCGTTTATTTGGATAACAGCATCGATTTGGCTTAATTTGCCGATCATGAATCTTGATTTCGAAGACGACGAAGACCTAGCAGGTGATGGACCAAAATGGTATCAGAGAACCTGGAGTGGGATTTTAACGAAAACCAAGGATAAAAAGCCTACCCCTGACGGTTTGTGGGAGAAGTGTAAGCGCTGCAAAGAAGTGGCGCCCACCAAAGACTGGATCGTGAACAACTATGTTTGTCCTTCTTGTTCCTACCACGAGCGCATTGGTTCCATGGAGTATTTCGATATTCTGTTCGATGAAAATCAGTTCACAGAAATCAACGCGGATTTGAGCAGCGGTGACCCGTTGAAGTTTACGGACTCTGCGCCTTACACCGATCGTATTGTAGTTGCGCAACGCAAAACGGGTTTGAAAGACGCTGTAAGGACAGCACACGGCAATATTGATGGTCAACCCTTGTGCATCGCTTGTATGGACTTCAATTTCATCGGTGGATCCATGGGAAGTGTAGTGGGAGAGAAAATTTCTCGCGCCATTGATTATTCTTTGGCCACACGCACACCGTTTATGATGATTTCAAAATCAGGGGGTGCCCGAATGATGGAAGCTGCGTTTTCATTGATGCAAATGGCAAAAACCAGTGCAAAATTGGCTTTGTTGGATCGTGCAGGCATTCCTTACATATCTTTACTTACCAATCCAACAACAGGTGGTGTTACAGCCTCATTTGCCATGCTGGGGGATGTAAACATCGCTGAACCTGAGGCTTTGATCGGCTTCGCAGGACCCCGGGTAATTAGAGAAACCATCGGCCGTGATTTGCCAAAAGGATTTCAAAGTTCTGAATTCTTGGTAGAGCACGGATTTTTAGATTTTATAGTAAATCGTAACGAGTTGAAATCAAAGATTTCGAGTTTGTTACGCATGATTTGGACAAAAAAAACAGCATAAAATAAACGAACTATGAACTTTCCAGATAATTTAAAGTACACCAAAGACCATGAATGGGTTTTGGTTGATGGCGATGTAGCCACGATCGGCGTAACTGATTTCGCTCAGAGTGAATTGGGTGATATCGTTTTTGTTGACATTTCTTCTCAGGGCGATACACTCGCTGCCCACGAGGTTTTTGGTACAGTTGAAGCCGTTAAAACGGTGAGTGACTTGTATATGCCTGTAAGTGGTGAGGTGATTGAAGTGAATAATGGTTTGGATTCAGCGCCTGAGTCAGTGAACAGCGACCCTTACGGCGATGGCTGGATGGTGAAAGTGAAAATGAGTAACCCTGCAGAACTAGACGGTTTGATGAGTCAAGCCGACTATGTTGCGATGGTTGGATAATTTTTTCATAACCTCTAAATAAAGGCCCGAGAAAGATTTCTCGGGCCTTTATTCTTTTGATACCCCACCCACAAAATCTTCAATGATTCGTAATTCTTTGGCCCATTCACAGCCCAAAAAACCTTGAAAATCAGAATATTGTACGTTTTGCTTGTAATACTCCAAATAGTGTGAAGAAAGTGGCGCGTAAGACCAATGCCATGCCTCTGGCTCATAACCGCCCAGCCTGCCTGTTTCGCGAGCGGAATACACCTCAATGAATCCAAATTTTGAGGCATTTTTTCTCAACCATGATATTTCTTTTAACCCCT
The DNA here is from genome assembly GCA_964654675.1 of uncultured Bifidobacterium sp. Lineage (GTDB taxonomy): Bacteria > Bacteroidota > Bacteroidia > NS11-12g > UBA955 > UBA955. The sequence continues at coordinate 28,853 of CAZZKP010000006.1, read as the reverse complement.
TGCCAGAAAGAAAATAGGAGGGATTCAACTGATTAATGTCGATGTCTGTCCCCCAATGATGTCTGCTGCTGCTCGGCATACTGCTGTATTTCAAGATCTCGCGGGCATTTTTGGCAGTGGCCCCAAATTGGGGTAAATTGATATTCCATTTTCTCTCCCAAATGGCTTTTTGCTCCCAAAAATTTCGTGTTCCACTGATGATCCTTAACGATACTCCTTCGGAGTCTGCGGCCTGCTTCATCTGCTGAAATGCGACAACCACTTCTTTTTGCAGATACATCGGTTTACTGCACAATTCGGCGGGTACCATTTGGAATCGATTGTCATTTTTTGGCAAAAATCTGCCCATTACGAAGGATTTGTTGATGGTGAGGTCTGGGGATTTTTTGTATTTTGTTGTCGCGAAGTTCCCCACTTCCTTCAGGTCATTTGAGCCATTTGACTTGCCGTTTTTACTGTGCAGCCCAAGGAAAGAGTTTGATGTTGAATGGCTCCCCATAGTTTGGAGGTTGGGTTTGGGGATTTTTGTCGCAATTAAATACGAGACAGAAATCGCAACCATGATAAAAACCATCGCGGCCCGGTAATTCATATCGGCAAAGTAACAACAATTCAGAATGACTCTAGTAAATTCGTGAACTATGTCTCCGATCATGCAATCCTTCAAGTTATTATTCATTGGGCTTATTCTGACATTAACAAATCGTGCCTTGGGGCAAGTTTCAGCCATGGAACATGGTGCAACCGCACGTTGGCAATGGGAATTGAAGCGTTTGGCGGATCCTGAAACGGGAAATATCCCCCTGAATATGCGTCAGCGAGAACTGATGTATGTCTCCACACTCCCGAAAAATACAGATGTCAATCCCTTGGCCTTGGGACAAAGTACGGGCTGGATGCACCGAGGCCCTTTTTATGTCGGTGGAAGAACCAGGGCTTTGGGGATCGACGTGGCGAATACGAAAAGAATCCTCGCCGGATCGGTGTCTGGAGGAATGTGGCTGAGTGAAGACGATGGAAAGTCTTGGCATCCTACACAAGCCACCAATGAGTTTAGAAGCGCAACCTGCATCGCACAGGATATCAGACCCAATCATCAACAACGATGGTACATGGGCACCGGAGAGGCCTATGGTCAAAGCGCAGGCGCCAGAGGGGCCTATTATTTGGGCGATGGGTTGTTCTCCTCTGATGATTCGGGCAAGTCTTGGCAGCCCATTTCTTCTACGTCGGGAGGCAATCCACTATCCTTTACCACCGGCTGGCAATTGGTTTGGAACTTGGCCGTGGATGCCTCTGCCAATGATACCACGAATGAGGTGTATGCAGCCATTTACAATCAGATTCAAAGAAGTGCGAACGGCGGTAAAACTTGGGTGAGTCAATTGGCCGGTGGGTATTTTACCGACGTTGCTGTTAGCAGTAAAGGTGTTGTTTATGCGACTTCCAGTTCTGACGGTGCCAAAAAAGGGATTTTTCGGGCCAAAAACGACGGGAATTTGGTGAACATCAATCCCACATTTTTGGGTGCTACTTACAAGAGAATCGTAATAGGCATTGATCCCAACAATGAAAATGTCGTTTATTTTTTGTTGAATACGGATGGGTTTGGACGTAAGAGTGCAAACTACAAAGGCGACATCGAATGGAATGCACTATATCGTTATACCTACATTGCAGGCGATGGAAGTGGTGACAGTGGCAAATGGGAGGATTTGTCTTTGAATTTACCCAATGGCAGTCCGTTTGATCGATGGAATGTTCAAGGCTCTTACGATATGTTTGTCCGTGTGAGACCCGGAAACTCCAATGAGGTTTATATCGGCGGAACCAATGTGTATCGTTCCTCCACAGGTTTTATAGATTCTACACATACCGAGAAAATTGGGGGCTACAAATTGAAAGCGCAGTTTCCCGATGTTGGGGTTTGGGCCAATCATCACCCCGACCAGCACAATTTGGTTTTCTATCCAAATGATGGGAGTAAGTTGTTGAATTCCAACGATGGTGGTGTGTTTCGCTCAGTAAATTTGTCAACGTCGCCCTTTCAATGGGAATCGCTAAATAACGGATATTTGACCACTCAGTTTTACACGGTGGCCTTGGACCATGGCACGCCGGAAAGTCCGCTGTTGGTCGCTGGAGCGCAAGATAACAACCAATTGATGACAGTTTCTATGGATTCAAAAGCCCCTTGGACTACCGTCTATTTTGGTGATGGATCCTATTGTGCAATGGAAGATGGAGCCAAGTTGCATTATTTTTCCAAACAACAAGGCAAGATGATTAAAGCAACTGTGGATGCTGCTGGGAATCGCACCGGTTACGCCAGGATTGATCCTGTGGGTGGTGAGAAATATTTGTTTATCAATCCTTTCACGCTAGACCCTGTCGATAACAATACCATGTATTTGGCTGGTGGTAAGTATCTGTGGCGCAATAACAATTTGAGGGGGATTCCTTTGGCGGGAAACAACGACAGTATCACTTTCGGATGGACAAAAGGATCGGATTCTATTCCGATCAGAAATGAATTCATATCGGCCATCGGTGTGAGCGCAAAGCCCGCCCATCGCGTCTATTATGGATCCACTTTAAAAAGATTGTATCGTGTAGATAGTGCTGATGTAAGCACGAATTTGAAGCCCAAAGACATTACCGCACTGGCATTTCCTTCGGCCTACGTAAGTTGCGTTGCGGTGGACCCACGAAATGCGGATCGACTCATGGTATCGTTTAGTAATTACAACGTATACAGTATTTTCAACTCAGAGGATGGAGGCAAAACCTTCAACAAAGCCGCAGGGAACTTGGAACAGTTTGCTACAGGTTTGGGCGATGGACCTTCGGTACGATGGTTGTCGATTTTACCCGTGAGTGATGGATCCGTCTATTTGGCTGCCACAAGTGCAGGTTTTTTTGCAACAGATACGCTGATGGGTGTGAATACCAAATGGGTTCAACAAGCCAGTGGTGAAATTGGAAACATGGTCTGTGATATGTTTGATGTAAGGGTGAGCGATGGGACCATTGGCTTGGCGACCCATGGCAATGGTATTTTTTCGGCGAAGATTGTCAAAAAAGGCGACATTCTGGGCGCTGACTACTTGAGTAAAAATGAGAAGATTCGCATGAACGTTTTCCCCAATCCGAGCTCCAATCTAATAACAGTAGAATGCAACCTGAATGAGCCCGTGAAGAATGTAAAAATTTCATTACTAGATGTATTGGGTAGGAGAGTGAATGGGGCACCCATAAATGAATCAACGAATGCCTCCAATTTGACTTCGAATAGGGAAAAACGCTGGGACTTAGACGTATCTCAACTCAAAGCAGGTGTGTACTACGTGAGAATAGAGGCCGACAATCAACTAAGAACTTGTCAGATTCAGGTGACTTCGAGCAATTGATTTCCAAAAATAGAAAATCAAGTAGTTGATTTTCAAATATTTAGGAATATCTTTTCTTGGCCAATGGCTAATAAAAACTAATATCAAAATAGATTCGGAAAAATGACTTGTCCTTAGTGAATGGATATTTAACTTTGTGAATGAGCGATGGTTGTATTTCGAATTGACAACCGAGTTCATTTGAGAGTTGAATCATGCTAGATTTTTTACATTTTAGACGGCGGATGCCCTCATGGCTTGCTGCGGAAGCAAATGATAGAAGTCGATCGTGTCAGAAAGCTGTAGAACGCACGAAAAAAGCCATCAAAAAACTCATTTTGTCGGAGGAACAGGCGAAAAGGTTTTTTGAAGTTGAATTGAATTATCAGAAAGAGAAAAAAACGATTCGGGAGATGTATTTCCACCTGCCTGATGTTCGAGATGAAGAGATGCAGGCACTGTCTGTTCGGAAATTGGAAGAAATGAAATCTCTTTTGGATGCGAATCAATGGGCATTGTACAGAGTAGAGTCCATTTAAGCATTTGACCTGCTATTTTTTACAATACACAAACACAATTTTACTTTTTTCTTTGCTCTTTGGGTTGCGTGACTATCTTTGTATATCATGAATCAAATCAGATTTGAAGGCAGAAATGCGCAGTTTTTCTCGACATTACGCAGTAGGATTGATGGATATTTCATCGACAACAATATCAAGCAGTCAGGCAATTGGAAATTGTATAGTAAGACGCTGATTTTGTTATCGACCTTGGTTTTTTCCTATATATTTTTGGTGTTTTTTACCCCCGTTACTTGGGTTGCCGTTTTGCTTTGCATGTTTATGGGTGTGAATTTCGCAACCATTGGATTCAATGTGATGCACGATGGGTCTCACGGCAGTTACTCCCGCAAACCTTGGGTGAATAAAGTGATGGCTTTGAGCTTAAACGTGTTGGGAGGAAATTCGTTTTTTTGGAATCAAAAGCACAATGTGGCTCACCATTCATTTACAAACATAGAAGGTGCAGACGAGGACATAGATGTGAGTCCATATATGAGACTCAGTGAATATCAGCCCAAATATTGGTTTCACAGATTCCAGCATATTTATGGGTTTTTATTGTACTCTTTGTCATATATCATGTGGATTTTCTACCAAGATTTTGTGAAGTATTTCACGGGCAAAGTAGGGGATAGAGAGATAAAAACGCCTCTATCGGTAATGGATCATATCGTTTTTTGGTTTACCAAAATTGCGTACATCTCCATTTTTATTGGTTTCCCAATGTATTATGTGGGATTGGTGAGTACGTTGATTGGTTATTCAATTATGGCTTTGACAACGGGATTTGTCATTGCTGTGGTATTTCAATTGGCTCACGTAGTTGAAGATGTTACGTTTGTGGGAAAAACATCCCCTGTAACCAATGTTGAATCGGATTGGGCAACACACCAGATACTTACAACCGCGAATTTTGGAACCAAAAGCAAATCTCTGGCTTGGTTGTTGGGCGGACTGAATTTTCAGGTGGAACACCATTTGTTCCCCAAAATTTCGCACATTCACTATCCAAAAATCAACAAAATTGTGAGAGAAACCTGCGAGGAATTCAATGTGATGTATAAAGAGTTTCCTACGATGTTGAGTGCGATTCATTCACACTTGTTGCACTTGAAGCACATTGGTGCTTGATGATTCAGATTTCATTGGCCTTTCGCTGCATCAACATGGTCATTTGTAGTATATGAGAAACGTCGGTGCACCCTATGGATTAAAAGTGAGTTCACTGAGAAGTGATCACGCCATTGTTGTTGATGTCAATGGAAATCCGCTAAAAACGCATTTAAAAACAGTTTTTGTTTCCATGGCCACCAAGGTGGCTCACCGTTTGGTTGATGACATAAACGACCTTCCTGCCAATGCAGAGCTCACGGAGAGTTTGGTGTTTTGCTTGTTGAGTACTTTTAGTATTGAGGAATCACCCAGTTTTCAGTTGTACCTTGAAACCGATCTCCAATGGGATGCGGCATACAGATTGTCTGACGATGAAGAAATTGCAGAATTGCAGTATCAGAGCATTTCTGCGGTGGCAAAAAGGTTGAAAGATAAATACGTTTCTCTTCCTATCAATTCTTCGGCCACAATCGAAGAGATGAAGTCCGCCGGGGTTGAGTTTGTACCAACCGATATTCTTGAGCATTGGAAGGAATTTACGGCCGACTTCAACCAGTATGAAATCTACGTGGTAGAACTACTACAGAGTATTTTTGGGGGAATCCATTTGTCAATGATTTTGCTTTGGGTTAAAGGCAAAATAACAGGGGAGGATTTGATGAAATCATCTCTGTTTTTAAGTTGCTACAAAGAAGATCTGGAAAGTCCCAAATTTAGTAAACAGGAAAAAGGGGATATCGAGTATTTCTCCAAGCGATTGGCGGCCTTGCGTGCAACGCTAAATGAATTATCGAGTTAAGTTTCTCTTATTTAATGGAGATGCCTTTGGTGACCACGTAATTGTCGCCTTCAATGACTACCCACAATAATTTATGCTCACCGGATGGGATATTGCAACGAACTTCGTAGAGACCATCAACTTGGGTCTGAGAAACGATTTGTCCGGTTGTATTGATCATTGACAATCTTTTGATTGGCTGGGTGGAACGAATCGTAAAATCTCCTTCTGTGGGATTGGGGAATAGGGTGAGTCCAACTTGGCTTTGCACCGAATTGACGCGAGCAGAATTCATGTCCAAGCTCAAATCTTCCAAATAAATGAGGCTTGAGGCGGCGCTTGCCACTTGAAAAGTTGAATCGGTGAGAAAGGCACCCACTGTGGCTTTGGTAGGCGTGGCAGAATATCCCGGAATCCAGACAATGTTCTCAGCAAACAAGGCGTAATTGGTAGGAATCGTTGCGCTACTATTTTGAGAAAACATCGCAGAGCCAACCAAAGTGTCGGCATCAAAAAAGTTCACCATCACAGATACTCGATCCCCCGTGGCTAAGCTGCCTTTCCAATAACCGCGCAAACTCATGTATCTTTGGGTGACTTTGAAACTGGGTAAATCCATCGACCCAACAGAATAAGAGGGGTTTTGTGAGATCATCCAAGAGGGTAGAATCTCTGTACCGCTTTGCATGATTACAGGGCGTTGTTTAAGAATTAATGCATATCCTGATCTTGCGGATGTGCTTTGAAGTGCGAACTGCTGTATGCCTGCGATTTTGCCTACCTTTTCTTCATAGGCATCGAGAGAGGTGAACCAAGAGCTGGGTTTCAAAACATTCAGACCGCCCCATGATTCAAAATCTAAGTTTGCGGTGGCTGCCGTTTTGCCGTCGGGGAAAGAGATATTATAAATAGAAATACTTCCTGATGAATTGGGTGTCCCCGAGGCTGCACTGCTTGCAATGTAAATAAATGCAGAATCTGCGGCCAATCCGGGAATGGTATGAATGTATGTCAATGGAACAGTGATTGAATTGTCCCCAGCGCCTGCGGCATCAGCCAAAATATAAAATTGTTGCAACACCATAGGCATAGGATCTGCGCCCTTGGTGAAGCCTACAATCACGATAGCGGTGTCATTTCCTAAAGAGCTACTGTTGTAGTTGATTTTGATACTATTGGGTGTTCCGCTTATGGGATACCCACCATTTAACATGCCAGGATACGCGGCACCTACTTCAAGCGCGTAGCTAATGGTTCTGCTGGAAATGTTGTTTGATAATTTGATCCCACGGGCATTCCCCGCGGTTTTGGAAGAGTCTAAACTCACATTTCCAATAACCATCCATTTATTTGGTACTTTGAATTGTGTTTGATTCCAATTGTTGAATCCCCCATTCACGATGGTTTCTTGTGCCAACAGGGGGGTGAATGAACCGCACAAAAACGCGCAGATGATAACCAAAATTCTATTCATGATTTTTTTATATGATTAAGGGCGGTGAAAAATTCACCGCCCTTGTATTGTTTTTTATTCAAATGGTCAATTAATGCGCAATCATCACACTTTCCGTTCTGTTGCCGGCAGCACTATTAATGGAAATCTGATAAATGCCATCGGCCCAATTCTTAGCATCTAAGTAGGTGATACCTGAATTGTTGCCCTGGGCAATGATTTGGCCTGTGCTACTGTAAACAACATAGGTTGATTTCTCTTGGCCTAAGTTGATGTAGAAACCGGCATCGGCGGGGTTGGGGTAACTGCTGCTACCAACACTTCCACTGTTGTTCGAATTTTTAGAGCGTGTTTTTAACACTTTCACAGTGTAACAGTATACCGTGGAGCAAGTTCCCGTAGAATCATACGCGGTCAAACAAACAGTATAGGTACCGGAGGCCGAGAATTGATGAATCGGTGTTTTGTCTTTGCTCGCCGCCGTACTATCTCCAAAATTCCATACAAATGATTTGGCACCTGTGCTGGTGTTTTTCACATACATTTTTCCATTCGATGCAACGCTGTCTATTGTGAAACCTGCTTTGGCTCCACAAGGCAAACAATCCACCTTGATGCTCGTGCATATCATCGTGTCACACCCTTTACAAGAATCTGCATATTTAATACATACAGTATAAGTGCCCGTGGCCTTGAAGGTATGAGATGCCACGCGGCCATTGTATGTTGTAGTTGCGCCACTGTTACCTACCAAAATGGTGTATTTGAAACAATTGCTGGTCGTACTCATGTTTTTGCCCTCAAAAGTATAAACATTGCATTTGTTTGAGTATGTCAAGGTTGCACCTGCTGCGGCCCAATTGCATTTGGCTGCGGTTGGTTTACAGGTTACATTGAACATCGCATATGTTTGGGTATCGCAACCCGTACAAATGTTCGAGTATTTGGCAATAATGGCAAATTTTCCTGTGTCTGAGAATGTGTAAGTGCCCGTACGTCCTGCGGGTAAGGGATATAATTTGCCCGTTTTCATATCGTATACACTCAACTGATATTTGATACAACTGTCAGCAAACAATGTCATCTCAAAAGTGTATACATTGCATTTGTTGCCATATCCAACCTTAATGGCTGTTTTTTCCCATTTGCAATTTTTTGTCGTTGTAGGAACAGTGACTTCGATTTTCTTGCAAATCACAGTGTAACACTTCTTTGTGGAATTGTAAATTTTCAAACAAACTTCATATACACCTGACTTTTTGTAAACATGCGTAGGATCGCCACCTGTGGATGAAGTTCCGTCTCCCCATGACCATGTGTATGTAGTTCCGGTTCCGCCGTTTGACGTTGCATAAAATTTGAAAGTACTATCATTCAGTTTTTTCCAGCTGTATGAGCCAATCAAATTGCAAGGACTCTCCACAACAACGGTTTTGCAAATTTTGATTTTACATTTCCCTGTTTTGTCTGTGATTGTCACACAAACAGTGTATGTTCCGGGTTTGGCGTATTCGTGGTAAGGGTCGATGCCTTTGCCTGTCTGACCGTCGCCAAAACTCCACTCGTAAGTGTATCCGCTGTTGCTGCTCGCTTTGAAGCGGTATTTCCCACCAGAACCTGTAAACCCAATTTCACCTTTTAAGTCGCAAGGTGTTCCACAGCTGATTTTTACTTCCTTACAGAAAGTGGCTGTACAAACCTTTCCTGTGGCTGAATCTTTCCATGAAGCGGTTACACAAACCTTGTAAACACCCTCAGACATGTAAGTGTGTGTTGGGTCTGTGCCTTTGCCTTCTGTTTTATCGCCAAAGTTCCATGTGTAAGTGGCTCCTTTTTGATTCGATGATGCAACAAAAAAGCCTTTCTTACAATCGTTTTTGAATGAAAACTCTGTTGTCAATTTGCAATCGCAAGAAACAACTGTCACTGACATGCAGACAGAAGTGTCAAACTTCTTACACGTATTCAACAGTTTTGCGCAAACCGTATAGGTGCCTGCAGCAGAGAATGTATAAGAAACTTTGTTTCCGGTTGCAACGGCTGTGGTTCCATTGTTCACAGTCCATTTTACTGTTGCGCAGGAGTCTGATACCAATGTTCCCTCAGTTACAAATACTGCGGTTAAGCAATTGGTGGTTGAACCCACTTTCATTCGCACAGCAGTTTGGGCTTGGGTTGAATTTCCAATTAGAAATCCAAAAGCCAACAACAAAAATTGTAGAGTTTTCTTCATGAGTTTTTTCAATAACACGAAGTTAGACCAACTTTGTGTAAGATTTGTTGTCTGAGTGCACGAAATTTGTTGAATTTATGAATTTTACAATCACGTGATTGAATTAACGCCAATTTTCTTGGGTGTTTTTTGGTCTGCCTCGCAAATGAATGGCAGTCAGTTTAATAGAGAAAAGTCGCGCAATGTTCGGGATTCACGATTTTGAAACTCTTCCGTCCGCCATTTACCGTGCAGTGAATGAAATGGGTTTGAGATTCAAACTGATTGTAGAGCAAATTATTGCATACAGTCACACGAGGATAGTATTTGATGTTTTTTGCCTCCAAGAAACACCATATGGCGTCGTCCTCTATGGAATAACCCAAAAATGCAAGGTTGATTCGTTTGCTTCCCACTTGGACAGACAACCCCGCATGCACCAAAACTGACAAAAGTTGCTGATTGTCTGCTGTGATATTGCTTAAATCGATGGCTTTGCCTGCCGTCTGCGAGAGATTCAGTTGGACATCGTTCATGTTGAGTTTGCAGCTCACTCGGATGTCTTTTTTTGCCGTTTCGATGCTCACTTCCGTCACACCCACATAATAGGGATGAACGGCATTCCCCAAGACAACCCATGCCAAAGCCATGGTGAAAATTGCCAAGAAAATGCTCAAGCGAGTGGTTGACTGTTTTAAAAGCGACATATTAAATCGAACTTTGCGTGAACAAAGATAATACGGCGATGGACGAAAATATATTATGGTTTCAAACGGGCTTTGAGCATATCACAGATCTGGCTGGCTACGACCATATGTTGTTTTTGCTGATTCTCTGCAGTGTGTATAGTTTTCGCAACTGGGATTGGCTGATTTTGATCACCGCTTTTACCATCGGACATTGTATTACTTTGGTACTTAGTGTTTTGAATATCATTCGATTGCCCAGCTCATTGATTGAATTCGCGATTCCGCTTACAATCCTAATTTCCGCCATTTTTCGATGGATTCAGGTAGAAAAAAATGAGAATAAATCGTATCAAAAAGATCAAAAAGTATACGGCGCAACCTTGTTTTTTGGGCTGATTCATGGCCTCGGTTTTAGCAATATGCTTCGATCTTTGTTGGGTTCTCAAACGGATATTTTACAACCCTTGCTGTTCTTTAATGTGGGTTTAGAAGTGGGTCAAATCGCAATTGTATTGTTTTCTCTTGTAACAATCACATCCCTCAATGAATATGCGCACATCCCGAGATATTATCTGGTTCGTGGCATCGCCATACCCGTCGGATTTGTGTCGCTTTGGCTCATGTTTGAACGAGCCCATGCCATGTTTTAATGCGTTTTGTGTATTTTTGTAAAATGTCCCTTTTGCTCGGGGATGTAAATTCTACATTGATGAAAAAACTCTACTCCTTTTGCTTGTCTTTTGCGTTGTTTTGCTCCTTTGCAAATGCCCAAAATCTTCAAAACAATCCCACGTCCAATCACGGCAACAAATTTGAACAATTGGGGACCATTTTGCCCGATGCAAATTCTTATCGAACCGCCTCCGGTGCCCCGGGCCATGAATATTGGCAGCAGCGTGCGGATTATAAAATTCAGGCAACCTTGGATGAGAAAAAGCAATATTTACATGGTGAGGAAACCATCACCTATTTCAATAACTCCCCTGATGTGCTAACCTATTTGTGGTTGCAACTCGATGAAAACGAGCACAGTCCAAATGGTGAAAACAATTATTTTAATGAAAGTGGGAAGAGCCTGCCATTGACACCCTCCCAAATTGATGGGTTGGATGTGAAAGCGAAACTCGCGGGCTACGGTGCCAACGTTTTGTCTGTGACCGATGCCCAAGGAAATCCACTTCATTATGTCATCAATCAAACGATGATGCGCGTTGATTTGCCAAAGCCATTGGCAAGCAAACAGAAATATGTCTTCAATGTAAAATGGAATTATAAGATTCCAGAACGTCAAAAAATTGGCGGTCGCGGTGGCTATGAGTACTTTCCCAAAGATGGCAATCACATCTTCACCATTTCTCAATGGTACCCAAGAATGTGTGTTTATAGCGATTTTCAGGGTTGGAACCACAAGCAGTTTACCGGGAGGGGAGAATTCAGTTTGATTTTTGGCAATTTTGATGTCAAAATGACCGTCCCCGCAGATCACGTCATTGCCGCAACAGGGGAATGCCAAAACTACAGTGAAGTATTAACCGCCGACCAATTTAAAAGGTGGAATGCCGTGCAGAAACTTACCGCAATTGATGTCGATGCAGCCAAAGGTGCCTTGGATCCGACAGAAATAGTGACTCTGGACGAGGCGAGGTTTCGTGAACAGCATCGGGATACGATTCAAACCAAAACCTGGCATTACAAAGCGACCAACGTCCGAGATTTTGCTTGGGGTAGTTCAAGAAAATTCGTTTGGGATGCAATGCCAGCGTTTGTAGAAGGAAAACGGATTCATTGCATGAGTTACTACGCAAAAGAAGCGTATGGTTTGTACCGTAAATATTCTACCAAGGTGGTTGCGCATACCATCAAAACATACAGTAAATACACTACGCCTTATCAATATCCAGTGGCGATCAGCGTGGAAGCATCGAGCGGAATGGAATACCCAATGATTTGCTTCAATTATGGAAGAACCGACGAGGATGGGACTTACAGCGCTCGAACCAAATATGGGATGATTGGCGTGATAATTCATGAAGTGGGGCACAATTTCTTCCCTATGATTATCAATTCTGACGAAAGAAACTGGTCTTGGATGGACGAAGGATTGAACACGTTTGTACAGTTTTTGACGGAGCAAGAGTTCGACAATAACTACCCATCGCAGCGTGGTCCGGCACACAAAATCGTGGATTACATGAAATTGCCAAAGGATCAGTTGGAGCCCATTATGACCAATTCCGAGAACATCATCAACTTTGGGCCAAACGCTTACGCGAAGCCTGCCACGGGTTTGAATATTTTGCGAGAAACCATCATGGGACGTGAATTGTTCGATTATGCCTTTAAGGAATATTGCAATCGTTGGGCCTACAAACATCCCGCACCAGCCGATTTCTTTCGCACAATGGAAGATGCTTCCGGTGTTGACTTGGACTGGTTTTGGCGTGCTTGGTTCTTCGATATACAGCCGGTTGATATTTCGATGGATTCTGTTTTGGCCTACAGGCCGTTTTCTCCCGCAACGATGCCGGTGAAATGGGATTCCACCCAGCGCAACGGTCGCGGTCGTGGCCTAGGAATGGGCAATGGAAAAGGCAGAAACGGTTTGTCGACTGTGACAACTTCGGAATTCCAACACGTGAGCAAACTGCGCAATAAGGCGTCGGGAATTTCATTTGCGGTGGATCGCGATACGGCTCTGCGCGACTTCTACTATTACTACAACCCAGCCAAAGACACATTTGGTAACGCCGCAAAAGCCGCATTGGCAGAGCAATCGCAACCGAAACAGGAAACATCGTTAAGGGACCTTTACAAAGACTATGCGTTGTTAACACCCGAAGAGATGAAGGCCTACGAAAATGCGTATTTGTATGAAATCACTTTCAGCAACAAGGGCGGTTTTGTGATGCCGATCATTTTGCAGTGGAACTATACAGATGGTACGTCGGAAGTGGATTACATACATGCTTACATTTGGCGCAAAAATGAAAACAAGGTGACCAAAAATTTCTTAAAGCGCAAGGAAGTGGCGAGCATCGTTTTGGATCCATTCAAGGAGACTTCGGACATCGACGAAAGCAATCATACTTGGCCCCGCACTGCGGAACCCACGCGTTTTGAGATCTTCAAGAGCAAACAGCAATCCGCGGCGGATCAAGTGGAAATGACACCGATGAAACGGGCCTTGCGCGGTAAAAAGTAATCGATGGCAAATTACAGCCTTCCCTGTATGATTGAATCCACCACGGTGGGGTCGAGCAGGGTGGAAGTATCGCCCAGTGATTCCAATTCTCCCTCTGCGATTTTTCTCAGGATCCTGCGCATGATTTTGCCTGATCGGGTTTTGGGTAATCCGCTAACAAGCTGAATTTTATCGGCTTTGGCGATGGCTCCAATGGCCTTGCTGACCGTTTCGTTGATTTGATGCGATAGTTTGTGCAAATCGGTTTCTAACCCCTGGTAAATCACAAATGCGTAGATCCCTTGGCCTTTGATATCGTGCGGATATCCCACGATGGCACTCTCGATAACCCCGGTGTGCAAATTGATGGCGTTTTCCACTTCAGCCGTTCCGATGCGATGCCCACTGACATTGAGGACATCGTCCACCCGTCCGGTGATGCGATAATATCCATTTTCGTCGCGCAGCGCCCCATCGCCCGTAAAATACAGCCCTGGATAGGTACTAAAATAGGTTTGCTTGCATCGTTCGTGATCGCCCCAAGTGGTTCGTAAAATGCCCGGCCATGGTTTGCGAATGCAAAGATTCCCCGATACGTTATTTCCCAGAATCTCTTTGCCATTTTCATCCACCAAAAGCGGTTCAACCCCGGGAAGTGGTAGGGTGGCGTAGGTGGGTTTGCTTGGTGTTACCCCGGCCAAATTGGTGATGAGGACGCCACCGGTTTCGGTTTGCCACCAAGTATCTACAATTTCGCAATGGCCTTTTCCTACCCATTTATGATACCATTGCCATGCTTCTTCGTTGATGGGCTCGCCTACAGTGCCAAGGACCTTTAGCGATGGCATTTTGCGATTCATGACCCATTCATCGCCAGCGCTCATCAAGCTTCGAATGGCGGTGGGTGCGGTATAGAGGACATTTACGTTGTGCTTTTCTACGATGTCCCAAAAGCGATCGGGATTGGGGTAGGTGGGAATGCCTTCAAACAGTAAGGTGGTGGCTCCAGCGGTTAGCGGTCCATACAAAATATAGCTATGTCCTGTGATCCAGCCGATATCGGCCGTACAAAAATGCACCCAGCCCTGTTGGTATTGAAAAGCGTTGGTAAATGTATAATGGGTCCAAACCATGTAGCCACCGCAGGTATGCACCACACCTTTGGGTTTGCCGGTGGAACCACTCGTATACAAAATAAAGAGCGGGTCTTCCGCGTCCATCGTTTCGGCGGGTCTGCTCAGCGCCTGTTCAATATTGACTGATTCGATGGCTTTTTTCCAGGGGATATCGCGCCCTTCTTTTAACACAATTTCGATGTGGGTTCGCTCGTAAACCCAAACGGTTTTCACGCTAGAGCAATGTGGAAGTGCCTCGTCGATGATGGCTTTGAGTGGGATGTCCTTTGCACCGCGATAGGCTCCATCGCAGGTAATGATGGCGGTGGCCTGCGCATCGTTCACTCGATCGGCTACACTTTGCGCACTGAATCCACCGAAGATTACGGAATGAATGGCACCCACTCGGGCGCATGCAAGGACAGCGATGGCGAGTTCTGCGACCATTCCCATGTAGATGCAAACGCGATCTCCTTTTTTGATGCCGCCTTGTCTGAGTACTTCGGCAAAGACGCATACAGCCTCGTGCAATGCTTTGTATGTGTATTTTTTGCTCTCTTCGTTTGGGCTATTCGACTCCCAAATCAATGCGATGTCATTCCCACGCTCCGGCAGATGTCGGTCCAAACAATTTTCTGTAATATTCAACTGCGCCCCGTCAAACCACCGCACGTTGGGTTCCTCGAAATTCCAATCCAAAACGCGATCCCATTTTCGTTTCCAAGTAAATTGATCTGCAATGCGCCCCCAGAATTCTTCTGGGTTCTCAAGGCTTTCGCGATGGGCTTGGTTTCGAGACTCTAGGCTTGTGAGCTGCGATGAATAATGCATAATTCAAATTTGCGCAATTGCAGTGGTTGATGCAAATAACTCGTGGGCTTTGTTTTGATTGTTAAAACAAATGTCGAAAAATCTATTTATTATTGCGACACTATGACAGATAAAACCAAAAATATCGTACAATGGGTGGCTGCCGGTTTGGTGGCTGCTGTTTTCTTAATGAGTGGTGCCATGAAGTTTAATTTGCCTGCCGATGCGTTGGCACAAATGGAAAGTCAAGGCTTAACAGCCGCTATCGCAAGGAATTTGGCAATCATCGAAATTCTCAGCGCTATTTTGTATTTGCTACCCCGCACCAGCGTTTTGGGTACTTTGTTGTTGACCGCCTACATGGGTGGTGCAATCGCAACGCATTTAACCCATGGACAACCATTAATGGCTCCTTGCGTCATCTTAGCCATTGTTTGGATTGTTGCCGTATGGAGAAATGCAGAGTTGAAGGCAAGACTTTTTGGGTCTTAATGCCCATTTGATTTCTATTTCGCGGGTTGTTGGAACAACTGGGTGGGAATCCTTTTGCATTGCCTACCTTTGTAGTATTGGAACAGTTCATTCAACTTGGAATTGCGCAGCCTATTATCGACGCGCTTTCCGCACAAGGGTATACCACCCCAACACCCATTCAAGCCCAAGCCATACCTGCTGCCTTAGCCCACAACGATATTCTGGGAACGGCACAGACAGGAACAGGTAAAACAGCGGCCTTCTCAATCCCGATCATTCAGAATTTGATGTCTTCTACCCGTGACCGTAGAACAATCAAAGCGTTGATATTAACCCCCACCCGTGAATTGGCATTACAAATTGATGAAAGCATTGCAGCGTATTCAAGCAATGTGAAAATCAGCCATGCCGTGATTTTTGGTGGTGTGAATCAGAATCCCCAAGTGGATGCAATCAAACGTGGCGTGGAGATCATGACAGCCACACCCGGTCGTTTGTTGGATTTAATGCAACAAGGATTTATTGATTTGCGAAATGTTGAGTTTTTCGTGCTCGATGAGGCCGACCGTATGTTGGACATGGGCTTTATTCATGACGTAAAGAAGGTAATTGCGAAATTGCCAACCAAACGTCAGACGTTATTCTTTTCAGCAACGATGCCGGCTGAAGTGGTGAAGTTGAGTCAGAATATCCTGGTAAATCCGGTTCGCGTTTCTGTGGCGCCGGTTTCAACCACAGCCGAAAAGGTGACCCAGCAGTTGTTTTATGTGGACCAAAAGAACAAACGTTTCTTGTTGCGACATTTGTTGGATTCTTCGGCGGTAGAAATTCCTTCGGTATTGGTCTTTACTCGCACCAAGCACGGGGCCGATAAAGTGGTGAAGGATTTGGTAAAATTGGACATTACGGCCCAAGCCATTCATGGGAACAAAAGCCAGAATGCACGTCAGACCGCCTTAACGAACTTTAAAAACCGCACCACGCGGGTGTTGGTGGCTACGGACATTGCGGCGCGTGGAATCGACATAGACGAGCTAACGCATGTGATCAATTATGAAATTCCCAACATCCCTGAAACCTATGTGCATCGCATCGGACGTACAGGCAGGGCAGGTAACAGCGGTGTTGCTTGGTCGTTTGTGGATCGCGAGGAAGTGCCATTTATCAAGGACATTCAGAAGTTGATCAAACAAGAAATCCCTGTGGAGACGAGTCACCCATATTTGCCAGGGACCCACGTGGCAGAGGCCAATGATGCCAAGCCTTTTTATAATGATGGGAACAACGGCAATCAGCGTGTGGCGAGGAAGAAAGCGAATTTGAGAAACGAGGCAAAATCCGGCTCACCTGCCAGAAATGATCGAAGAGATCAGCCTTCAAATGATGCGCCCAAGCCAAAACCGGCCGGACCTGCAAAACCGTTTACGCGCTTCAAACCCCGCGATTAATTCTTTTCCGGAAACAAATCCATTGGCATCATCTCAAAAGCGGCCTTCACGGTGAGCTGATTAAACGGATAGTGACGGGTTTTTTCGATGTGGTATTTTCCAGGGGAAACATCGGCCACTTCCAAATGCACTGCGCCTTGCTGGTCGTACACAATCGCAATCAACCTCGCGTTGGAACCCTTTGGAAACTGATGCATCGCATAGGCATAGCCCGTATTCTCTTGTCGCGTGGTGGATGGCCCCAACAGAGCATTGATATCGCTAAAATTCAAAAATACCAGGGCCCGCGCATGATCCACCTTGTAGGTGATTGAGTCATCGCTTTTGATGTATTTGCCAAATCGGTCGCAGTTGACCAATCGTGTGGAGTAAGATTCCAAAGCCCATTTTCCATCGTTGTTGGTGGCCATTTTTCCGATTCCGGCGACAACGGGTGGGAGGGGTAACTGTTTGATTTTAATAAAATTGGCGTCCAATGTAGAGAATCGAATCGTGAGGCTCTCGGGCATTCCGAAGCTGTCGTTGAATCGCACAGCCGGCGCCGACATGAGCAACTTTCTAAAGTAGGCAAAGTGGTCGGATATGATACTGTTTGCGGCCTGTAAAGAGTCCAATAGCGCAACATCCGTAATGTCCCCAGATTTGTTGAGGGTTAACTTTGCGGGGAAAACGAGGCCATCCACCTTGATGCGTTTTTTGAGGTCTTTGTTGATTTTGGCATTATTGTAAAACCACTGACTCAAAGGCATTTCATCGCCGAGGTCGCTGACCAAGAGGTGGTTTGCCAATCCACTGTTGGATCGAGTAATGGGGAGCAGGGAAAGTGTGTAGTTTTTCTTGGCGTTTCCGCTTTGGTCATTGTTGTTTGATGCGCTGTTGCTTCCGTTTCCGTTTGCCGAGTTGGGATTGTTGGTCCAGGTGGTTTGGTCGCCGCCAACACCATAAAATGTCTCAAAACCCTCTTTGTACGCTGAATTCCCTTCGATTTTATAAGATTTGCCATCGGCGATTCTGATATCGGCATTGCCTGAAGTCGCATTGATATCGATCATTCCGCCACTTTCAAGGGCCTGACCATCGGTTGTGCTGCTGGTAAGTCCGGCCGAAGCAAAATCGGTTTTGGTTTGGAACGATTGAACTTTGAGATGGATTCTGCCACAAATGGGGTTTCCCATGGCGTCGGCAAATGAACCCTCGGGAAATTTGAGGGAAATTCCGCTTTGGGTTTTGAGGGTAAAAGCTTTTTCCGCGTGATCGATATCGAACTGTTCGATTTTTGGAGCCAAGGCCGCCAACGTATCGAGGGCACCCGACTTTATGAGCCAAGCATCGTGTTGAACTGCGGGTTGAGGCCAATGGTACATTTTGTATTGATGCTGATTGCTTAGAAATGCGACATGGGTTACGCCGTTTTTGTCGGGGACGTTAAGCGGTGCGCTGTAAATGACCTCGGACATGTTGCTCGATCCATTGGAAGGGGTTCGGCTGGGCTGACCATTTTGCGGAATGTAGACAGGATAGGGGTAATTGGATGGTGGAAGGGGAATTCTTGGTCGATTTTGGGTCGATGGCGGTCGCTGGGTCGACGGTGATGGTTGCGTGGATCTGGAAGGCGGATTGAATTGTGGTTTACTTGGCGTTCGAGGGATGTTTTTGGGAAATTCCAAATTTTGAGCCCCAAGGTTATTCGATAGGGAGGAAAATAATGCCATCGCGATGATTGCGGTTGAGAATGCCTTTCTGATTTCCATACGCCCGTTGCATGTCAAATTGTGTACCAATTATCAAAACAATTTCCTTGCTCTCAACGAATTGCATGAAAACCCACGGAATAGTTTGCATTTTTCGGATAAAAAAGCATCAACTTTGACACATCCTTTGCAAATGACAATGCGAAGATGTATTTTTGCACCCTCATTGGAGAGATGGCAGAGCGGTCGAATGCGGCGGTCTTGAAAACCGTTGACTGTTACAGGTCCGGGGGTTCGAATCCCTCTCTCTCCGCCCGATACAATCTCAGATTGTTTCATTTCCTTTGAAACCGTTGTCCTGCAACGGTTTCTTTGTTTTATGACGTTTCAGCCAATTGCATGTTGTTTCATCAAAAGTTTCAGTTGCCGTTCAGGACAATCGAAAAATGTTTCAGTGAGGACTGCGAACTCATTCGGCAAGTAATTAATTGGCGGCCCCTAACTGTTTTATATACAATATCATGCAAAACGTCACAGAGGTGTTTTGTGACACAATTTTGACATGTTTTCGATTGGGGGTCAATTTGAGTCCGACTGTCAGGGGTCAATTTGTCCGATTATTCCATTGAATAGAAGCAATTGCAAAAACAGTATTGCTCGTTTCATCTGTATAGGCAACAGGAGTAACGTTATAGTTGTCCATGTGATGAATATTCATCACATGAAATTACTACTGAAATTTAGACAAATTGCCACCTCAACAGTTCTTTTGCTGCTGGCTCAATTTGCAACGCCTTTAAGTGCGTCCAATTATACCTACGGTAGCGAAGTTTGGGCTACTCACATTGCCAAAAACAAATACGAAATCAGTTTTAGAGCGTACCGCATTTGCGTGGCTATGACATCAGCGCCTTCATCGGTATATATCACCGCTTACGGTGGAAAAAGTGCGGCCTGTGGCACAGTTTCATTGACAGCCCCTTTAATATCGAGTGCCCTTATCGGGCCCAAATGTTCTACGGCAATTGACTGCAATAAAAGTTACCTTTTTAAAGAGTATATTTATAAGTGCACAGTGAATCTAGACAGTTCTATTTTTAAAAGCATCCTATCTGGAAGCACTTGTAAAAATATCACTTTTGCAGTTTATGGCTATTTGATTCCAACGGTAATGCCCTGTTTTAATTGGGACGCATGGACATCAACTACGTTGTATTTAGAGAATTTGGCCAACTGCTCAAAGACTACAAATGTCCCTCCCGCCAGAATGTTTGATCCCTTGAGAATTGTCCAACTCGATAGAACAACCATCTTTAATCAGGGACTTTCAGATACAACGGACAGAGATGTGTTGCGATACGAACTCTCTCCCTCTAACTATGATATTCCCTACAAAAACAAAATTTGTGTAAATACCCCAACGAGTGATCTCAGGCATCCCTTTACTCCAACTTGCGCAGGGACAACACTCTGTAGCTCCAATGTCAAAACCAATCCTGTGCGTGGTACTTATTTCGATACAACCGATGGTGTTTTCATTTTTTCACCGAGTGTTGATGGTGAAGTTGGAATAGCCTGTGTTAAGGTGAAAGAATATCGCATCGATAAAAATGGCAAATACACTCTGATTGCAGAACACCAAAGAGAAATTGCCGCGGTGGTTGTAGATCCCAATGGAAAAAACGAATCCCCCAAGGCGCTACTCACGCAAAAAACGGTACTCAAAGTTTGTGTGGGTTCAACCATCAAACAGAAATTTGTGGAATTCGAAGATGTCTTGGCCACCTCGCAGATCGTAGCAGACAGTCTTCAGGTGATCGTTCCACCTACTTACCGTGGTGCAAGCATCAAAGTGTATAGTTCTGCGAAAAACAAGCGAAGTTTGGAGTTCAATTGGACACCATCCCTTTCCGATACTTTTGCTGAAGGCTATGTGTTCCCAATTAAAGTGGTCGATTTGCATTGCGACGAACCCTTATCTACCACCTACAATTTAGTGGTGAAGGTATACCCCAATTCCTCGGGGTTACCCAAAATTGCCTATAAAGGATGCAATAAACTCACATTTAACATCGATAAATTTAACGGGGGAAGCGCTCCCAAAGTAAATTGGCAAGTGCTGGACTCTGCCGGGAAAACGGTGGGTACATCGAATCGAATGAGCGATAGTCTCCAATTGAATGGCTCGGGCAAATACAAAATCCTAGCGCTTTTTTCCAATGAAGGCGGCTGTTTTAAGTATTGGGATACTTCCATTAACATCATAGATACTGTTATTGATTTCTCATTGGGCAATAAAAAACCGTTCGCCGACACCCTCAATTGTCCAAACGGCCAAATCCAATTGGAACCCAAAAATATCCAAGCCAGAAAAGGTGCGTTGATCTATCAATGGTATGGTATGGATGCCTCCATTGCCGCATTAACGGTGAATCCTCGCCTTTTGAATTTTTCTACCCTTACCAAAATTGGCAACAATAAAGGCATTGTCATCAAAACCCAAAAAGACACGTCGGTTGTTTTGGTCATTACCGACGCCAAAGGCTGTAGCGAGGCCCTACAGATGAACATTGAGCAAGTGATAAGCGCCCCCATTCATTGGAAAAAATCACCCATGTCGCCGTTTTGTGCCTCCGATGCTCCGCTCAAATTGATTGATCCCACAAGTAAGGACATGTTCAATGGCGGACCCAAAACAAACATTTATTGTTTGAATGGGAAGTATGTAGATAGACTTGGGCCGAACTATTACAAATTGCGTGCTCCCTCTGCAATAAAAGGGCTCGATCAAATTACACTTTCTCTGGTTGCTGTATACGATACGCTGGGCTGTGTGAGTTACGACACAAATTCCATTGATGTGATTTTCCGTCCGCAATTTGATTTGGCCACCACCCGAACGATTTGTAGTGGTGATTCGGCTTTTTACCCCGAAGATGCATTGGAAAAGTCCGCCAAAAACGCACTCCCGTATGAATGGAAAATCATCGGTATGCCTGCAAAATCCATCGCTCAACTAATGACCCTCACGGTGGATGGTAGAAAGGGGATACATTTGGTCACGCATTTGGATTCTATTGCCGTAGGTAGTTATAAATTACAAGCTTGTGCGGTGGATTCCACGCTCGGCTGTCGGGCCTGCGATACCACGACCATCATCGCCAAAGCACAAACCAAAATTGCCTATTTGGGTGATACCTTGTTTTGTCCGAACGATGCACCTTTCAGCTTCCGTAGCAAATTGAAAATTTCTTCTGGCGAATCTAGCGACACAACTTATAGTGTGGGTTTCTATTCTTTTAATGGTAACACCAATCCATCGGCGAATATTCAGAAAATCCTTGATAAAAACAGCAGTGTGTTTAACCCTAGGGTGGCGGTTGGTAAGGTTGCAATTCGCGTAGAATCGTCAAAGTATTGTTATGCCGACGGCAATTTCGTGCTGCGGATTCAAGATACTTTACCCATTAGTTATACGGTAAGTCCCGACACCGTGGTCAGGTTGCCAATGACATCATTTACGTTTACTGCCAATACAAATTCCTCCCGTGTATGGTGGTCTTTTGGCACGGGAAACAAAGCTGATACATCGCTCTTAAATCCAATTACACGGCAATTTGATAATAAAATAGCCGATTACAAGGTTTCTGCGCGAAGCTTTCATAAGAATGGTTGCTATGGAGAGTATACCAAGAAAATATCCGTTTGGGATGTTTCAGGGGTCACTCAATTCAACGAGGAAGCAAAAATTACATCGTCGTTGAAACTTGTCTCAAACGCATGGCACTTTGATGCGTTAGAACTGTACGACATTCAAGGCAAATTGATCTACCAATCGGAGGAAAATACGGGTGTCCCCGGGTTGAAAATGGCAAAAGGCATTTACACTTACAAAATCATAGCCCACACATCCCAAGAGAGTATTGTGAAAACTGGGAAATGGTGTAATGTTGGGGAGTAATTTGGCTGTTTTTTTGGGGTAATGAGTGCTTTTATTGCCCATTCGAATCACCTTGTAAATTCGCAATTTCAACATCGGATCCAAAAAAACTATCATTTGGAAAGCGGTTGCGAAGGTGCTACTTTTGAATCCAAACCATTTATGACTTCTTTTTGATGAGAACTATACTACCCAAAATCGCGATTGCCTTCATAGTTGTTTTGTCATTTTTTCCTTCGCGGATTTTTGCCCAGAAACCGGGCGATACCCTTCGGGTGAAGACGTTTCATTATGCTTCCAATACCCGAGATACGATGGCCTATTTCCCCAAGGGGAATCTCACATTTGAAAAGATCATTTTGCGGTACAATTTGCGTTGCAAAAATGGTTTGATTTCTGATGGGACCAATAGAAACAAGGGCTGCGGCGAATGGGATTATTCTTGCAATACCTTTTTGGTGGATTCGAGCAAAGTTGAAACTTTGCCTCAAACTGCGCCCAAATATGTCATTTCAAACTTTTCAGGGTCTGTATTTAATTACACCAGAAACCCCGTTTGCGACTATTACGATTATGGATTGAAATCGGTGACAATCAATTCGGTGTCCAACGAAAAAAAATATACGGTGGGCAATGGCAATTTGGGTATCT
Source organism: uncultured Bifidobacterium sp. (assembly GCA_964654675.1). Classification (GTDB taxonomy): domain Bacteria; phylum Bacteroidota; class Bacteroidia; order NS11-12g; family UBA955; genus UBA955. Next base: position 5,346 of record CAZZKP010000006.1, on the reverse strand, counting down.
ATAAAGCGCTGAATACGGCCAAACAATCCGGTAAAACACAAGTTTTGTATCGCGCCCAAGAATTGCTGGCGGCGGGATTTACTGCTGGCGATATCCAAGGTTTTGTGCTCAAAGCACTCGGTGGAGGCACTGCGAATTTCTTCAAAGTACAGATGCAGCATACTGCAATGGCCAAATTGGATGCCAATGCGCCTGTGCTGACAGGTTTTACAGAGACCTATCGCAATTCATACAATTTTGTGGTAGGCGACAATAAAATCGTGTTTCATACGCCGTTCAATTGGGATGGAAAGAGCAATGTGCTGATAGAATTTTCATTCACCAACTCGGTGGGATCAAACCCTGTGGTTCTCGAAGGGTATGCCGATACCACAACTTGCTTGATGTCTACAAACAATAACTACGCAGTGGATTTTTCTTCCAACGGTCACATCGCAATTGAAGCATCAAAATTGTCGTCCATAAAAAATGAAATTTCCATCGCTTTTTGGGCCATGGGCGATTCCACTTCATTGCCAACCAATACATCGGTGATTTATGGTTGGGCCACGGATCCCAATCAACGTCAGCTCAACATCCACTTCCCATGGTCCGATGCCAACATTTATTTTGATTGTGGATTTGCTGCGGGCGGATTTGATCGCATCAACAAAGCGGCAGCGGCATCGGAATACAAAGGCCAATGGAACCACTGGGTCTTTACCAAAAATGCAAGCACCGGAAACATGTCGGTGTACGTCAATGGAACCCTCTGGCTCTCAGGTACGGCCAAAACCAAGGCACTATCGATCATGAATCTCATTTTGGGGAAAGATCAGAATTTGCAAAACAATTACAAAGGGAAAATCAACGAATTGAGCATTTGGAACAAAGCACTGTCGGCAACGGAAGTGAAAGATTGGATGAATCGTTCCATCGATAATAGCCATCCCCAATATGCGAGTTTGGTGGCCTATTACCCCATGAACGAGGGGAAAGGCAAATCGTTTTCTGATGCAGCGCAGGGGAAGGTGTCAAATGGGAACAATACCCAATGGACCTATGATCGCGGTGATAAATTGAATCGGATGTTCCAAACCTATACCGAAAAACCCAACATCACTTTGCTGTCAGGGACCTACAACAAAACGGTAAACAGCATTTTACAAAGGGATTCAATTGTTAGGAACCCCAACAGCATCGATCGATATAAGGTGATCGACAATGCAAAATCCCAAATTGTAACGCATGATGTGTTAAAAATCGATTCGAGTTTTTCTTTGTTTGAAGCCCGTAAATCATGGGTTTACAACGGCGATAACGGTAAGTTGAAGGACTCCATCGTCAATAAGTCACAAGGTTCCATCGATGTGTCGAGCCTGAGTTACTCCCTTCGGTTCCCCTGGTACAATGAGTTGGTGTCGTTTGTTACGCCCTATGGAATCAATTTGGATTTGGGGATGACAGGGAAGAATTGGTATTTTGATATGACGGATTTTGCGCCTTTGTTGAAAGACAATAAGCGGTTGATTGTGGCGATGGGCGGACAGAATCAGGAACAAATGGAGATGGAGTTTTTGTTTATCGTGGGGACTCCGGCGCGACCTGTTTTGGAGTTCAATCAGCTTTGGCAGGGTGGTGCACGCTTGGGAGGCCCGGGCATCAATAGCATTTTAAATAATTCTGTTTTCGCTCCCATGAATGTTGACTTGCTGCCCAATGCCAAATCGTTTAAAATGCGCTCTACCATCACGGGGCACGGTTCGGACGGTGAATTTGAGCAGAACGGAGGTCCAATTACCCATACCATCAAAGCGGCGGGAAAATCTGCCAGTTGGAGTTCAGTGGTGGATTGTTCGGTGAATCCGATGATTGCCCAAGGCGGTACTTGGTTGATCCCACGTCAGGGTTGGTGTCCGGGTTTGAGATCAAAATTGATTGAGCATGAAATCACCTCTTGGGTTACGCCGGGCAAAACAGAAACCATAGATTATGAAATTTCTCAACCGACGAAATCAGGCGATTATAGGTATATTGTGGCCCATCAATTGGTGTCGTATGGCGATTTGAATTTTGATTTGGACGCCAAGATTTTGCAAGTGGTTAAGCCAACCAAGGACTATGAATATTCCAAAACCAATCCCATTTGTTCACAGCCGGTGATTTTGGTTCAAAACACGGGTAAAACGGCATTAAAGACCATCAAATTTACCTATTGGGCCAACAACGCTTCGGTGAAGCAAGTTTGGCATTGGGCGGGTAATTTGGCTTCGTTGGACACGCTGAGTATTACTTTGCCAACATGGAGTTTGTGGGACAATGGGATGTTGCCATCAAACAATGTTTTTCATTGCGAAATTTCTGAGGTCAACGGTCAGCCGGATGCCTATCCTTTGAACAGTACAACCGAGACCGCGGTGGCTATACCCGATGTTTTGCCAGCCAATTTTAAAATAGAGTTCAGAACCAACAACAATCCTTCGGAAAATGCAATAACCTTATTGGATGTAGATGGGAAAGTGGTCCTCCACGATACGTTTACCGTGGCCAATAAAACCACAGTTTACCCATTCAATCTCAACGGTTGCTATAAGTTGATTGTGAACGATTATGGGTTGGATGGTTTGTATTGGTGGGCAAATACGGCCCAAGGCACAGGGTTCGCTCGTTTGCGAAATGCCACCACCAATGCACTGATCAAAACGTTTAATGCGGATTTTGGAAGTTATTTTGAATACAATTTCACAACCAACTATGCGCTGAATTCCACATCATTGGATTTTGAAAATACCATCAATGTGTACCCCAATCCCGCCACAAATAAGTTCAGTTTGGAAGGGGAAGGCTTGGAAAATGCGAGGGTAGAGGTGTTTAATGTAATTGGTGGAATGGTTGATTCTCGCGGGATTGTGCAGCATCAATCCATCGATTTTCATACAGAAAATTGGAATCCAGGCGTCTATTTGGTGGTGGTTACAAAGGGGGATTTGAAGGCGACCAAAAAGGTGTTGGTTTATTGATTCGAACGGATTTCGAGACTTTGATTGTCACTGAATTGGTATGCCTAGAAAGAAGCGGGGAATGATTCGAGCTTTTTTTTCATTCATTTTCTTCTTTTCGATGGCATTGGTTTGCAGTGCCCAAACGAGGGGGCGCGCCGACTCATTGCTTATTCCGCAGAAGGATACGTCCTTGGGTTGGGATACTCTTTTGTCTACCTTGAAGCGGGTTGAAGTGTATTCTTATGGTCATCGATTGCAACAATCCATTCACGATTTGCCGGATTTTAAGGGGGTTTCCATTCTGTCGGGCAAAAAATATCACTTGATCGTCTTGGAAAATCTGGCGGCCAATCTCACGGAAAATAATGCACGCCAAATTTTTGCAAAGGTTCCCGGCATCACGGCCATGGAAATGGATGGCTCAGGGGTTCAAGTCAATATCGCATCGAGAGGACTAAATCCGCATCGCTCAATGGAGTTCAATGTCAACCAAAATGGAATCAATGTCAATTCCGATTTGTTCGGTTACCCAGAGGTCCATTACAATCCTCCAATGGAAGCGGTGGGTAAAATCGAAGTGGTGAAAGGTTCGGCGGCCTTACAGTATGGCCCACAGTATGGGGGTATGATAAATTACATCCTCAAGGGGCCTGATGTGGCTAAAGTGAATGGGCTAGGGGGCCAGACAAATGTTTCAGTGGGGTCGTTTGGTTTGTTGAGTGGCTTTGCTTCGCTCGGCGGTGAAAAGGGAAAATGGCGATACTGGGGCTATTTCAACTATCGCGGCTCCAATGGTTGGCGACCCAATTCGAGGTATGATTTTTTTGCGGGGCATGGTTCGGTATATTATCAGTTGTTCAAGCGGACCGCAATCGGTTTTGAAGTGTCGAGCATGGCCTACACGATCCAATTGGCGGGTGGATTAACCGAGTCGCAATACGCAGCGGACCCAAGACAATCGCTTCGGCAACGCAATTATTACAGCCCCGATATTACCATTCCCGCATTTGTTGTTAAGTCGGAAATCAATGCCAAGACATCGCTCATTGTGAAATCTTACGTTTTGGCGGGCCAGAGAAACAGTGTGGCTTTCATTGCCAGTCCTTTGGTTGTAGATTCGATCAATACCAAGTTGGGGACTTTAAATCCGCGACAGGTGGATAGGGATTTTTACAATTCTATGACCACAGATGCTCGGTTTGTGCGGCGGTATGAATTGTTCGGGAAAGAGCAGGTTTTTACATCGGGGTGTAAATTGTCTCGTTCCAATACAGTGCGAAAGCAATTTGGCAAGGGGACGGTGAATTCGGATTACGATATCTCTTTAACGCAGCCGGGTTATGGGATAGATTTGTTGTTTCGGACAGTAAACCAGGGCGTTTTTATTGAAAATTTATGGAGGCTCACTTCTCGATGGTCGATTTCTCCTGGGCTAAGGTTTGATCACATCAATTCTCAGATGACCGGGGATTTGACCAAATTTATGAGGATTGATACACGGTACAATCGCGATAGGAATCTTCTGATGAAAGGGATTGGCAGTGAATTTTCGTTGGGTAAGAATTTGGAGTTGTTTTCAAATTACTCGAGTGCCTATCGTCCCATTTTGCATTCTGATTTGATTCCTTCGGCGACATTGATGGAAGTGGATCCGCAATTGAGAGATTCCAAAGGGTACAATTTTGATTTGGGTTTGAGGGGGAATTACAGGGATGTCGTTCGTTTCGATATCAGTTACTTTCGGTTGTTTTATGGAAATAGAATTGGGAATTTGACGTTGTTGAAGCCGGATGGAACGCAGTATTTTTATCGTACGAATATCGGGGATGCGCTTACCACGGGTTTAGAGTCGATGTTGGATTTTCACATACTAAAATTACTGGATGCATCTTCAAAAAATGATATAAACGTCTTTTGTTCTTATGCATTGAATCATGCGCGATATCAAAAAGGGACGGTGGTTGTGGGACAAAACAATTTGGATATTTCGGGCAACAAAGTGGAGGATGTTCCAGATTATATTTTTCGTGCTGGGATGAACTATAAGTCCAAGCGGATTGTGCTTTCGTTGTTGTACTCATCCACGGGTGAGATGGTTTCCGATGCCAACAATACCATCTATAGATCGGATGGAATCGTGGGTAAGATTCCTTCCTATCATGTGATTGATATGAACTTTTTGTATGATTGGAGAACGCGTTATCAAATTACATTGGGGGTCAATAACGTAGAGAATAGTACCTATTTCAATCGGAGAGTCAATAATTACTTAGGCCCTGGCATTTTGCCCGCCCCAGGCAGAAGCTTTGTTATTGGATTGAATGTGAAAATGTGAACACTTTGTTTGGCAAAATGGGGTTCGATT
>CAZZKP010000005.1:6850-33346 GCA_964654675.1 uncultured Bifidobacterium sp. | reverse complement strand
AAAACAAATACACTTGTTTCAAACGACATAAAAAGAAAGGGCTTCCTCACGGAAGCCCTTTCTTTTTATGAGCTATTTGTTTCTTGGGTCCGCAATGAGGCAACTAACAACCTGCGGATATCCTTGAATCCTTGTTTTAAGATGTGACCACATCGTCACACCGCATTGATTTATCTGCTACGATTAAACCAACCCCCGCGAGACGCTTTTTCTTCCTCAACAATCTTATTTGAACTTACCGATCCCAGAGTTGGATAACTCGCCGGCGCACTCGCAGTAATGGCTGCGCTGGATTCGCTCTTTTCCAATACTGCAGAATCCATCACCAACGATTCTTTCACCTGCTTCTGTAAGGTGCTAATCATACTAATAAAAGTATCCTTGGATGCACGAACTTTTCCAATGGTATAACAACCCATCATCTGCCCGATAATGAACAATGCCATTGACCTTGCATCTGTTTGATTCTTTAATTCCCCCGCAACGCGACCCGCCATGATCGCTTTTTGCAAAATGCGAACCTGGACTTCATTCACCGCTTCCAATTTCTGACGAAATAAATCATCGGAATGACTCATTTCCAAAATCATATTTGTCAATACATCACCCCGTTTGATCGAAGTCTCTGTGGCTTTTGCCTTTTCATTCTCAAAAATGGCATTTATCGCAGCGGCAATACCCGATTCGATATTATTTAACGACGCCCATTTTTGTTCGTAGAATGGTAACATTACCTCATCTACAACGGCATATCCCAACTCCGATTTGTTTGGAAAATAATGATAAAAAGCTCCCTTTGTAATTTTCAATCGCGCTATCTCTTTGTCTGTGCGCAAGGTCTCGAAACCCTTTGCTTGAATCGCTTCAAAGCATCGTTGTAAGATCAATTGTCGTGTAGTTGTGCTCATAGGGACCACAAATATACCAACAAGTTTGTTTAAATGTTAACAAAATGTGGAAAACGACAATTTTTTTTTAAGTCATTGCTAATCAGGTAATTTGGTCGATAAAATCGAGCTAACACAGGGTGATTTGCGCTCCAAAATCATCGTTTCACACGCAAAACTTAAGGTGTCAGTCTGCCATACATCCTCGGGAATGGTATACTTTCTCGAACATGCTTCAATTTACACACCCAAGTAACCAATCGCTCCAATCCCAATCCAAAACCTGCGTGAGGGACTGAACCGTAGCGCCTCAAATCCAAATACCACTCAAAAGCTTCCATGGGCAAGTCGTGCTCCACAATTTTTGATCTCAATAACTCCAAATCTGTCTCTCTTTCGCCGCCACCTACAATTTCCCCGTATCCTTCTGGAGCCAAAACATCCACACCCCGGGCAAAACGAGAATCTGAAGGATTTCTCTTCAAATAAAACGCCTTCACTTCATGGGGCCAATCGTAAACCATGACCGGCCGGTCAAACAATCGGGTAATCACCGTTTCGTCCGATCCACCAAAATCCTCCCCGTATTTGAAATTCTTCGCACTCTGAATCCATTGCGGAATATTTCTTAAATCTTCCTCTACATCCGATTTTTCCTGTTTCAATTGCGTAATCTTGGTCTGATGAAAATTGATTTCTCCCTTTTTCATTCCGGGGACAGCAATCTTTGCCTCTCTCTCGGCGATTTCGGCATCCAACGAAACCAACAATGCCTCGCAACGCTTCAACTCATCCTCCAAACTCACAATACTATTCACACCGTTCACACCCTCTTCTCCTTTGATGATGCGCACCGCTTGGTCGTATGTCATCCTTGGAAATTCACCCAAACTCGATTCCAATACAGAAACATCCCGGCCAATGGTGTTCAATTCACCCCTGCATTTCTCCAAAACCCGCTTCAAAACATGCTGTAAGAAGCCTTCGATACAATCCATGTTTTGAAAAATATCATGAAACGCCATCTCGGGTTCGATCATCCAAAACTCAGACAAATGCCTGCGCGTCTTAGACTTCTCCGCCCTAAAAGTAGGACCAAACGTATAAATTTTTCCCATGGCCATCGCCATCGCCTCACCATACAACTGACCGCTCTGACTCAAAAAAGCCTGATCCCCGTAAAAATCCGTTTCAAACAATGTACTCGTCCCCTCACAGGCATTCCCGGTGAATATGGGGGCATCCATCTGCACAAATCCCTCTCCCTGGAAATACTCGTGAATTGCGTAAATAATTGTATTACGAATACGCATGATCGCCCACTGACGTGTGCTGCGCAACCACAAATGTCGCTGATCCATCAAAAACTCAATCCCGTGCTCCTTCTTGGCAATCGGATAATTTTCGGATACTCCAACCACAGTGAGCGCCGTTACCTGCAATTCAACACCACCCAGCTGCTTCTCGTCTGCCTTTAACAATCCCCGCAACTCAACACTGGTCTCCAAACTCAACGTTTGCGCCACCTCCAAATACTGCTCATTCGCCGTTTCCGCTGTAACCACGCACTGAACATAGCCCGTACCGTCGCGCAAAATCACAAAAACAATCCCCTTGCCCTCTCGCTTGTTTGATACCCATCCTCGCAAAACAACCTCTTCGTTGATGTGCGATTGAAGGTGCTGAATGCTTAACCCTTTTGAACTGAAATCTTGTCTTCCCATGTTGGCTCTTTGATTATTATGATCGATTGAAAATGCTTGCAACGCAAAGATAAGAAAAGGGCTTCAAAAATTATGGCACGATATTTGTTAAAAGGGCAAAATTTCCTATATTTGTGATATGGCCCTCAAACAAGAGTTATCGCAGAAGCTGTTTCAAAAACTGAGTCCCCAACAGATCCAGTTTATTAAGCTGCTACAACTGAATACACAAGACTTTGAGGAAAAAGTGGGGCAGGAGCTGCTCGACAATCCCGCTCTGGAAAATTTGGAAGGTGTAGATGAGGCCATTGATTATCGAATCAACGACGATCGTAACAACGACGATCGCAAAGAAAAACCCGAATCGGCATCGGAAGACTCCGTTCCGGAAGAGCCCACAATAGACAATGCCTATGACGATTATGGCCAAGATATCAATGTGGATGAACTGCTCCGCGCTGGCGGCGATGACGACTACGGAAGTTTCCGCATGGGTGAAGACTATAGCAACGATGAGCACCGCGAAATGCCTCTTGCCGCCCAAAGCACCTTCCACGAATATCTCTATGAACAAGCCCGCGCCATTTTTGAAGACCGCGAACTAGAACTCGTCTACCACCTCATCGGTTCCATCGAAGATGATGGATATCTCCGCCGTGAATTGCGCAGCATTGTAAACGACCTGGCCTTTAACGAAAACGTAATGACCACCGAGGCGCAACTCGAACGATTGTTGATCAAAATTCAGAATTTTGACCCACCAGGAATTGCGGCGCGTGACCTACAAGAATGCCTTTTGCTTCAGCTGTATAAAAAAGATTACGGCGATAATCCCGCCATCGACCTGGCTGAAAAACTGCTTTCTGAACAATTCGATGCCTTCACAAAGAAGCACTACGACAAAATAAAAAAGAGCCTCAAGATCAACGACGAGCAACTCAAAGCAGCAATGAATGAGATCCTGAAACTCAATCCGAAACCCGGAGAAACAGGAAGCGTCAGTGGCAAAACACAATACATTGTACCAGATTTTACCGTGACCAACGACGACGGTGTGCTCCAAGTTCGTCTAAACGGAAGAAATGCGCCGGAACTGCGCTTAAGTGCTTCTTACATTGAAACCTTGAAGGCCTACGAGAACAGCCCACACAAAGAAAAGCAGCTTCGCGATGCTGTGCAGTATATTAAGCAGAAAGTAGATGGAGCGAGATGGTTTATCGACAGCGTAAAACAACGTCAAAATACCCTGATGAAAACCATGCAAGCCATCGTTCAACGTCAACATGAATTCTTTATTGAAGGCGGCGACGAGACCAAGCTCAAACCAATGATTTTAAAAGACATTGCAACCCAAGTTGAGCTGGATATTTCCACCATTTCTCGTGTGGCAAACAGCAAATACGTTGAAACCGATTTTGGTATCATTCCATTGAAATTTTTCTTCTCTGAAGGTCTTACAAACGACGATGGCGAGGAAGTCAGCAACCGCGAAATCAAAAAAATCCTGAGCAACGCCATCGGTCAAGAAGACAAAATCAAACCCCTCACAGACGAGGCTTTAATGGACTTACTCAAAGAAAAAGGGTACAACATCGCCCGCAGAACAGTTGCAAAATATCGTGAGCAACTCGGCATCCCCGTAGCCCGCCTGAGAAAGGAACTTTAGAATCGCAATTGAAAAATCTTGTACGTGTATTTTAACACCACAAAGATCCAATTGCTATAAATCCCATGGGATTTGAGAATTTTTAAATCCTCAGCATTGTGGTTAATCATCGCTTTCATCCCGCCAGTACTCGCTCCACCCATTTGCATTTTTACAAACGTCGATTTTAAATACTGGGATTTACATTTTGCCAAAACAAAACTGCGCAATAACCAATCAAAATCTGCGCTGATTTTATAGTTCAAATTAAAATTCCCAACGCGATCAAATAAAGCTTTTCGCGCATAAACCGTGGGATGGGCTGGCTGCAAGGCAAATCGCATCATCCATGGCCTAAAAAAGGAGGAACTAAAGAAACGAGCTGATTTATCGGGCGTGTTCTGATGAAAAAAATCCAAATCTGCATAAATCAAATCAGTATCGCCGTCTCTAAAAGCATTGGCAATTGTATCAACTACTGTATTGTTCGCAAAATAATCATCGCTATGTAAAAACCCAATGACATCGCCTGTTGCCATAGACAAACCCTTATTCAAAGCATCATAAATACCGAGATCTTTTTCCGATACCATTTTAGTTACCCTATCTGAATACCCTGTTAGAATCGTCATTGTGCCATCGGTACTCTTTCCATCAACAACAATGTACTCAATATTTGAATACTTCTGTTCAAGCACGCTAAGCACACAGCGCTCTATGGTGGATTCTCGATTATAAACGGCAGTAATTATGGATATTTTTAACATAGATTACTACTAGGCTTCAATGTTATTGTTCTTCATCCAATGGCCCAATGTTGACAGTAGCCACAACTTATGCCAGTGCACGTTTTCACTCAATCGCTGTGATTTCCTCAGTTCAGCCAACATAGGTCTCAATTTGGGTATCTCTTCCACAACCGCCAAACCTTGATCTACGGTGTTTTTCAACTCGGCATTGACCCATGATTTCCATGGAAAAACAAAACCCATTTTCTTTCTGTCCCAAATTTCTCTTGGCAAATCTTCACCCATCGCATCAATCAACAATTTCTTTCCTGGTCGATGTGGCTTGAATTGATCAGGCAAACTCATGACAAAATCTGTGAGTTTATGATCCAAAAATGGAACCCGAACCTCTAAAGAATGTGCCATACTCATTTGATCCGCATCCCTCAACAATACCGGCTTCATGTATCGTTCTATCTCTTCATTGCCAATCCATGAGGTCAGATTGTCTTCTCGCAATCCAATCGACCAATGCGTTTTATGATCATTGTTTAAGCCAAACTGCTGTAAATCTGCGTTTGAGAAAAATCTCCGAAACAAGGCATATGCACTCGCCACATCCAGCAATGGCAACGCCATTAATTCTGCCATTTTGCCCTTCTTAATAAATGAAGAACGAAGCGAAACGGGCAGTTTTTCCCATATTTGAAGCAATCCGAATTTCCGCAGTTTACGAATTTCCGCCAGACGTTTAAAAACATCGTACCCCGCGAAAATTTCATCTCCCCCCAAACCACTCAAAGCCATCTTTATGCCTGCAGCACGCGTATACTTGCTAACCACATAGGTATTTACCCCGTCGGCACTTGGATGATCAATCGCTTCCAGCGCCGGCAAAACCTCTTCCAAAAAACTCTCTGGCGTAATTAATATATTCGTGTGGTCCGTTTTAAATTTCTTCGCCACCATTTCTGCATATTTTAATTCTGAAAAATCAGATTCGTCGAAATACACATGAAAAGTCTTTACCGGTGAATGCAGATATTTCGACATGACCGCCACTACAGCACTCGAGTCAACGCCTCCAGACAAAAAAGCACCAAAATCCACATCTGATACCAGCCGCTTTGCCACAGCCCCGTCAAACAAAATACGCGTCTCACGTATAGCCTCTTGGTAACTGCAGATCTTATTGTCTGAAACGATGGCCTCACCCCTTACATAGTAATCAAAAGTATCAAATTGGATCGCCCCACTATCATTTAATTCTACAAAAGCGTACTGACCACCGCCCAACTGACATACATCTTTTACCAAGGTAAATGGGTCAAAGACCGTTTGATACTGAAGGAATTCCGGCAATAATTCTACATGCAATTTGGGAGTAAACAGCTGACTTGCTATGAGTGACCGCACCTCCGAAGAAAAGGCAAATTGCCCCTCACCTTTCCAATAATAAACGGGCTTCTTTCCAAATCTATCGCGGGCAAGAAACAAGCGATTCTCTTGATTGTCCCAAATAGCGATGGCAAACATGCCTTCCAATTTCTGAAGCATTGCAGCGCCATGTTTGATAAAAAGTGCAATCAAGACTTCGGTATCAGTTAAACTCACAAAGGGATAATCTGCAACTTCACTTTTGAGCGTTTGAAAATTATATATTTCTCCATTAAATACAATCACAAACCGAGCATCAGAACTGAGCATAGGCTGATTTCCACGTTCATCTAAATCGATAATCGACAACCTGCGATGTCCCATAGTGATGTTGCCACCTTGATAGACGCCGTCCGCATCAGGGCCCCGATGCGCCATTTTATTATTCATGGACTCAACGCATTGGCGCGATTGGTTTAAATCAAATTTTCCCAAAATACCATTGATTCCACACATAGTTGCAAAAGTACTTCAAGGAATATTGATTATTGGATTGCCAGACTAAAAATTAAACCAATTCATAAATCAACTTAACCAATTGACAAAGAATATTTCCTTTACCTGCAAATTCAATATAATTTTGTAGTACTTTTAATAGTAACAATAGCAGATCGCATACATTGAGAATGGAATCAAACAATTTAATCATATTATTCTCGGCCCTTATTTTGTCGGTGATTGGATTGGTATCTATGCTCAAATTGTCGTTCAAGTATCGTTGGTTTGATGTTCCAGGTGATAGGTCATCTCACACACGCATCGTTCCGAGAACTGCCGGTATTTCCATCTTTATCATTTCATTTTTAACACTGCTACTGGTGGGTCCCTCGGAATTTAACTCCCCTGTAATCATCATATCCTATTTAACTTTTTTCTTAATCGGAGTAATCGATGACATAAAACACGTAAGAGCAAATACCAAATTTTGGGGACAATTAATTATCGCGATCTCATTAGCAATTGCGCTTCCAAACTTTAGAATTGATAACTTTTATGGTGTTCTAGGCTTATACCAAATTGGTGAAATTGCCTCTATTGTCTTCACCTCTTTTGTTTTTATTGTAGTGATTAACGCCTACAACTTGATTGATGGTGTTGATGGTTTGGCAACGACTTTTGCAATTTTTGCTTTTCTCTTGATTGGAAGTGCATTTCAATACACGCAATCAAGCATCTTTGATTTTTGTGTTTTATCCAGCGTTATTTTACTCCCATTTTACTTTTTTAATTTCAGTCATTCAAGAAAAATGTTTTTGGGTGATACCGGATCTCTTTTCTTAGGATTAACAATTGTACTGCTCGTTGGTTATCTTCTAAACTCTCAAAACGCCGTTTCAATACCCTACAATATGAATCGCGCATTGTTTGCTTTGGTTGCACTTTGCTACCCACTATTGGATACGTTAAGAGTGTTTACTTTACGCCTTGCTAAGGGTCAATCGCCTTTTACTGCAGACAGAAAACACTTGCACCACAAACTTCTTGGTTTTGGCTTAAATCACTTCACAACTACAGTATCTTTACTCATTTTTAATATCAGTATTTTTATTATCAATGCATCCTGTTTTAATAAAACAGATGTAAATGGCATTCTAATTGCCAATTTCATTATTATCGCGGCCTTTTTTATCTCAGGTCAACGCATTTCAATTTGGTTTTCGAGTAGAGCCAAGCATTAACCCAATTACTCCACAAAAAACTTCTGCTTGCGAATGACTTTTCCATCGCTAGTGCGCAGTAGCCTTGCAACATAGAAACCACTGGACCACGACTCCGTGTCAATAAGTGTTTCATTTTTCTTTATCGCAATTGGATCCGTCATTGATTGACCCAACATCGAAAAGAACTGAACCTCTAATTGATCCAAAACATCCTCATTTTTAACTTCCACCATGACTTTTTTCAGGTTTGACTTGGGGTAGATCAAAATATCGTTGTACACAATTGTATCAAATATGCGCATCTTGGTCACGATTTCCATTTTGATTGGCAAATCCATACGGTAGTCCGTAATTGACTTTCGCATCATTGATACTTGTTGCTTGGTAAAAATGTTCTGACATGCCTCGGTTGAGTAATCCATGTAGTTTTCAAACATATCAGGCATATCATTTTTGGGTTCAATACAAGTATTAGCACCCAAATTGCAAGTAAAACCCGCTCCAATGCCTTGCACTGGAGTATCATCGATATAATCATCCAAAGTACATTTGTTCACCATGTTTTGGTCGTCAGCCCAAATATGCCTTAACCCAAAATAATGACCTACTTCGTGAACTGCGCATCTACCCATATTTGCAGTCGCTATTACACCCGTGGCTCGTGGATTATTCCGCCCTACCACTTTATAGTGCAAAACCACTCCCTGCCTGTTGTCGGCCACCCAAGATCCACTCGTCCAAGATGGATGACCATATGGGGGAAAAGCATAACCCAATAGATTGTCTTGGTTATTCACACTCAAATCGCAAACCCAAATGTTCAAATATTTTGTTGGGTCCCATGCGTCATCACCTGCAGTAGCTGAGGCCTTCATCAAATCAGCCAATTGACCCGTATTAGAGCCAAAGGTGGTTTTGGTGGTCGGCTTATGTATCATACCGTTTGTTGCCATGCCATTTGGATCCACCGATGCCAACACAAATTGAATCCTTGCCGAACCCGCCCTCGACTTGAAAATTCCGCGCGTTTTGACAGTATCTGGATTTTTACGATTAAAATCTCTATTCAATACCTCAATTTGAGAAATTAATAGCGAATCATTCAAATTTTCATTGGCAACATTATAAAGCACATGAAAAACCACAGGCACAGTGTAAATCGTATCATAGTAAAAAATGGTATCTGTAATGCGCTTTTTTCTGGATTCGATAACAGGATTAGACTTTACCAATTTCATCGTCTGCGCATCAAAATTTGTTTTGAAGCCAGGATACTGAGCTTCTAATTGGTCCAAAACAGTAGCAAATCCACAAGGCTCATTCAAATGTGAATTTTCAACGCCTTGTGCGTTCACATCTGTTAAAGTAAAGCCAAATAAACATAGCGCCAAAAAAGCAATGCGCTGAATGAAACAATGAAAAATGCCCATAGATTATGCAAATTACGTCTTTTGAAAGAAAGTCGCCCTCAATTTCCTTTAAAAACAGGCTTTCTCTTTTCGTTAAATGCCGATACCCCTTCTCGATAATCATTGGATCGGCCAGCAATTTCTTGACAGTAGGCTTCATATTGAAGCATTGTCTGCAAATCTGAATGCCCAGCCTTATTGAGCATTTTCTTGATCATACCAATGGCCATTGTAGGTGCCTGGGCATAATAATCAGCAATTTTGTTCACCTCCTCATCCAATAAATCCGCACCCACAACACGGTTGATCAACCCCCACTCCAACGCCTTTTCCGCACTCACCTTGGGGGCCATCGTCGCCATTTCAAAAGCACGCGCCGGTGAAATTGCTTTGGGTAAAAAATACGAAGATCCCGAATCTGGGACCAAACCAACGTTTACAAAAACTTCAATGAACGATGCCGTATCTACTGCAACAATAAAGTCACATGCCAACGCCAATGATGCGCCCGCACCCGCTGCCACTCCATTGATTCTTCCGATAATGGGTTTTGGCATTTCCCGCATCGCTTTTATGATGGGATTGTATCGCTTATACAAAGAATCACTCAATGATCTATTTTTCGACCCCGCGATGGCTTTCAAATCCTGACCACTGCAAAAAGCCTTCCCGGCACCCGTTAAAACAACAACACGCACTTCGGCATCTTTGTTCGCCTCCTTTAATGCCGCTTGTAAGTCATAGCTCTGGGTTTCATCAAAAGCATTGAATACATCCGGACGGTTTAAGGTGATGTGCGCCGCATTGCCGCGTTTCTCATAAAGTACACTGGTCAGTTCCATTGTGCGAAAATAGAACATATAAATAAATAAGTGATTACATCAAAAGTCCCACCATTGGCACCGTTATGCCCAACGCCAATCCACCCAACAATTCAGCATGAGAATGAGCCCTTTCTGCGCGCCGCGCCCAATAAATCAAAGCCAAAAGTCCGCCGCCATATAATAGAAAACCCCATATGAGTGGCTGCTGCCAATCGCAACCCCATCTCCCCCAGGGCAATCCAAATGACTTCGTAAATTGTTGCTCCACCGGAATTTTATCATACAAATGAAACATGCCAATAAATGATTGCGTTATCACCGCAGCAGCAGCACACATATGAATCGATAACTTTTTTCCCAGCCATACAAAACCATACATCAGCAGCAAACCCATCAGCACAACCAACGTATAGGATTGGATTTCATCAACCAATACACCCAATCTATGGTTTGAACGCTCCAAATACATGTCGATAAGCTTATTACCCGTGTCGTTATCTAGATACTTCAAGAGGTTCTTGAGCTCCCTCCCTGCGCGCTCCGGCGCATCTACCCAAGTCATGACAAAAACTTGTATCGCACCAGCTACCGCACCCAAAAAACCCCACTTTCTATCCGATAAGATGGGCATTTCTACACTCGTTATTTTCTTCTGCCACAATAAACCGAATACAAATATTAGGGGAACCAAAACATATCCAAACAAGGCCCCGGAAAAATGAATGTATGTAAATGCCTCATTGGGACTCAATAAATCCGAGGAAACGTCGACACCATTGCTCAAGAGCCCAAACCCTGCCGCCGCAACAAAACCGGGAAACGTTAAAATCGAAATCCATTTTGACAATGGACGATTCAAGCCCGAGAACCAGGAATTATTTTTGTTGCTCGTGGGCCCGATCAATTCCATTTATTGATTTTCCCTTGAAACAATTATTTTCTGATGGATGCACCCGCAAGCTCAAAGGCCTTCATCAATTTATCCATACAACGATCAACTTCTGAATCGGTCAACGTTGACTCCGCATTCAAAAAATGAAAACTCAAAGCCACCGCTTTCTGCCCAGCATCCAAAGGTTTCCCTTCAAACACATCGAATACACGCACGTCCTGCAACAATGGCAATTTGACACTTTTTACCACACCTTCCAATTCGGCAAACGTTTGATCTTTAGCCACTACCAAACTCAAGTCCCTTCGCATGCCCGGATATTTGGGCGCCGATACCACTTTCAACGCCTCTGCTTTCTGTTTGATAAATTTCCTCCACGGAAACTCAACACACCAAACACTGCCATTGATTTCCGCTGCCGACAACCAATTTTTGGGGGCTTGCTCAATCGTAATACTCTCTAGCGATGCATTGCTACCCAGACTCTGTAACACACCCATCACCCTCCGTTTAACATGGTATAGGTCCACCATTTTCACCTTATTCTCCCAACTCTCCGGCTGAACTGAACCCCAAAAAACCATACTCAACATCGGTATTTCTTTGAATCCTTTTGTCGTTTTTTTGTAGGTCCTACCCACTTCAAACAGTTGCACTGACTCGGCTTTTCTGTTGATGTTGTAGGCCACAGACTGCAACAGTCCCGGAATCATAGACGCCCGCATGACATCCATATCTGTACTAAGTGGGTTACTCAAATAAACCAAATCCTCCACCCCAGGATACCATGCACTTGGATGCAAAGAATTGGTAGAAGCCTCCAACATCCCCTGATTGATCAAATACTGCCGCATTCGATTCTCAGATTTACGAAGTCCCATACCCTCAAACGTTCCCAGTGTCGCTTGCAATTTACCATCCATCGGAACGTGATCATACCCATAAATTCGCATCACTTCTTCATACAGATCAACAGCAATGGATACGTCATTTCGCCAGCCTGGGACACTCACTTCCCATGGGTTGTTCGTTTCTTTCACGCCAAAACCGAGTTGCCCCAAAATTCTACGTATCTCAACCGATGGTATTTCTAGTCCAGCGAATTTGCATAGTGCATCTACATTCAATGCGATTTTTCTGTTTTCAATCTGAGCAGTCAACACCTCAGTATTCGCAATCCAATTCCCACCACAATGTTCAACCAAATGAATACCTGCCAATGTCGCCGCATTTGCCATATTCTCAACATCAATCCCCCGCTCAAACCTAAAGCTCGCATCCGTGTGCAAATGATGTCGTTTTGCTGATTTCCTAACCAAGGTTGGATGAAAATGTGCAACTTCTAATAAAACATTTTTTGTGTTTGCATGAACTGCCGTTCTTAATCCGCCCATCACCCCGGCCAAAGCTATCGCACCGCTGGCATCGGCAATCACAATATCTTGAGGATCCAATTTGATGCTTTTCCCATCCAACAACACCAAGGTTTCATCAGCCAAAGCCAAACGCACAATTAGATCACCCTCCAACAAATCCGCATCAAAAGCATGCATGGGCTGACCCGTATGATGTAAAAAATAATTGGTCGTATCCACCACATTGTTCCGCGGTTCAATGCCAATGGCACGCAAACGATGCTTCACAAAATCCAAACTATCACTCAACTGAATTCCCTGAAATTCTAAAGCAAAATATCGTTGACATAAATCTGCATCAGAGACAATCACAGACCTACCCTTGGGCTTTTCAGGCAATGATTGATGCTTGATTCGCTGAAAGTCAAGTTTCAACAACGCCGCCAAATCATTAGCCACTCCCAAATGTGATGCCGCATCCCCACGATTCGCTGTGAGTCCAATTTCCAATATAACATCCGAAGCAACGCCAAAATATTCCGCAGCAGACATACCCACTCGAGCATCGCTGGGCAACACCAAAATACCATCGTGGCTGCTACCCACACCGCACTCATCTTCTGCGCATATCATTCCCTCCGACACCTCACCGCGAATTTTCGCTTTGCCAATCACAAAAGGCTCCTTGCCTGGCATGTGAATTTCAGTACCTACCAACGCAACCACCACTTTTTGACCTGCGGCTACATTTGGAGCACCGCACACAATCGGCAACAGCGCATCGCCACCCACATTCACCGTAGTTACCCGCAACCGATCTGCATTGGGATGGGGCATACAACTGATCACCTCACCAACCACAAACCCTTTCAAGCCATTGCCCGCACTAAACCAAGGTTCAATGTGTTCAACTTCTAAGCCCGAAACAGATAGCAAATCGGAGATTTCATCGGCCGTAGCCGTGGTTGACAAGATGGATTTTAACCAATCAATGGAGATTTTCATGACGCCTTGCGAAGATAAAGATTTAGCGTTTGCCTTGTTGCATCATCTCTCTACGTGCTTTCTTGAATCGCATGTAAAAATAAAAACTCGCCGCAAAAACGAACAACATCAACCAACCCGGTCCCGAAACAATGCCGGTGGCGTAAAATTGTAAAATGGATTCCGTGCCACTAATAGCGGCCGCGACCAGCGATAAGAGGGCGAGGATGTGGTTTTTGATCATTGGGTAGGTTTATTGTACCGGCAAAGTTGATAATTTCCCAGTCTGTAAAAGATTGATTGCTAATCAAACCCGTTCCAGTAGTTATCTGATCCTTGCCCGTGATTTTTACAAATTTATCCGTTCTGATGGTCCCTGAATTTTGGTCCCAAATCAATTCTTCTGTATTTAAAGTCTCTCCTTTGGTATTCAAAATCTCCACGTTCCTTCGAACTATCACCTTCTTTTCTTCTGCATAACTGGCACCATACTCCGCCGTCAAATAACTCTCCAAAACGCCTTGTTTGTCGTAAAAATCGACCTTTAATCCCTGTTTCATCAACACATAAGGATGCAATTTTGATTTGATGGCCGTTAAAATTGGACTAAAAACCCTAGCCCTCAGCAAACCCGAATCCGTATACTCAATGGTCACTTTCTCAGCAAACTCTTGGGCTGAAAATTCCTTGTTTTTTTTCTTTGTATTCGATGTCTTCGCCGAATCGGTGCACGAAACAATCATCCACATAAAACCCAACAACAACCACCGCATTTGTCAATCGAATTTTCTACGCTGAAACCAAATGTCACCCAATTGTAAACCCATAGTGACATTAAAAAATTTCTCCTGCGCTAAACCATATTGAGTGGTTCCGCGTTGTACATAATCTAACTGGACATGTATCAAACTGGTTAATGAAGAATTGTCGTAATATCGGCGTACAATGGGTATCCCAAACCCAACAAAAATACGCTGTTGAGTCAATGGCACATTCCCATTTGAAGTATTAAACGCATATTGTGTTTCCGAATAAACCGCACCCACACGAACCGGCCATTGCATCTTCCTACGACCCTGAATCCTCAAATCATTTGGATGCAATGTAAATGTGATTCCATAGTCTTTGCGCTCCTTGTATTTTCTTTGCGCATCAAAAAACATAGCACCAATCTGCTGCCAATTTTGCTGCCTATAATCCAATGCCAAAGTCCAAGCCTGCCGATATTTAAATTGATATCCCAACCCAAAACTGTTTGGTAACTGAAAAGCCTGTTTGGGCGATGTACGATTTGTAATCGTATCAACCACAGAAATGTAAGAACCAAACAATTCCATGGTTCTGGTAAACCGAGTTTGCTCACCCGTCATCCCAGAATACATCTGATAACTACCACCAAATGAATGATACGTTGAATCCAATTTAAAATCTGCCAAAAAGCCAACTTTCTGCTGCGTGCCTCGAATCAAAACGGATTTCAAATCTTCCAAAACATTCAAATTCGTTGAGTCGGGTATGCTAAATATTGTTTGGTCATTGATTTGACCAAAAACTCGACCAATACTGTAACCCAGATGAACGTGAGAACCCAAGCGAAAACCATTGGCCAATTCCAACATATTGACCCCACCATAACCCGAATGAGTGGTTTTGCTAATAAATGGCGTAGAATCCGAAATGGCGTATTTATAACCTACCGATGTTAACGGCTGTAAAGAAATGGCAGAGTTGATGCCATAGCGCGTCGTCTTAATTCGCTTTTGCATCGCAACACTATCAAAATATGGGGTTCTATGATAGTAATTGTATGTCCTAAAAGCCAAATTAAAGTAGTTCATCCCACCGCCACGATACGTTTGTGTTTGATTGCCCGCCATGATGGTGCTGGATTTAAATGATCCACCAAAATCAAGCGTGGTAAAAAATAAATTTCCCAAGGTCGCTGGATTCGACATTGTGTAGGAATATGCACTGGATCGGGTATGCAAATTGCTGCCGTTTTGAACCATGTTTGTTCCAAGCCACTCACCCAAACCAAAATTGCTGTATGGTGAAAAGGTCAAATTCTGCCCCGATGCAGACTGTGAATACCCCTGAGAAAATCCCAAAGTCATCCATGCGATGAAAAATAGTCTGATGTTAGTGCGTTTCATGATAACTTAAGGCATGCATCAATCCGTAATGGACGAGCTGAGGCTCTACAAATATCTTAGTTTTCTGCTGTTCCGCCAAGAATAAGGCATCACCCCCCGTAATAAATACAGCCCCATTAGGGTGTTTTTCGAGGAAATACGCAATTTGTCGGTGTGATTCACCCCAAACCCCTTGCTGTACACCACTTAAAATACTCTCGTTGGTATTTTGACCTACTGGGTTGTCAAACACTTCATGACTTACCAATGGCAACTTTCCAGTCTGTTGATGCAAAGCCAAATAACGCATATGTAACCCGGGAGAGATACTACCACCCAAGTATTCAGATTCCTCGGTTAACCAATCATACGTGATACAAGTCCCCGCATCAATCACCAAACAAGCAGAATTCGGCATTCCACGCTCCATTAACCACTTCGCACCCAAAACCCCCGCCAATCGGTCTGCCCCCAACGTTTTTGGAGAGTTGTAACCCATTTTAAGGGGCAACGACATACTGCTACTGAACAAATGAACCGGACAATCTAAACCCGTTAGCCATGGTACCTCCTTTCGTACCGTACTAAAAATGCAACCCCTCAAACCCCGGCCTACAAAATCCGAAACGTCATTATACACCCCATGAGAATGCAATATGCCCTCTTCGGTGAAGAGGGCATATTTGGATGCTGTATTGCCAAAGTCTATGGTTAGGTACATCGTACCAGAGATCAATTTATTTTGCAATTCCCACAGCGCGCTTCTCGCGAATCACTGTGATTTTTACCTGTCCAGGATATCGCATCTCTGTCATGATGCGGTTCGACAACTCAAATGCCAAAGTATCGGCATTTTCATCGTTTGATTTTTCCGCCGCCATGATGATACGCAACTCTCTGCCCGCCTGAATCGCATAAGCCTTCTCAACACCGGGGTAACTCAAAGCCATGGTCTCCATTTCTTTGATACGCTCCACATATTGATCATCGCCCCTTCGAGCACCAGGTCTAGAACCAGAAATCGCATCGCAAGCTTGAATCACCGGACTCAATAACGAAGTCATCTCTATCTCGTCGTGGTGTGCTCCAACCGCGTTGATCACCTCAGGATGCTCACCATACTTTTCACAAATTTTCATACCCAACAAAGCGTGCGGTGTTTCCTCGTCGTTGTCCGGACATTTTCCAATATCGTGTAACAAACCGGCACGTTTCGCCAACTTCACATTCAAGCCCATTTCTGCAGCCATGGTAGCACACAAACGCGCCACTTCCCTACTGTGCTTCAATAGATTCTGTCCGTATGAACTTCTGAAACGCATACGACCTACGTAGCGAATCAATTCTGGATGCAACCCTGTAATACCCAAATCAACCACAGTGCGTTCACCCCACTCAACCACTTCCTCTTCCACCTGTTTCTTCACCTTTTCAACCACTTCCTCAATGCGGGCTGGGTGAATTCTACCGTCGCGAATCAAACGCTCCAAAGAAACACGGGCAATTTCCCTGCGGATTGGGTCGTAACAACTCAATACGATGGTCTCTGGGGTGTCATCAATCAAAATCTCCACGCCCGTAGCCGCTTCAAATGCCTTGATATTTCTACCCTCACGCCCAATAATCCTACCTTTCACGTCGTCGTTCTCCAACGGGAAACTGGTTACTGTATTGTCGATGGCCGTTTCCGCCGCCGTCCTTTGAATCGTTTGCAAAACAATCCGCTTTGCCTCACGTGTGGCACTCAGTTTGGCTTCCTCCACGATGTTTTTCGCCAATGTCAATCCTTCTGTATGCGATTGTACCTTGATGTTCTCTAACATCTGTGCCTTGGCTTCAGCAGCAGATAATCCTGCAACCTTCTCCAATTGCACCAATTGCTGCTCTCTCAGTTGCTGAACATCGCGCTCCTTCAATTTGTAGGCCTCAATTTGGGCATCCAACCGCTCACGGGTCTTTGCCATCTCTTCTTCTTTTGCCTTGTTTGCGCGAATCTTATCATCCAATGATTGCTCTTTCTGTTTGATGCGATTTTCGCTGTTTCCCAACTCATTGCTTCTACGGTTGGTCTCCTGTTCGTACTCAGAGCGAAGTTGCATGTACTTTTCCTTCGCTTCTAAAATCCGGTCTTTTTTGAGATTCTCGCCCTGTAATTTGGCTTCTTCAATGATGCTTTGTTTTTCTTTTTCAAGCTGTGTCTTGCGCATCGCTACAAACACAACATATCCAAGGGCTAGTCCCACGATGAGACCGGCGAGGATAAATACGATGTTTTCCATTTTGTGCTATTCCTTTCGTTTAAGTTGACGAAAAGCACACAGTCACTGTAAAAACCCTAACAATTATGCGTATAAAACCTTCTCTATCGCCAACAACTCCTGCTCAATGAGCGCTTCAACTCCGCGATGGTTTTTACTATTTCGCACTACCTCACCCGCCAAATCCAAAGCCGCCCATGACAGACGATCTATCGGTTCTTGCGCATTAAAATTTCTAAATGCGTTGACGCGTTGATTGAGTACTTGGGCCGACAATCTCACATCCTCTTCATCTTTTACCGCAACACGCAAACGCAAAGGGCGGTTGTCAATGTTTACGTTGATGAGAATGCTATCAGTAGGCTCCATTAATTGTTATTATTCGTTCAGTAAATCTATGCACTTGTCGATATCTCTTACCAATTCGTTGATCTTAATTTTTAAATCATGAACATCTGCATTGGCACTAGACATTTCTTTTGCAAGTTTAATCATTTTATTCTCTTCTTTTAACTCGTAGAGCGCATTTTTTTGCAATTCTATCGTTTTTTGAAGTTCCACAATCTGCTGCGTTAACTCTTCATTATTTCCCCGCAATTGCTTGTTTTCCAATGATATCGCCTCTACTGATTCCCTGATTTTTACCAGACGCTGATGGAGTAGATTGGACATATTACAAAGATACGAGAATTTTATTTTCTATTTTCCAGCGTTAAATCACACCCGCTTTCAAAAAACCACTCCGCATTTACATCGGATTTTTCTTTCTATTCACCCAAGATAAAAACAACATCATCCATACCAAACCGATCAAAATTTTTCCATCCCCCAATCGATTGTAAATGGTTCTATACTGATTTAAATAAATGGTTTGCGACAATGCCAATTGGGTTCCCACTTGCGTCATTTTTGTTGCACTCCAATTTTTCACTTCCAAACTATCGTCGTATTTGATTCCCAAAATACTCCATCCCCAAGACCTATTGGAACCAATTTCAACATTGGAAAAGAAACCGTCATCCACGTGTTTATCCAATGCCACCTCCGTGGATCTTTCATCCCTACCTTGGTACCAACCTGAGCGCATCACGGTTCTTCCCAACGGATCAATAAACCCCGAAATCCCAGTATTCGCGCTTCTAGCTACCCACTTTCTCTGTTCTATCGCCCTTAACTTGGCATAGGAAAAATGTTGTTTGTGTCCTGGCGTATTGTTCCACCATGCATCATTGGTAATGATTGCCAACCATGACGCTCCGTCCTTCACATATTCGCTCACGTAATCGCCGTAAATGCTCTCATAACAAATGATTGGAGCCACTTTTGTATCGCCATTTCCCAGCGCTTTCGCCGTCGCATTTTTACCCAATGTCCCAGAGGCAGAATTCTCATCCAACGAAATAGCCAATCGCTCCAGAAAGGGCAAAACCGTCACAAATGGCAACTGCTCCGTACCCGGAACCAATTTCGATTTATGATAAAATTGAATGTCGCTGCTAACCATAGAGCCAGGCAATCGTTCATGTTTAATCCGATCGCGACCAATCGAATGTATCAACAACTCAGGTTGAATCCACAACGCCGAATTGTGCAGCGTATACCAAAATTCAGGATTGCTGCTCTGCCTAGCGGCCACATCGGGTTTACCCTTTCCCATCCATGAGTACCAATGAATCATGTTTGAACCAATTAACATCGCCGGTGGTTCGGCTTCTAGATAATGGTTTTGCAAAGAGTCCCTCCGAGGTTCAATGTCCGCCCAGCCATTTTTCTGCCAATGATGCATCAAATAAGAAACCTGCATATCTTGAGCGGGCGAGCCGACATCAATATTGCTAACCAAAGAAGTTTCCGGCCACAATACGCAGTCTGCTGGGCCAGCACTGTCAGTGGTCTTGATCATGTCCCTCACCATTTGCATTGGATCTATTACAAATTTCTCGTTGTAAGGATCGTAATTGGGCTGTATCGAAACTACCCTGTATGGCTGCTTCAACTTGCTCTTTCCTGGATAGGCAAGATCCGATGCAAATTGCCCCATAAACACACTCAATAGACCAAACAAACCAACGAGGCCCAACGGCCACCTGAACCGCTTGATCCAACCCATTTTATCGTTCGATTGAACATTGATCAGCGCTTGATACACCAGGATGTTCACCGATAATATCAAGGCTGTGCCTCCCAATGTTCCGGTAATTTCATACCATTGCACATACGATGGCATACCACTAAATGCATTGCCCAATGTCAACCATGGCCATGACAAATCCCATCGATGATGTCCATATTCATACAACAACCAAATCCCCACAAAAAGCCATTTCGCTTCCCACTCAAATCTCTTTTTTCGCCGTAACCATCGAATAATCCCAAAAGGCAAATACATGAAATAAGAATTCAGCAGCAACATGGCGATTGCCCCTACATCTGAGGCAAACCAAACCCACCATGTGGTAGATATATTCCACAACAATAGGGCTGAAAACAATACACCAAAATTCTTCCAACTGGAGGTCTTCAACCCCCAATCCGCCAAATAAAAAAAGGGCAGAAACGCAACAAACACCAGTGGCGTAAATGGCATAGGTTCCCATGCCAACCAAAAGAGCAAAGCCGGCAAAAACGCACAAACTATCAATCGCATTCGGTTGAATTTCACATCCGCTGTTTTATCAATTTGTGTCGCTTCCATCGCAAAAAATGAAATTGTTATTCGTCGTTCAAAGCCAGAAATTCATCCCCCTCTTTGGCATTAACACCTTCCAAAACTACCACAAATTCACCCTTCGGCGGATGCGATGTAAAATGATTTAACACTTCTTTAATCGTGCCATTCACCGTCTGCTCAAATTTCTTACTCAACTCCCTCGAAACACTGATTCTACGATGCCCCCCACAAGCCTCTTCCAACTGGGCAAGTGTTTTTAAAATTTTATGCGGACTCTCATAAAAACAAGTTGTATCTGGATTCGCCGCCAAGGCAAGTATGCGGGTCTGACGTCCTTTTTTCTGCGGCAAAAACCCCTCAAATCGAAACTGATGCAACGCAAAACCACTTTTTACCAAAGCCGGAACAAACGCCGTTGCACCGGGCAAAACCTCAATCGCAATTCCCTCTTTCTGACAGGCCCTGGCCAATAAAAATCCTGGATCCGAAATGCCCGGAGTACCCGCATCACTAATCTGCGCTATTTGAGCTCCCGCTTTCAATTCTGTAATCACATGCTGCAGTTTTCCATGTTCATTGTGCTGGTGAAAACTCTCCAGACGTGTGCCGATTTCATAGTGATTGAATAAAACCCTCGACGTTCGCGTGTCTTCCGCCAAAACCTTATCTACAGATTTCAGTATCTCTACCGCCCGATATGTCATATCGCCGAGATTGCCAATGGGCGTAGGAACTAAATATAATTTGCCTTCCATCTTCTACCAACAAAGATACACAACCGCCACAAGCAACATCAACATACCCGTAAGCGCATTCACCACATCATTGGTTACCCATCGAAATCCGGCATGCATTAACCTGCGGCCACTATCGGATGAATCCACCTGATTCCCCATTTCATCCAAATATTTCGCTTGAAACAAAACACCCAAAACACTGTCCAGTATAGAGCCGATCATCCCAAAAACGAGAATTGTCCAAAACAAAGAGGCAGAATTGCCAAGCAAAGACAACTCACTCCATAAAACAAATACGGCAATAACCCCTGCGCCCAAGAATGCCCCCACAAAACCAGCCCCTGTAACACCGCCCGACACCCCTTTTAGCATTCGCTTTCCCGTGATAATATTCCGGGGGGTTCCACCCCAAACTCTTCCAAAATCGCTGCTCAACGTATCGGCGCAACTCACAGCCAAAGAAATGAGGGCCAGCAAATGACAGGTTTCACCAAATCGCAAAACCTCAGTTTGAATGCCCAAAATTGATTCCAACCAACCCAATTCATTCAAATACGCCAACATCGCCAAAAACATAAAAATGCCTCCATTGGCCAACACTTGCCAGTGATCTCGAGCCAAACCCTGCTTTGCATCGCCGCCTTCTTTCGCATTCGCTCCAATTTTACCCGCCAACGAACCAAAGACCAAAAATGTAACCAAAGGAAATATCGACCATTGGGCTAAAACCAAGACAACAAAGGCCAAAAACCCGGCAGCAATCGCTCCGGAAACAGTTAACCAACGCCATTTCACCAAGCCTACTTCAATAATTATGGGAAGCAAAAATTGCATTAAGATCTCAATAATTATTTCCATGCATCAAATAAACGTTATTTCCTTTGTTTCGTTGTTACTTTGGGCATGCTTTCCATGCTTTGGAGATTTTCTCGACCCCATACCCTGATCGGTTCAACAATCAGTATACTGTCTTTACTCATTTTGGTGATTTATTGCACACCCGCCCCAATTCCCAAAGCGAGCAACGATATCTTGATTGACAAAACCCATGAATTCAATACCATTTCCGAATCTGCCTACACCCTCGTTCCAGGCCTAAATGATTTAAAACCCAAATTGCCCGCCTACAAATCCGCAATCGTTGGTTTCATTCCGGTACTCACCAACAAAATCAACACCTTCGCTGCGCTTTTCTTCCCCACATTAATAGCCTGCCTACTCTGCAACGTCTTCATCACAGGACTAAACCAAATTGTAGATGTTGAACTCGACAAAATTAACAAACCCCATCTGCCCCTCGCCTCTGGTGAACTGTCGATGCAAAACGGCAAAATCATTGTTTATTCCTCAGGCCTCCTGTCCGTGATAACCGCATGGCTCATCCAGCCATTCTTAGGTGGGCTAATCACCTCCATCGCGCTGATTGGTGCTCTATATTCTTTGCCTCCAATTCAGTTTAAAAGGTATCATCTTTGGGCCGCTAGCGCCATTGCCATCGTAAGAGGGCCATTAATCAATGCCGGCATCGCCATTCACTTTGCTACCGTGTTGTATGATTGGCCATTGATTCCAATGACATGGCTCGTTCCTCTGGTGATTTTCGTAACAGCATTTAGCTTGGGCATTGCTTGGTTTAAGGACATCCCCGATACCCTTGGCGATGAAAAATTTGGTTTTCAAACCCTCGCCGTTGTTTGGAGCAAATCTTCGGCATTTAAATGCGGCGTAATTCTGGTTAGCGGTGCCTATCTCCTCATGGCCTGGCAAATGCCAACAATGACTGCCAAAATTGCTCATATCATTGTGCTACTTTTTTTTGTTGGGCATGCCAAAAAAGTCGACCTGCAAAACCCCACTTCCGTAAAACGCTTCTATATGTTCTACTGGGGTTTGTTCTTTCTTGAATATGCAATGCTGCCCTTGTTATTGATGTAAAACCGCTCACCAAATTTTTTTTGAAATGGTGGATAATTTAGCCCTAAATCTTAGCAGGATGCCCTAAATTTGCTAAATTTTTGGAATCATGCCAAAGGACCTATCTCTAAAACACGTACTCATCATCGGCAGTGGCCCGATCATTATCGGACAAGCTTGCGAATTCGACTATTCTGGAACCCAAGCCGCTAGAAGTATTCGAGAAGAAGGCATCAAAGTGTCGCTCATCAATAGCAATCCAGCGACAATCATGACCGATAAAATGAATGCGGATCATGTTTATCTCCTTCCGCTGACTCCTGATAGCATTGAACAAATTCTTCAGGAACACGATATCGATGCCGTTTTGCCAACCATGGGCGGACAAACCGCATTGAACTTGGCCAAAGAATGTGATGAACTTGGCATTTGGGAAAAATACAATTGCAAAATAATCGGAGTGAATATTGTCGCCATAGACAAAATGGAAGATCGCGAGAAATTCCGTCAGTTGATGGTTGAGCTCGGCGTTGGTGTTGCCAAAAGTCAAATCGCAAACAGCTTCCTAGAAGGGAAAGAAATTGCACAACGCATCGGCTTCCCTTTGGTTATTCGTCCAAGCTATACATTGGGTGGAACCGGGGGTGCCATCGTTTATAAAAAAGAAGAATTCGATCGCGCCTTACAATATGGCCTTGAGTGCAGCCCCGTCCATGAAGTATTGGTGGAACAAGCAGTCTTGGGTTGGAAAGAATACGAGTTTGAGTTGCTTCGCGACAGCAAAGATGATATTGCTGTAATCTGTACCATCGAAAACTTCGACCCGATGGGTATTCACACCGGGGATTCCATTACTGTGGCCCCAGCAATGACTTTGAGTGATACCGCCTTCCAAAAAATGCGCGATATGGCTTTCAAAATGATGAGAAGTATGGGTGTTTTCGCCGGAGGATGTAACGTGCAGTTTAGCGTGAATCCAGTGGATGAAGAGATCATTGCCATCGAAATCAACCCCAGGGTAAGTAGAAGTTCAGCGTTGGCATCAAAAGCCACAGGATACCCCATTGCGAAAATCGCAGCCAAATTGGCCATCGGTTTTTACTTGGATGAGCTCAAAAACCCCGTAACCAAGACAACCAGCGCATTTTTTGAACCTGCCTTGGATTACGTAATTGTCAAAATTCCTCGTTTCAACTTCGATAAATTCCATGGAGCGGATACCCGTCTGGGCTTCCAAATGAAATCCGTGGGGGAAGTTATGGCCATCGGAAGAAGCTTTCAAGAAGCACTACAAAAAGCTTGTCAGAGCCTCGAGATTTCCCGTCATGGCCTTGGTGCCGATGGCAATAAAGTGAGTCGCAACCTAGAAGAATTGGTTCACGGCATGGAATATGCCAGCTGGAATCGCGTTTTCCAAATCAAAGACGCCTTGGCCTTGGGTGTTCCCATAAGTAGCGTGCAAAAAATTACCCGCGTAGACCGCTGGTTCTTAGAACAAATCGCTGATTTGGTAAAAACGGAAACAGAAATTAGACGATATAACATCGATAACATTCCCGCTGCACTGCTAAAAGTCGCCAAAGAAAAAGGATACAGCGATGAACAAATATCTTGGTTGATGGGTGGTAACACCACAGCCGACCAAGTATGCGAGAAGCGATATAGCCTCGGAATTCGCAGAGTCTATAAAATGGTGGATACCTGTAGCGCTGAATTCCCCAGTCCTACCAATTACTTCTATTCTACCTTCGATGGCGAAAATGAAAGCATCGTCAGCAACAATAAAAAAATCTTCGTTCTTGGCAGTGGTCCAAACCGCATCGGACAAGGTATCGAATTTGATTACAGCTGTGTTCACGGAATCATGGCCGCTCGTGAGGCGGGTTATGAAGCCATCATGATCAATTGCAACCCTGAAACGGTAAGTACCGATTTTGATATGGCCGATAAACTCTACTTTGAGCCTGTATATTGGGAACATTTGTGGGAGTTAATTCAACACGAAAAACCCGAAGGCGTAATTGTACAATTGGGCGGTCAAACCGCATTGAAATTGGCCGAAAAACTGCACGAAAAAGGCATTAAAATCATCGGAACTAGCTACGATAATATGGATATCGCAGAGGATCGCGGTCGATTCAGCGAAATGCTTGCCCAACTCGATATACCTTATCCAAAATTTGGTGTGGCTCTGGATGCCGAAGAAGCAATTGTGATTGCCAATCAAGTGGGTTACCCTGTGTTGGTTCGACCCAGTTATGTGCTAGGCGGACAAGGAATGGTGATAGTAATCAACGATGAAGACTTGGAAAAGGCGGTAGTAAAATTGCTTGGTGACTTGCCTGGAAACCGAGTACTGATCGACCATTTCTTAGATCGTGCAGAAGAAGCAGAGAGCGATAGCATTTGTGATGGCGAAGACGTCCACATATTGGGAATGATGGAACACATCGAACCGGCCGGTATTCACTCCGGCGATTCGAGTGCCGTGTTACCGCCGTTTGCACTGAGTGAAAAAGTACAAAATCTCATGATTGAATACACGGAAAAATTGGCTCATGCCTTGAACATTCGCGGTTTGATGAACATTCAGTTTGCCATCAAAGATGAGAAAGTGTATGTAATCGAAGCCAATCCAAGAGCGTCCAGAACCGTACCTTTCATTTGTAAAGCCTATGACTTTCCTTACGTGAATATGGCTACAAAGGTGATGTTGGGTGCAAACAAGATCAAAGACTTTACCATTCCGGCTCGTCCTTCAGGTTATGCGATCAAACAACCCGTATTTAGCTTCAATAAGTTTCAGGGGGTAAGTCGCGAATTGGGACCAGAGATGAAAAGTACCGGCGAGAGCATTTTGTTTATCAAAGACTTGAAAGATCCCGCATTTAGAGAATTATACAAACAGAAGAGCATGTATTTGAGTTATTAACTCATTGGTAGATGAGTGCCATCCATTCCGGTTTTTTGTTTTACAAAAAGAGAGGGGCGCCTGCGGCGCCCCTCTCTTTTTAACCTTATTCTGATTTTGGCGAATCCCCATTGCCCGTTGGCGGGGTATTCAAATTCGGCTTAGGACCATTGGCTGGCCTTGGACCCCTGTTGTCAGGTCTTGGACCGCGATTTTCTCCCGCAGGCCTTGGACCACCCTCTGGCCTCGGACCCCTGTTGTCAGGTCTCGGACCGCGATTTTCTCCCGCTGGTCTTGGACCACCCTCTGGCCTCGGACCCCTGTTGTCAGGTCTCGGACCGCGGTTGT
>CAZZKP010000005.1:0-6750 GCA_964654675.1 uncultured Bifidobacterium sp. | reverse complement strand
CTTGGACCACCCTCTGGCCTCGGACCCCTGTTGTCAGGTCTCGGACCGCGGTTGTTTGGACGCCTGTCGTTGCCACCCTTGCGTCGATCTCCCTTTTCAGGACCTCTTTTCTTCAAAGCAAATTCATCGTCTGATAACAATTCCGAATTGCCAATAAAGTCATTATTGCGGTCTTCCATCGTGGTACCCACTTTTTCCAATACCGCACTCGCTGGCGCCAAATCTTGCAACGCCGCGGATTGTTTGCCGTTCTTATTCTCCTCCATCACCTCGTTTACCTTGTCAACCGGCAAAGCAACCCAAGTCTGATTGTCGTCGTATGAGAACCACATCAACTTCTTTAGAATATCTGTCTTCCTCGCATAGGCCATCCCGTTCACCGTGTCCAATCGAACAATTTTTGCCTTTGGAAATGCATCTGTAGCCTCAACGTATTGATCCAACTCGTAATTCAAACAGCACTTCAAACGACCACACTGTCCGGCCAATTTTTCCATGTTGATGCTCAAGTTCTGAACCCTCGCAGCACCGGTATTCACTTGCTTGTAGTCCGTTAGCCACGTACTGCAGCAAAGCTCCCTACCACAAACCCCCGTACCACCCAATCGAGATGCTTCCTCCCGATAGGAGATATGTCGCATTTCAATTTTTACCTTAAACTCATCCGCATATCGCTTGATCAATTCGCGGAAATCCACCCTCGTTTCAGCCGTATAGAAAAATATCGCCTTTCTTCCGTCACCCTGAATCTCAATGTCTGAAATCTTCATTTGAAGATTCAAAGAAAACGCAATCGTACGAGCCCTTTCTAAGGTTTGATCCTCTTTGCTCTTGGCTTCCTCCCTGCGTTCCATGTCCCGCTCCGTAGCAACCCTTTGAATGCCTCGCATCTCATCGGAATCCTCGCGAACTCTATATTTTTTCAATTGCAAACGAACAATTTCGCCCGTTGCCGATACTGTCCCAATATCAAAACCAATGCTGCTATCAACACATACGTAATCCCCAGTAAACAGGTCCAAATTGTTCGTGTTTCTAAAGAACTCTTTCCGAGAACCCTTGAATCGAACTTCTACCACATTAAACGGTTTATAGCCCGTAGGTAGGTCCATGTCCTTGAACCAGTCGTATACATTCAACGCATTGCAGCCACTGGTCCCACAAGTGCCGTTGCTCTTACACCCACCGGGGGTGCCGCCAGCCTTGGTTCCACAAGATGTACATGCCATGTTATTTTTTCTTAAATTGAATTCTTACAAAGTTAGTCATTTCTTGCAATGACCAACTATTTGTCACTCTTACCAAACACCCAAAGCTTCTGACCTAAAAAGTTGATGCCCATACCCACCACAGTGGCCGTTAAAACCGCAAACAATTTATCAATCTTCACGGCAAATAATTGCTTCATTCCACCCATCGTTTTCACAGCAACATCTCCCACCGCAGGAAATATCATGTTCAACTGCAACTCCCAATTGGGCAACGATGCCAACATAATTTCGTTGGTTCCCACGTTAATTCCACCACTCAAAGCATACAGCATCAAATATTTTTTTAATGTCTCATTCCTTGAATTATCGCCAATCTCAGACTTCTTGGTCTCCCAAGTCCAATATTTGTTCAATTTGTAATTTACCAAAGTAGCCACCACAATACCCGCAGCCTTGGCAAAGTAGGTGGGAAGGAACTGACTCATGCCGTAATATACCGACATGTCCACCAAAAAACTGATTCCGCCAACGATGCCAAACTTGGTAAATGCGATAAATGTCTTGGATGAAATCACTGGGCCTATTGGGTTAATATTGAATTTTCAAAGGTACACTCCGCACCCAACTTTATCGATATATTTTCTTCGTCATGTCCCACAGGTACATCGAAAATAATTGGGAAGTCATAGCCCGATAGCAATTCTGTGATCATCGTCCTAACGGATTTGCCAAATGGTACCGCATTGTCTTTCATGTCAATCATACTGCCCACCAACAACCCTTTAATTCCATCAAAAAGACCCGCCAATTTCAACGAAAACAACATCCTATCGATGTGATAGTAATATTCATCCAAATCCTCAATAAATAATACTTTTCCCACGGTATTGGGCTGATAAGACGTGCCGAGCGACGCATACAATAAACTCAAATTTCCCCCCACCAAAATGCCAGAAAATGGCTTTGAACGAACCGCCTCTTTTTTGCCCAAATCCAACGATACCGTGCCGCCCCTTAAGATGTTTGCCAAGTAAGAAGTGTTTTGACCTATGTGCTCGTGTTGCAAATTCCACTGTGTTGCCACCGGTCCATGAATGCTCTGAAAATGGGCTTTCGCAAACAAAAGATGCAGCCAGGTGATATCGCTAAACCCAACCAACCACTTCGCCGGCGATTGCTTTAGCAACTCCACTACACTTGAATCGGGTTTCACTTCGGAGGTCATTTGAATTCCCTCGATGGGAAATTCCGCCAACAAATCTCCGCCCCGCACTTGGGCCAGCATCGCATCGCACAACTCCTCAGCCTTCGAGACAGTCCGAACGCAACCGTATCCGCCCCTGGCCGTAAAAATGGCTTTGGCCTTGGGATGATTGATTGCCCAAATAACATCTTCTGCACGCTGACGATCACTGCCAGCAAATTGATGTTCCACCTCAAACAAATTGGGCGCATATTCCAATTTCCACCCCTGCGCCTCAACCCATTTAGAAAATGCTACAACATCCGCTTCACTCACACGCCTAGACGGTGCAATCAGCACAACCGTATCACCTGGTATTAAATATGCCGGCTGTGTTTTCAAGGTTTGCGCATCAATAATATGGCTTGCGCCACGGTTGTCGCCATTTCCAAATTCCTGCTGTCCGTGTAATATTCCATGTATGGAAAGGTCTTTGCCACTTTACTCATATCTACCTCCCCAATTTTTGCTGTTGCGTTTTCTTTGGATTCAAAGTCTAGGTTCATGCACTGTTTTCGGTTCAGCATCAACGCCTTAAACCGAGACCACGATGTTAATGTTACTCCCGGTTCCGCGTTTACCGTGGCTTTTAGAAAAGTGGCAGCAGGTAGCGTGAGAGTGGTAAACATCGGTTTGTCGGTTGTGTTTTCGCCTGAATTTGATTCTGAAATTTTTCCAACTCGATCCAAATTTCCACCAACCGGAATACCGATAAACACTTCCTGGGTCCCTTCCATTGGCATCCTTCGATAAACCAAAGTAAGGCCTCCCTCCATTCGCAATTTCTTTGACACAATTTCAGTAACAATCAATGTCGCATTGCTTTTAATCGCCTCCCGAATCCCATTCAATGGCAGTTGGTGCCATAAGCCCAACAACGTGGTTTCGGGTCGTTTTGTCTCCATCACAACGATCCCCGAGTCCGATCCGCGCATGGTTTCCCCAGATTTGGGTATGCTGTCAAGGTTAGAGGTCAAACTGTCATCAGACAATTGCGCTCCACTTTGCTTCTTTCCTGTACAAGAAGAAAAAGCCAAAATGAAAGCCACTACCACCCACAACGTTTGTTTTTTGTGTAAAATCATCACGGCAAAGTACACGATTTTTTGCGGATTTTGATGTAGGTTTGTACTGTGAAATTCGTTGCCGAGATTGAAATCTTACCATTAAAGGGATTGTTAGATCCCCAAGGAAAAGCTGTTGCCAATGGCCTGCCAAAAATTGGTTTAAACAACGCTTCCAATGTACGCATTGGAAAATTTATCACCATGGATTTGGATGCAAATACCGCAGAAGAAGCCCATGAAATGGCTGAATTGGCTTGTAAAAAATTGTTGGCAAACCTCATCATGGAGGGTTACAACATCCGCATAAGTCAATAATACCATGATTGTTTACAACGTAACTTGTAATGTGGGCATTCAAATGGCCGAAGAATGGCTCAACTGGATGCAGGAAGAACACATTCCAGAAGTCATGCAAACAGGCTGCTTCACCGATTGCAAAATTTTAAAGTTGCTTACAGATGCAGAAGACAATGAAGGGGTAAACTATGCCATCCAATATACCGCAGACTCTTTAGAAGTGTACCAACAATATAGGGATCAATTTGGTCCCATCCTTCAAGCCAAAACCAAGGAAAAATACGGAGATAGCGTATTGGCCTACCGCAGCTTGTTGGAAGTAATCATGTAATCATGAGTCAGACCAGGGCGTTAACGATTCAGGAAGCGCTGCTCAGACGTGAAGATTTTATTTGGGTTGATGTGCGAAGTGAGTCGGAATTTGAACGGGCCCACATCCCTGATGCGATCAATATACCTATACTTTGCGATGAAGATCGCGCGGCCGTAGGCCGCGCTTATAAGCATGACGGCCGCGAAGCAGCCGTCATGCTTGGCCTCTCCCTCACCGGACCCAAATTCGCATCCATCTACCAAAAACTGATGGCAATGCAACATGCCCATCAGAAAAAACTCCTGTTTTACTGCTGGAGAGGCGGACTTCGTAGCCAAATTGCTTCTACCATCACCCAATGGAGCGGTCACCCCGTTTTTATTGTCAAAAATGGCTACAAATCCTACCGAAATTGGGTCCTGCAAACCCTGCAAACACCCCTCAATATCGTATTGATCTCCGGACATACCGGTTCAGGAAAAACTGAAATTCTGCATTTGCTCAAAGACAATGGAAAGGCCATCATCGACCTAGAAAACAGAGCCAACCACAAAGGGAGCGCCCTCGGCGGAATTGGTATGCCCGCCCAACCCCGAAATGAAATGTTTGAAAACCTAATCGCTATGGATTACATAACGTTTAAACCCTATCAAACCGTTTTTGTTGAAAACGAAAGTAGAACCGTTGGCCAATGCGCAATTCCCGAAGGACTCTGGAACCAAATGAAAGAAGCCCACAGCATTGAAATTCACATCGATACCCAAACAAGAATCAATCGCATTATCAAAGAATACGCTGGCCTGCCCAAAGATCTGCTCATCACCCAAACTCAAAAACTGAAAAAACGACTCGGTGGCCAACATGAAAAAACAGCCATCGAAGCCCTGGAAAAAGACGATTTCAAAACTTGGGTGGAAACTCTTCTGGTCTATTACGATAAATCTTACCAGCACTTCGTCGACAAAAACAACACAAAAATCACCTCAATATCTTGGGATTGGAACCAAATTCCCTCTTCATTGTTAACTCTTCTCAATACTCAAAAAAATGAATCTTAATAACCGCATCGCCATCGTTACTGGAGCCAACAAAGGAATTGGCCTCGAATGTGTAAATCAATTGTTAGCAAAAGGTGCCACAGTTTATGGCCTTTGCAGGTCTGGCTGCTCTACCCAACACGAAAATTACCACTGCTTGATCGCCGATGTGAGAAACCACGAATCCCTCCAAACCGCTTTCGACAAAGTTCTAAATGCACACGGAAAAATTGATATTCTCATCAACAACGCCGGATTGGGCTATTTTGGATTTTGCGAAGAAATTGGCCTCGATCAGTGGCAAGAAATGTTCGATACCAATGTTACCGGCCTCTTCTACGCCACCCGCTTGGCTCTGCCTTCCATGAAAAAACAAGGCCTAGGCCATATCATCAATATTTCATCCATCGCCGGACTCGAAGGATACCAACAAGTGAGCGGTTACTGCGCTACCAAGTTTGCAGTCAGAGGTTTTAGCGATGCGCTCTACAAAGAAGTCCGCGATTTTGGCGTGAAAGTTACCTGCATCTACCCAGGCTCAGTAAAAACGGATTTCTTTAGACATAGCGAGAACATTCAACCGCACGACAATATGCTGATGCCCCAAGACGTGGCTTCGCAAATCATTTTTTGCCTTGAATCACCAGACAATTTCCACAACGTACACCTGGAAATCCGACCTCTTAAACCACGCGGATAAGTCCACTCATCTCCTGCGCCAATTTCTTCGCCTCGATGGCTGCGGCCTCTGCATAATCCTCCCCTTCAGATGCATATAAAATGCCCCTGGAGGAATTTACCAATAACCCTACCTCCTTATTGGCCGCCGCTTCGGTAATATCAGCCAAGCTACCCCCCTGTGCACCCACACCTGGCACCAACAAAAAGTGGTTCGGAATTATGTTGCGAATTTCTCCCACCATCTCCGCACGAGTCGCACCCACAACAAACATCAAATTCTCTTCGTTGCCCCACTTGCAAACCGTCTCAATTACGCGTTCGTACAATTTTTTGCCCTCATATTCACCCAACTGAAAATCGGCATGGCCCGCATTACTGGTAAGTGCCAAACAAATCACCCACTTGTCTTTGAACTCTAAGAACGGACGCAAACTGTCTTCACCCATGTATGGAGCTACCGTAATTGCATCAAAAGGAAGGGTTTCGAAAAAGGCCTTCGCGTACATGCTGCTCGTATTGCCAATATCACCCCGTTTCGCATCGGCAATCTTTAGAGTGTTATGTGGCAAATGGCGCAACGTTTCCTCCATCCATTCCCAACCCTGCTTGCCGTATTGTTCGTAAAATGCGGTATTGACCTTGTAGGCCACACTATGGTCTTTCGTTGCGTCTATGATGTCGCGATTAAACTGCATCAACCCCGTGCCATTGCGCTCCAAACCCTGCGGAAGTTTTTCAATTTGGGTGTCCAAACCCGTACACAAATAGGAGCGTTTGGAGAGGATTTCTTGAATGAGTTTTTGCTTGTTCACGATGTTGCAAATTAAACATATAGCCTCGGCAAGTTGGTGATTTTCGCGTAGGTTTGTATAAAATGAGAGTAAAATCGAAAATATGGATT
>CAZZKP010000004.1:0-33914 GCA_964654675.1 uncultured Bifidobacterium sp. | reverse complement strand
ACGTAAAAAACCTAGGTCATAAAGACGACGTGGTTACCGTGAAAGACGGTTACGCTAGGAACTTCTTGATTCCTACAGGAAAAGCAAAATTGGCAAACGAAGGCGCATTGAAAATGTTAGCCGAGGATATGCGTCAGCGCGCGTTCAAAATGGACAAATTGCGTAAAGATGCGGAAGCGTTGGCTGAAAAATTGAACGGATCTACCATTAACTTGGCTGCAAAAGCCGGTGCAAGTGGTAAGATTTTCGGATCAGTTACAAGCTTACAAGTTGCCAATGTATTGAAAGAAAAAGGATTTGATGTTGACCGTCGTAAAATTGTTTTTGATGATATCAAAAACATCGGTACGTACGAAGCAAACATCAACTTGTTTAAAGATATCAACGCGACCATCACTTTGGATGTGATTGCCGAGTAATCTTTTTTACATTAAGAATTGTTAAAGGTCGCCCACGGGCGACCTTTATTTTTTTATCAGTACCTTTGCGGTATCTATGTGGGATAAAATAGCAAGCTTTATTCTAAAGCAACGTGCACTTTTCTTGATATTGATTTTGGCATTCACGGGAGTGATGGGGTACTATTCTACCAAGGTCAAATTGGAGTATGCCATGCAAAAACTTGTGCCGAGCAATGATGCAGATTTGTTGGCATATCAGAAATTTCAAAAAACGTTTGGATTAGACAATAACAAAGTAGTTGTTGGATTTAGCAGTGATAAACTGTTTGAGCTCAAGAATTTCCTGGCCTACTATAAGATGTGTGAAGACATGTCGAAAATCCCTGGCGTTACCCAAGTGATCAGCCCTACCCGGTTGTTTGATTTAAGCACGGATACCGCAGGAAAGTTTCAAATCAAATCCGCTTTTGCCAAAGCACCGTCTACCCAGGCCGAAGTAGATAGCATCCAAGACAAATTCTTGGATATGCGATTCTATCAGGGAATGCTCTATAACAAGAATACAAATTCTGCGCTCATTTTATTGGTGCTTGACAACAAGATACAAGAATCTGAGAAGCGAGTGAGTGTGATACGAAGCATCGAAAAGACAGCAAAGGAGTACGAGGCGGTTTGTGGTGCGGAGATGCATATCGGCGGTTTGCCCTTTGTGAGAACAGAAATGGCAACCACAGTGAAAAGTGAAATCGTTCTCTTTACTGTTATCGCGTTTTTGGTTACAGCCATTTTGATTTTGGTGTTTTTCCGCAGCTTCAGCACTCTGGCGATTGCCATTGTTTTTATTGGAATTGGAGTGTTGGTGATGTTTGGTGTCTGTGGTTTGTTGGGGTATAAACTTACTCTCCTCACAGGAACGCTTCCACCGCTACTGGTGGTGATCGGAGTTCAGAATGCCATTTATCTGATCAACAAATACCACGAGGAATATCGGAAACACGGCAATAAAGCAAAAGCGTTGTCGAGAATTATTTCCCGTGTGGGTGTTGCTACCTTCCTAATCAATTTTACCACCGCGGTGGGATTTGGTACCTTCTACTTTACAAAAACTCAGATTCTTGAACAATACGGGGTTGTTTCGTTTATCACCATCAACTTGGTGTTTTTTATCAATATCATTGGTATTCCCGCATTGTATAGCTTCTTGCCCGTGCCTTCAGACAAGCAAATTGCCCACCTAGACAACAAGAATGTAAATCAATTTTTGGGCTGGGTGAAGTTTATGGTTTTCAATCATAAACGTCGAATATATTTCTGGTTTATCGCTTTGACCGTCTTGAGTACCACTTTTGTTTTTCGCCTACATCCGTTGGCTTATATGGTAGATGATGTGCCAAGGAGTTCCAAGATGTATCAGGATTTATTGTACTTCCAAGAACATTTCAAAGGGGTGATGCCTTATGAAATTGTCGTTCGTACCCACGATGATGGGGAAATCGGGACTTTTGAAACCTTGGATAAAGTAAACCGATTGCAGAAAGCCCTAAAAAAATTCCCAGAATTCTCCAAGCCCATGTCGGTTGTGGAAGTGGTATGCTATGCCAATCAAACAGTGAATGAAGGCGATCCCGCTTTCTATCGTATGCCAAATGCGTTGGATTTGGCCGATATCATGGGTCGTATGCCGCTACAGAAAGGAAAAGAGAAAAATGGAATGATGTCGGGCCTGTTGGACAGCAGCCGAACGGGATTGAGAATTAGTTATCAAATTAAAGACGTGGGCTCCGTTTCTTTGGATAGCATAAACAAAGAAGTGGCCTTGATCATTGACAGAATTTTTCCCAAAGAAGAATATTCCGTTTTGGTTACGGGTACCTCTGCGGTGTTCCTCAAAGGCAATTCTTATTTGTTCGGCAGTTTGGGCAGTGCTACTTTTTGGTCATTGGTAATCATCACGATAACCATGGGTTTCTTGTTTCCTTCCATACGAATGATCGTAATCGCGGTGATACCCAATATCATTCCATTGTTGGTAACCGCAGGAACCATGGGTTACTTTGATGTACCGCTGAAACCATCAACGATACTGGTTTTTAGTATCGCCTTTGGAATTACGGTAGATGCCACCATTCACTTTATCATAACTTTTAGGCGGGAGTTGGTGAAACACAATAAATCCGTGCGAGAAGCGCTCAATGGAACCATTGTAGAGGTGGGGTTGAGTATGATTTATAGTATGGTCGCGATTTGTGCAGGATTCTTGATTTTTACCTTCTCCAATTTCCAAGGAACGCAAGCCTTGGGTTGGTTAACCGGGTTGACATTGCTCACGGGGATGGCGGCGAATTTGTTCTTGCTTCCAGCCATGATATTAAGCCTTGAGAATTCCCTGAATGCCAAGGAAGAATTGACCGAGCAGGTGTTAGAAATTCCCGACGAAGACGAAGATTAATCGATGACCAGCTGATTGCAGCCTCGGAGGTCGCTGAAATCGATTCTCCCCAGTACCTCGAAGGTCCCGTCGTTATGTGTTTTTCCCAAATCGTCGGTTGCGATAAAAGAGCAGCTGTTCACATTGGCTAAATCAATGATGCAGATTCTGCCTGTTTTTCCGTGGCCAAATAATTGTTGGGGGTCTCCTGGGTCTTGAATGCAAATCTTCATCCAGGGTGGGCAATGAAAGCGTCCATTTTTTTGGGAGTAGGCCTGACTCAACAACTCTGTCATTCCGTATTCTGAATGCACGTGTTGCACCCCTAAATGTGTTGACAGTTGCTCTTGCAATTCCTCCCGTGTGATTTCCTCACCCCGGCCTTTCATGCCCCCCGTTTCCATGACAATGGTATTGGTCCATCGCTGCTGGGGGAGGGATTTGATCATTTCTAACATCGCAAAGGTGACCCCCAAAAGCAGGGTGGGTTGATTGCGATTTTCATTCTCTTGGATGATGCTGGCTACCGTTTGGTATTCGTTTAAATAGAATCCGCTGTTGGGCTTTCCTTTTTTGATGAAGTTGTCAACCATATAGACCAAGGATGATCCGGATCTTTCGAGGTAACTCGGAAGCAATCCAATCACACAGTAGTTTTTGATGGGTCCATAAAATAGCTCAAATCCTGTGGTGAAGCTTTTCTCGTACAATTTCACCTCGGTTACATGGTGAAGAGATGGGGTGCTGCCTGTTGTTCCAGAACTACTAAAAGTTATTTCGGGGGTCTCGGAACTGCTTAGGATAGAATGACTCTTGAAAAAAGAAATCGGCAAAAAAGTGAATTCGCCTGTTGTTGGTGGGTAAAGTCGATGCCATTCAGCGAAAATGGAATTGTTTTTTAATTGATGGGTAAATATTATCTGCGCCCATTCGTTAAATTTGGACGAAGGGATGTGGAATAGAGAATCAATATTTTCAATCGGTTTTGTCATGCTGTTTTTGGCAGGGACTCTGATTTCATGTAATCCGAGCAAAGATACTATCTCCAGTGTACCCAAACTGACATTCGCGGGCATTTATAAGTTTAACAGTGGATACGGATACGATAGTTTTGTAGAAATTGATTTAGGGTATGAGGATGGCGATGGGGATTTGGGATTGGATGATGCAGATACGATGTCTCCGTTTGGCTACAAGCAAAAGGAATTTTATAATCTCAAAGTCTATTATCAGCAAAAAATAGGAGCGAATTGGGTGAATCCGATGAATCCATTGCTCGGCCCCAAAGACACATTGGTTCTTCATGAGAGAATTCGCAACATCACACCCACGGGCCGGAGCAAAGCAGTGCACGGAAATTTGGTTTTGAACATTCCCGCTAGACCCTTTCAGTATAGGGGTGACACGGTGAGATATACAATTCAGTTCACGGATCGAGCTTTACACAAAAGTAATATCATCGTAACGCCTTCAATTTTGTTGGAGCATCCATAAATCGAGGAAAAATCTATATTTTCGTGCACTAATGACTTTTGGCATGCAGTTTGACAATTCAGTGAAAATGAAAAAACAATTCCTTTTGATTATCGTGTTGATGATTTTGGGTGGTTTGACTGCTCAAAAGAGTCAGGTGATTGGATTCGTGGATTCAGATGTGATATTGGCCAAATTGCCAGAATATCGAGCAGCGCAGAAGGATTTGGATGATTTGGCTGCCAAATATCAAGGGGAAGCCCAGGTGATGCAAACGGCGTTGGAGCAGATGTATCGCGATTTTACGGCGGAAGAGATTTTGTTGACCAATGAAAAACGTCGTCAGAAAAAGGAAGCCATCGAACAAAAGGAATCTGAATTGATAAAATTTAGAGAAACAAAATTTGGCCCCACGGGTGAATTGTATCAGGAGCGTGCCAGATTGGTGAAGCCTTTGCAAGATAAG
Source organism: uncultured Bifidobacterium sp. (assembly GCA_964654675.1). GTDB lineage: Bacteria > Bacteroidota > Bacteroidia > NS11-12g > UBA955 > UBA955. The sequence goes on along the minus strand of CAZZKP010000004.1, from coordinate 29,146 downwards.
GTATACGATGCCATTCAGAACGTGGCGAAGAAAGAAGGATACGCATATATTTTTGACAAATCGGGTGGAGCATTGATGTTGTATGCGGATCAGAAATACGACAAAACCTTGGAGGTGATGGAAGCTTTGGGTATTCCAACCGAGGATATGCCCGGGGCTACAAACACGCAAGCCAAGCCGAATACCCAAAACCGCCCGGGTGGAGCCAAGCCAAATGTGCCTACGCCAAGGGGAAATGTGCCCAATGGTACATCACCGAACGGAAGTTCAGACGACAACAATTAACAAAAACTAAATTTGATATACATGAAAAAAACCATTCTATTGATTGCCATGACCGTATTTGTGGCAATGGGTTCCATCGCACAAGCGCAGAAAATTGCTACCATCAATACCATGAAGGTTGTAGATACTTTGCCAATGAAAGATTCAGTAATGGCCAAGTTGGCTGCCATCGAACAGGGTTATGTTCAGCGTTTACAGGATTTGGAATCTGAAATGCAAAACAAAGAAAAGGAATACCAAACCAAGCAAGCGTTAAAGGCATCGCCTGCGCAGTTGGAATTGATTCAAAAGAGTTTTCAGCGCTTGCAACAAGAAGCCCAAGAAACCCAAGAGGCATACAAATCGGAAATCCAACAGGAGCAAGTTCGCTTGTACAATCCCATTTTGGAATTGGTAAAGAAAACGTCTGGTGAAGTGGCCAAGGCGAAGGGCTATGCGCACGTAATCGACAATTCACAGAACATTGTTTTGTGGAGTGCAAATCCGGCCGATGATATCACGGGTGCTGTAATTGCAGCCTTGTTGAAGAAGTAATTCATAGTATTACAATACATTTGAAGGACTGTTGAAGACTCAGCAGTCCTTTGTTTTATGAAAAAGGGCAAAATTGGCATATTTGATTCGGGGTACGGTGGTCTCACTGTAATGAGGAGCATCGTGGATGTTTTGCCGGAATACGATTATTTATATTTGGGTGACAATGCCCGTGCACCCTACGGAAATCGCTCATTTGATACGGTTTATCATTATACCTTAGAATGTGTGAATTGGTTGTTTGATGAGGGTTGTGATTTGGTGATTTTGGCTTGCAATACGGCTTCTGCGAAAGCGCTACGCCAGATTCAGCAGGTTGATTTGTCGAATCGCAACGATCACAAGCGGGTTTTGGGTGTGATACGTCCTACCACAGAATCCATCGGGGAATATTCAAAATCTGGCGTGGTTGGCATCTTGGGTACTGCAGGGACAGTGGCATCTGAATCGTATCCAAAGGAAATCGCGAAGTTTTACCCTTCGGTTTTGGTGGAGCAAGAAGCTTGTCCGATGTGGGTCTACTTGGTGGAGCACAATCAGATGCTGGGTGAAGGTGCCGATTATTTTGTGAAGCAGCATGTGGATCGAATCTTGGCTCGTAATCCCAAAATTGATACGCTGTTGTTGGCTTGTACGCATTATCCATTGTTGATGGAAACGATAAAGAAATTTGTGCCATCCGAAATTCAATTGGTCACCCAGGGCGGCATCGTAGCAGAAAAATTGAAGGACTATTTGTTTCGACATGCTGAAATTGAATCGGGTTTGGGGCGAGGCGGGGTGCGCGAATTTGTTACCACAGACGACGCTTCTGTGTTTAATCTCCAAGCCTCCCTTTTCTTTGGTGAATCTTTGACGTCTCGCCACATTGAAATTGGTACCCATTGATAGGATATTGCGCGTAATTTTGTGCCATGGTCCCTGCGCATTTAAGTAAATTGATAAAGTCATTGCCAGACTCGCCGGGGGTCTATAAGTATTTTGATGCGGATGAGGTGATTATTTACGTGGGAAAGGCAAAAAACCTCAAAAAACGCGTCACCAGTTACTTTACCAAGCAGCAGCATGAGAATCGCAAAACGGCCATTTTGGTGAGTAAGATTCAGTTTTTGGAATACACGGTGGTTGATACGGAGATGGACGCATTGCTGCTTGAGAATAGTTTGATCAAGGAATTTCAGCCCAGGTACAACATTTCACTCAAGGACGATAAGACGTATCCTTATATTCGGATTACAGCGGAGCGGTTTCCTAGGGTATTTCCCACGAGGAATCCGATTCGTGATGGGTCTGATTATTACGGGCCGTATGCCAATGTGAAGGTGATGCACACAGTTTTGGATTTGGTGAAGAAATTGTATCCCACCCGGAATTGCAATTTTGGTATGACGCCCGCGAGCGTAGCCGCGGGCAAACACAAAATTTGTATGGAATATCAATTGGGGAATTGCATGGGGCCTTGTGAGGGGCACCAAACCGAATCTTCGTACAATGAAAGTATCGCCCAGATCAAATATTTGTTGAAAGGGAATTTGGGGGAGGTGAAACGACATCTCAAAGACTTGATGCTGAATGCCGCAGCCGAGTTGGCTTTTGAAAAGGCCCAAGACTATAAAGAGAAATTGGATTCCTTGGAGCGATATCAATCCAAAAGTACGGTTGTTAGCACTGTGCTTGGGGATTTGGAAGTGTACAGTATTAGTAGTACAGAAAAGGTGGCGTTCGTCAATTTTTTGCGTGTAAGCCAAGGATTGATTATCGTAAGTCGCAACGTGGAAATTAGAAAAAAACTGGACGAATTGGATTCAGATCTGTTGGCCTCGGCCGTAGCGGAGATGCGCAATCAATACGGCGATCATTGTAAAGAAATTGTCTTGAGCCACGAACTTGATCTGGAATTGGATGGCGTGGCAGTGACGGTTCCGAAAATGGGCGATAAACGTCGTTTGTTGGAGTTGAGCATGAAAAATACGCTGCTCTATAAACAGGAGAAACTTTCGCAATACGAAAAACTGAATCCTGAAATCCGCGTGGATCGATTGTTGGAGCAGATGAAAAAGGATTTGCGATTGAGTGAATTGCCTCGACATATTGAGTGTTTCGACAATTCGAATTTTCAGGGAACCTACCCTGTGAGTGCTTGTGTGGTCTTCAAAAATGGAAAAGCGGCGAAGTCTGAGTATCGACATTTTAATGTTCAAACGGTAGAGGGTCCCGATGATTTTGCGACAATGAAAGAGGTGATTACTCGGAGATATTCAAGGATGATTGATGAGAAAAAACCCTTGCCTCAATTGATCGTGGTGGATGGTGGCAAGGGACAGTTGAGTGCGGCAGTGGAAGCGCTTAAGTCGATGGGTATTTATACCAAATTGGCCATTGTTGGGATCGCAAAACGTTTGGAGGAGATTTATTTTCCCGGGGATTCATTGCCCTTGTATATTGATAAGAAATCGGAAACGTTGAAAGTGATTCAGCAGATGCGAGATGAGGCGCATCGATTTGGGATTACTCATCATAGAAGTAGGAGAGACAAGGGTACATTGAGGACAGAATTGACAGAAATTCCAGGGATAGGCGAAGAGACAGCAAGGCTACTTTTGAAACATTTTAAGAGTGTAAAAAAGGTGAAAGAAGCGACAATGGATGTTCTTTCTGGGGTGGTTGGGGTGGCGAAATCACGCGTAATTCATCGATTTTATCATGAAGATGAAAGTGTGGAAGATGATCAAATGATATTGTAATAAGTGATGGAAAATCAACAAATTACAATTACATACCAACTTGAATGTTTGCTTCAAAGAGCAAGAAAAGAGTCTTTTGTTTGTATTTTCCTAAGTGGGGGTCGTGAGGATTTGAAGGGGGACATTTCATTGATGGCTGGATTTGGCATTGCCGAGGAGTTTTTGGATTTATCGGATGTGCCAGAGAATCCTATTCAACCAGTTATGGGTTATTTGGGGTACGATTATAAGAATCAAATCGAACCGTCTCTAACAACGGATTGCATGCAGTTGGTTGAATTTGCTGATCTAAAGTTTGTGAGTCCTAAAGTTTGGGTAGCGATAGAAAAAAATGGCGAAATTCATGGTGATGAGACGTTGCTGAAAATGCGCCGTTCCGAAAATGGGGGATTGGAAGAGGGGGAAGACGCATTGGCTTTACACCTTAGGGGAGGTTCTATTGTCGATAATCTTGACATGAGACATTCACCCCAATGGCAATCGCATACAACCAAGGAAAGGTATATGGACAATGTTGAGCGAATCAAGCAGCACATCGTGGAGGGAGATTTTTATGAGATGAATTATTGTATCGCCTTTACGGCAAAAGAGGAGATGGATCCCTATGATGCTTTTTTGCTTCTGACACAAAAAGCGCCAGCGCCGTTTTCAGTTTTTTTGAAGGACGGGAATCGATATTTGTTATGTGCCAGTCCTGAGCGATTTTTTGGGAAACGGGGCGATTTGGTTTTTTCGCAGCCCATCAAAGGGACAAGGCCTAGGGTATTTCAGGCGAATTCCAACGCAGTGGATCCCTTGATGGATGATGCCGTTGTCATCGAATTGGAGAAGTCAGAGAAAGATCGCGCCGAGAATATTATGATTGTGGATCTGGTGCGCAATGATTTATCAAAAGTGTGTGAGGTAGGAAGCGTTCAAGTGCCGGAATGCTGTCGCGTGTATTCGTTCTCACACGTGCATCAGTTGATATCTACGGTAGAAGGGCGTTTGGTATCGAAAGTTGATTTCAAGGAATTGATGCATGCCACTTTTCCAATGGGCAGTATGACGGGTGCGCCCAAGATTTCTGTGATGCAGCATACGAATCAACTGGAAGAATTTGCACGCGGTATTTATTCCGGAACTGTGGGATATATCTGGAAACGGAATATGGATTTCAATGTGGTGATTCGCGCTTTGCAATATGATTCACGGTCGCATACTTTGGCCTATGCCGTGGGTGGTGCAATCACTTACGACAGTGTTGCGGAACAAGAATACCAAGAATGTTTGGATAAGGCGAGTGCGATGCTCTCGATTTTTGGGGTGGATTAGCTCTCGAACTTGTAACCGACACCTTTGACTGTGTAGATGAATTTGTCGTCGAGTTTCTCACGAATTTTTCTCACGTGAACATCTATGGTTCGATCGACAACCAACACTTCGTTGCCCCAAACATTTTCCAAGATTTCATCGCGAGAAAATACTCTACCCGGTCTTGATGCCAAGAAGGATAGCAATTCAAACTCTTTTCGGGGGAATTGAAGTGATTTTCCGTTGTATTCTATTACAAATCGCTCTCGGTCAATTTTCAAATTTTCGAAGTCGTATTTTTCCGGTTCGGGCGTCACAAGTGCATTTCTTCGGCGCAAAATTGCTTTAACTCGACTCAAAAGAACTCTATTTCTTACAGGTTTGGCAATATAATCATCTGCACCTGCTTCAAACCCGGCCAATTCTGCAAATTCCTCGCTTCTGGCTGTGAGGAAAATGACAGGAATATTCTTGGTTTCGGGAATGTCTTTTAACTGTCTGCACGCTTCCATGCCATCCATAACGGGCATCATAACGTCCATGATAATGATTTCCGGCTTTACTTTCTTTGCTTGTTCAACGGCTTGAGCTCCGTTGGCTGCAATATGGACTTCAAAACCTTCTTTTGCCAGCGAATGCCTAATTAGCTCGAGAATGTCTTGCTCGTCATCTACTACTAATACTTTTGGCAATCCTTTTATCATTATGTTACAAAGGAATTGAATTGATGTTAATTCTCAACTCGCGATGTATTATGTTTCTATTAACTAATGGTCAATTTAAGGTTTATCTGTGCCGGAGGCTTTTTCCGGCGACTGGGAGCCTAACAATTCTTGCAACTTCGCATCCAACTCTTCACCTCTTAAGCCTTTGGCTACAATTTTTCCTGCGGGGTCAACCAATACCGTGGAAGGGATGGAGTGAATGTTGTAAGTCTGACCTGCTGAACTGCTCCAACCTTTTAAATCACTTACGTGTTTCCAAGTTAATCCGTCTTTCTCAATCGCACCTTTCCAACGCGTTGGATCTTGATCTAAGGATACACCATAGATTTCGAAACCTTTGTCCTTGAAGCGCTTATACATTTCAACGTTGTATGGGTTTTCTTTCCGACAAGGTCCGCACCAGCTCGCCCAGAAATCGATCAAAACATATTTTCCACGCAAGGAACTCAAGGCCAAATTCTTACCATCGGGTTGTGGTAAATTGATTTCAGGCGCTTCACCGCCCACCATCAATTTTGCTTCCTCTTGGTATTTTTGCTGAATCATTTGGGTGTATTTGGAGGTTGGGTCGGCTTTGACTGCTGCATCGCGAGCCACGGTTAACAATTCAATGGTAGGGTCTTGAACTACGTTGAAATGAAGGATAAAAAAGGGAATAAAACTACTCGGTCTGGCTTTTGCAAAACTCAAAATGGAATTGGCTCTTTCACTCAAAGTGGCATAATAATCTGCTTGTAACTTTTGCATTTTGTTAAACCCTTCATCCGTATTCGGATTCAATTTACTCGCTTCTGCCTCCAATGCTTTGATCCTTGAAGAAAAACCTTCGTTTAACTTTAATAGGTCTTTCAGGGACTGACTCTCCTCAATGTTCTTCCCAGTGAGGGTATAGTTGATGCCTGTGGTGGTGGCGTCGATAGCAAGCGTAGCTTCTGTGGCGTTATTCAAGGCCAAATAAACCATCTGTTTGTCTAAAACCATCAATGCGCAGAAAATGAGTTCTTTTGTACTTCCCTTGACGTTGAAATCACCTTTTTTGTCTGTGATTGTACTGTCGATGAAAACCAATCCCTCCGCCGTCATTTCGAACAAGCGAATCACCTGATTGGGTTTATTTTTTACGTTTCCTTTCACTATGTAGCCATCGTTCGCCATCTCCAAAGAAGAGGCACGTGGTGTAATGAGGTCGGTAAACCAATTGTTGAAGTCCTGCTTTACTTTTCCGGCGTTGAGTTCAGTACATTGTACCAAGGTGAACGACAAGGCAATGAAAGCCAAAGAGCGTAGAGTTTTGTGTATCGTGCGCATGCTGGCCAAAGATAGCAAAAATTGGCCCAAACTTTAAATATTGGATTGGGTAGTCTCTGAAATTTCTATTTTTCTTGCTTTGAAAACCTCTTCAAACTCATGTGGTGAAACGGAGTTTTCTATGTGATGTTCTCCGATTTTGGTGCGGACGAGTCTCGACATGTAGGCACCTGATTGAAGGGCGTTGCCAATATCTAGGACCAAGGTGCGGATATAGGTTCCTTTGCTGCAGCAGACGCGGAAATCCACTTCTGGCAATTCGATTCGCGTGAATTCCAAAGTATGAATGGTGATTTTTCTGGATTTCAGTACAGTGGCATCGCCTTGTCGGGCCAATTTGTAAGCCCTTTTTCCATCTACCTTTAAAGCAGAAAACAAGGGGGGTATTTGATCAATTTCGCCCAAAAATTGAGGGACAATTGCATGAATCATTTCCTCGGTGATGTGTTCGGTGGGGAAATGTGCATTGGGTTCCGTTTCCATGTCGTAACTGGGGGTAGTGGCACCCAATACCAACGTGCCTTCATATTCTTTGTCGGCGTCCTGAATGGCTTGGATACCTTTGGTTTGTTGTTCTGTGCAAATGATCAATAGGCCACTGGCGAGGGGGTCTAACGTGCCCGCATGGCCCACTTTTTTTGCTTTGGTAACATATTTGATTTTCTTCACCGCTTGGAAAGACGACCATCCGTACGGTTTGTTGATGAGAATGATTTCTCCTTTGGCGCGGGCGTTTGGATTGAGATTTTCCAAGGGTTTATTTGTTGGATTTTCGGTAGATAGTGGAAAAAATGGAGATTCTATTCACGGAGTATGACGAGAGATTCAAAAGGGTCCTACGTTCTATTGGACGATGAACTTGAACGTCTGCGTATCTGAGGAGGTGAAGCCCCAACTGCCTTTGGTAAGTTCGAGTTGTACGAAATAAACCCCTTTCGCCAATCCATGGGTATGGAGTGCATATCGGTGTGTGCCGGGTTCAACGGTTAAAGTGAAACGACTGCGATCTTCTGTGGCGCCGTTGTTCTCGGACTGTCCTGATTCGATGCCTATGCTTTGGCCGTTTACATTGAAAACTTGACCCTCAATTGTGGCTTCAGTGTTGACTTGGAATTCGATGTTTAGGTTTTCGGTGGTGGGAACGGGGAATACCCTTAGGGTTGAAATGGGGTTGTCGGCCACGGTGTCTTTGATTTTTACCCGAGCTACATAGGCGTTCATATTGTTGCCTTTGCCCCATGAGCCAACCAAGTAATAAATGCCTTTTTCGTTGAATTTGGCTTGGATGCCTTCGTAATCGCCCCAACGCTGTTCTTTGGGTTTGATGAAGGTGTAGTTGATGATCGATTGTCCTTTTTTGAGGATTTGGTAATCGCTGTATTCTCCGTATCGATTGATGAAAAAAGCGCCTGTTCCAGGGAAATGTTTGGCGCCAGAATAGACACTGGTGACAATCATGGAAGGGTCTTGGGCCGAGAGTTCAGAGGATGGCGCTTCACCTGCGGCTGCGACGGCGGGATATCCAAAGTCCAAACTATCGTTGGTGAATAGGTGTGCTTTGGTCACCGCCCCGCCCTCGTTCCATTTAAGAAGCCCCATCCGAGTGGCGCCGTTTGGCAGAGTGATGTTATAGATACTGCCATGCATGATATGGGCTTGCATTGTTTTGAAGTTAAGGCAATTTTGGAAGTAGTGAAGTTGTGTGCCGATGCGAACGCCACTCAATACCCTGGCATCATTGGTTCTCAGTCGGAATGCAGTATCAGGTTGGAGAGCACTGGAAGGGAATCCATATTTCAAAGGGCTTTTGAGAACCCCCAATTCATAATTGGCTTGTCCGCTTCGGAGGGTATTGGTAATTCGATGGACAAAGAGTGTGTCGTTTTCCTTGGTGTAGGGCCTAACACTCATAAAGTAGTTGTCGACCCCGTCTGGCATGGGTCCATTTTGTATCGCGCAGATGCTCCAAATCGAAACGCCATTGTATTTGATGTTGTGGAAGAAGTTCTTGTGCATGGTATCGCCATTGAATCCATCTTCTTTGTTGAGTTGCCAGATTACGGCTTCTACGAAACCTTCTTCCCAGCTGCTTCCATTGTGCAGTAGGTTGACGGTAAAGAACATGTCTTCTTTGGTTTGCGAAACGATGGGGTAGTCGCTCCAGACGGTATCTTGGATGGGTGTTCCGGGGATTTTATAGACGTTCCAGGGTTTTGCGGGGTCGTTGGTGGTAGAGAATCCCACGATGATAAAGCTATTTTTATCGGTGGTACCGTGCATAAAAACGACGATGTATCGGTCTTTGTAGGGGTCGTACATGACTCTCGGATCATAGGTCCGATTCATGGTAGGGATGGGATCTTTTTTGATATTGGGGTTATTGGCGAAGTAATCGAGTGTGAAGGCTTTGATAATTTTTCCGGTATCGTTATGGACGCGGATAACGGTATTCATGACGGAGACAATTTTTCCATCGTTGCCAACGGCGATATGATTGTCGTTGGGGGTTCCGCCGCCAGGCGGAACCTCAACACCGCGTTGGGGCTGGGTGATGATGGAATTGGGGGGAGTGGGTTTATCATGGATAATTCCACGGTTTTGAATGGGGTTGGGGTGGCGGCGAGCGGAGCGAGCCGCATCAATTTCCCGCCTGAGTTCCTCATTGATTCCTCCTGGCAAGGGCATTTCCGCCTCTTCATCGGTGGGCATCATCCAAATGCTCGGCGCTGAGGCGGGATCAAAAACGTGCGAAATGGGCGTTTTGATGTCGCGAATGACATCGCAAGTGCCCCCTTTCTTCAAGGAATTCTGTGATTCTGGCTTGCCCAGTTGAGCAGAAGCGCTTAAGCAAACCAACAAAGAAAATACCAGGCAAATTTTGGATTTCATTGGGTGCAATTTACAGCACAAAGTTCAAAGAGCCAATCCGCGATTACCAAGCATTGACCTCCATTTCGAGCTCGATGCCGAATTTTGTGAGTATGTCTGCTTGGATTTCATGGGCCAATTCCATGACTTGCTGGCCTGTGCCATTTCCATAGTTTACCAAGACCAAGGCTTGTTTCGCATGAACGCCTACATCGCCTCGCCTAAAACCCTTCCATCCGGCTTTTTCGATGAGCCATCCTGCTGGCACTTTTGTGAAACCTGCTCCTGCTGGAAAGGTTTTGATGTCGGGGTATTGCGATTGAAGCGCTGGAATGATGTCGCTTGAAACTACCGGATTCTTAAAGAAACTACCGCAGTTGCCTATCTCTGTGGGGTTGGGCAATTTGCTTTCGCGGATAAAAATGACCGCTTTTGAAATGTCATGGATCGAGGGTTTCTTTACTCCCCAGCCGTCTAACGTAGCTTGGATGTCGCCATATTGGGTTTTGATCTCCGCGTTTTTACTCAATTTTAATTGCACTGATACAATAAAATACTGTCCTTTTTTTTCTCGTTTAAAAACACTGTCGCGGTACCCAAATCGACAAGATTTTGCGTCGAAATGATGAATTTCACCGGTGGCCAAGTGGAAAGCTGAGAGGGAATGAAAAACATCTTTTAATTCAACCCCGTAGGCGCCAATGTTTTGAATGGGTGATGCACCTACAGTTCCTGGAATTAGGCTGAGGTTTTCAATTCCTCCAAGATTGAGTGATAAAGCATGCAAAACGGCACCGTGCCATGATTCCCCCCCGCCAAATTCGATCACGGCGTCATCAACGGATTCTTGAATGAGGGTTTTGCCCAGGATTTCATTTTTGAGCAATAATCCCGAAAAATTCTTGGTAAAGGTGATATTGCTTCCCCCGCCGAGAATGCCAACATCGGTTCGTTTGAAAATCCCTGACCCAAAGAGTTCTTGGAGTTGATTTGTGTCCGAAATCGAGAGGAATTCATTGGCGGAAACATTGAATCCAAACGTGTTGTATTGCTGTAAATTTTGGTTGTTTCGGACTAACATCGGATTAAATTTATTCAAAAGTGTATTTGAATCGCAAATTTCACATGCAAAGTAAAGCCTGTTGCCTATACTTGTACAACTATAATCTACATGAAAAGATTTTTTACTCTATTTTCGGTTTGCTTCGTCCTTTTGGTTTCAGATGCCTTGTTGGCCCAAGGATGTGTTGCGATTCGGGGATTTGGCGGATGTGGAGTGGCAGGAGCTACTGGATTGGCATTGACCCCCGGGCAGTGGCAAGTGGGTACCAACTACAGATACTACAAGTCGTTTCGCCATTTTAAAGGGGATCAAGAGCAATTTGATCGATTGGTTAAACAGAATCAAGTAATCAATTATTCCAATACAATGGAATTGTCTGCGTCTTATGGAATGAATACCCGTTGGCAGTTAAACGTGGGCGTTCCTTTGAGTTACACCGATCGTTCGAGCTATTATGAACACGGTGGACAGTCGGCGACTTTTGCGGGGGCTCGCAAGACATCGACCTCGGCCGGTTTGGGCGATGCAAGAATTGGTGTGTCGCGTTGGTTGTGGAATCCAGTGACCCATACCAAACGAAATATTTCCTTGGGGGCTGCGTTGAAATTGCCCACGGGAAACTGGAATGTTCAAGACAGTTTTTACAATATTTTGGTCACGGATCCGCAAACGGGGCTTTCCACGCGCAAAACACTGTATCGTCCAGTAGATCAGAGTATTCAATTGGGCGATGGAGGTTTGGGATTGATTGTCGATATGCAAGGTTTTTGGGAAGTGAACGAGGGTTTATACATTTATGGGAATGCCTTTTATTTATTCAACCCCAGAGGAGTGAACGGAACACTTACCAATCGCAGCGCCACAGTAGGGGGCAAGGTCTATACCAACGAATATATGTGTTCTGTGCCGGATCAATATGCGGCAAGAATTGGCGTATTGTCTCAGAGTAAAATGCATGGTCTTTCATTCTCTTGGGGCGCGCGTTTGGAAGGCATTCCAGTGAAAGATGTCATCGGCGAAAGCCTTGGTTTTCGTCGCCCCGGTTACATTGTCTCCGCTGAACCCGGTGTTACTTACATGAAAGGTAAGACAACCTACAACTTAAACGTTCCCATTGCGATGTACCGCATGCGGAGTCAAAGTGTGACCGACAAGCAAATTCAGGATGCATCAGGCGTGGCACGGAATGGTGATGCGGCTTTTGCTGATTATTTGATTTCACTTGGGGTGACATATAGACTTTCGGCCCCCAAAACAAAGAGTATTTTAACCCATTAATGGCATTTTACCGTTGGGTAGTATGTCGATAGACTGAAAAAATAAAAATTCCATTTCAAAGCAAAACCTTTCTTGCGTTGAAGTGTTAGATAAAAACCTTCAACAAAATGATGAATTTATTGATTCTATTGCTATTTTTTTTTCTCATGGAGTTTGTTGCGTGGTTTTCGCACAAATACATGATGCACGGATTTATGTGGGTTTGGCACGAGAGTCATCACAAACCCAGAAAAGGCAAGTTTGAGCTGAATGATTTGTTTGGTTTCATGTTTGCGTTGCCTTCGGCTTGGTTGATCATATTGGGATCGGCGGATTACGATTGGAGGTTCTTTGCCGGATTGGGAATTGCGTTGTACGGACTTGCATATTTCCTTGTTCACGATGTGTTTGTGCATCAAAGAATCAAATGGTTGCGCGGTGCGCGTTTGAGATATTTTAAAGCGATGCGACAGACGCATCATCTGCATCATGCAGTTCATACCAAAGAAGGTGCGGAAGCCTTCGGATTTTTATTTGTTCCCAAAAGATATTTAACGAAATACGGACGTGACTAAGTCAGTAACAATTGTTGGTGCGGGTCTTGGTGGCTTGTCAACTGCTCTTCGTTTGAGCTATAAAGGATATGATGTAACGATCATCGAGAAGCAGTCTCTTCCGGGTGGACGTTTGCATGTATTGAAAAAAGATGGGTTCACTTTTGATGTGGGTCCGTCGTTCTTTTCGATGAGTTATGAATTCAAAGAACTGTTTGATTCCATCGGTGAGCCGATTCCATTTGAATTGAATGAGCTGAATCCTCTCTATACCGTGAACATGGCAGGCAGTGATCGAGTGTTTCAGATTTACAAGGATTTGGACCGATTGGCTCAAGAGTTTAAGGGAATTGAGGATGATTTTGAGAACAAGGTAAAAGGGTATTTGAAGGGCGCGAAGGAGATCTTTCACGATACGGAATACAAGATTATCAAGCGGAATTTCGACAACATAGTTCAATATGCGATGAGCATGGCTTCAGTGCCATTGAAGCACTTGCCAAAGATGTTTAGGACCTTTTGGGCGGAATTGGAGCGACATTTTGAGAGTGAAGAGGTGAAAATTATTTTTTCATTGGTGGCGTTTTTTCTTGGGGCTACACCTTTTAACACGCCGAGCGTATACAATTTGTTGAATTATACAGAACTCGAGCACGATGGATATTGGAATGTGAAGGGTGGGATGTACAAAATTGTGGAGGGAATCATGGGTTTGTTAGAGAAAAAGGGCGTAAAAATGATTTACGATACTGAAATCATGTCGGTCCAACACAAAGCCGGTAAAATGGTTTCAGTTACCAGTGCCGCAGGGGAAGTATACACATCCGATTTGTTTGTGATAAACGCTGATGCGGCTTGGTTTAGAGGGAAGTTTTTGCATCGCACGAAATATGCAGAGGCGAAACTCGACAAGATGGAATGGACTTTGGCGCCGTTTACCATTTATTTGGGTGTGAAAGGCAACATTCCGGGTATTCATCATCACAATTATTATTTGGGTGATAATTTCCGGGCTTACGCCGATACAATTTTCCGGTCGACGGTGGCACCAGAAAAACCCTATTACTATGTCAATGTGGCGAGCAAGAGCAACCCCAACTGTGCTCCAGAAGGCTGTGAGAATTTGTTTATTCTATGCCCAGTTCCTGATTTGAGGGTAAAACCGGATTGGAGTGATGCCAACAAGTTGGTGGATGAAATCATTGAAGACTTGGGTAAACGGGTAAATTTTGATATCAAAAACAATATTCTCACTCAGGTTGTTTATACACCCAACGAGTGGCAAAAAATGTTTAACTTGTACAAAGGCAGTGGTTTAGGCTTGGCTCATGGATTGAATCAAATTGGAGCGCTAAGACCCGCCAACAAAGATGAGAAACTCAACAATGTATATTACGTTGGAGCCAGTACACACCCTGGGACGGGGTTGCCTATTGTTGTCATAGGATCTCGTTTAGTAACAGAAAGGATAGTAAATGAGCATTAAATTATTCGATGAAACATCCATTGCGATGAGCCGCAAATTGGCGCTGAATTACAGCACGAGTTTCTCTCTGGGGATTCGATTGCTGTCTAAGGAATGTCGTTGGGCGATTTTTTCCATCTATGGTTTGGTTCGCGTGGCCGACGAAATAGTGGACACCTTCCATGGGTATAACAAAGCCCAGATGCTGCTTGATTTCAAGCGTCAAACCTACCAGGCGATGGAAGAGGGAATCAGCACCAATCCGGTATTGCATGCTTTTCAATTGGCGGCAAATCAGTATGGGGTGGGTAAGGATCTGATAGAACCTTTTTTTAATTCCATGGAAGAGGATTTGGATACAAGTTCACACAACGCCCAGAGTTATTCTGAGTATATCTATGGAAGTGCTGAGGTTGTTGGATTGATGTGTCTGAAGGTTTTCTGCAATGGAAATCAAGGGCAGTATGATCATCTCGTTCCGTTTGCTCGAAGTTTGGGTGCGGCATTCCAAAAAGTGAATTTCTTACGTGACATTCGTTCCGATGTAGATGAGCGGGGCAGGGTGTATTTTCCGGGTGTGGATTTTGATCATTTCTCGGACTCTGACAAATATGAGATCATTCAGGACGTAAAAAAAGATTTTGCTCATGCTTACAAAGGCATCGTTCAGCTCCCTGTAGGATGTCGTTTGGGGGTTTATACGGCTTATATCTACTATTTGAAATTGCTAGAAAAAATTGAGAGAACAACAGCTGTAGATATTTTGGAAAGTCGCGTGCGCATTCCGAATTCTCAAAAAATTGCGTTGTTAGCCCAGAGCTTTGTCCAAGAGAAATGGATGGGTGCTTAACTGAATAACCATCCAAAGACTTCATCAATTCTGCCAAAGGAATGCACCTTGATTTTTCCGGTGTGCTCTTGGTTGAATTTGTTGTATTTGGAGACTACGATATCGGTAAAGCCCAATTTTTCTGCTTCTGCTATGCGTTGCTCCACGCGTTGAACGGCCCTAACTTCGCCAGAGAGTCCCACTTCGGCAGAGAAAACACATTTGGGTGGAAGGGGTTCTGAATAAAAGCTGCTCATGATTGCGGCCATTAAACTCAAATCCAAGGCCGGATCTTCCAGTCTGAGTCCGCCGGCGAGGTTCACAAATACATCTTGCTGACCCAATTTGAAACCGCATCGCTTTTCCAATACGGCCAAAAGCATGTTTAGCCGGCGCAAATCGTAGCCCGTGGCAGAACGCTGCGGGGTTCCGTAAACGGCAGTGCTTACCAAAGCTTGCGTTTCTAACAACAGGGGTCTCACACCTTCAAGGACAGCGGCTATGCCAATGCCAGACAGCACTTCCTCGCGCTGGGCAAGCCAAATTTCTGATGGGTTTTTCACGCCTTTCAGTCCAGCTCCATGCATTTCATAAATTCCCAATTCTTGCGTGCTGCCAAATCGATTTTTTAGGGTTCTGATGATTCGATACGCATGGTGCCTATCTCCCTCAAATTGCAAAACCGTATCGACCATGTGTTCTAGGATTTTGGGACCAGCTAAGTTTCCATCTTTGGTGATATGACCCACCAAGAATACGGGGACGTCATTTTCTTTGGCAAATTGCAACAATTGACCCGCGCATTCTCTGATTTGCGATACGCTTCCCGGCGTGGCATCCAACTGATCACTGTATAGCGTCTGGATGGAATCTATGATTAACAGTTCCGGTGGGTCTTTTGCGAGTACATCTTTGATGTTCTCTAGCAGCGTTTCTGTGAGAATTTCGCAGCTGCTGTCCCCAAAGCCAAGTCGTTCCGCCCTGAGTTTGATTTGAGTTTCACTTTCTTCCCCGGAAACGTACAAGGTTTTTGCTGTGGTTTGGAGTGCAATTTGCAAGAGCAGTGTGCTTTTGCCGATGCCCGGTTCGCCGCCAAGCAAAATTACCGCCCCCGCAACAAGTCCGCCCCCTAAGACCAAATTGAGTTCCTCGTCTGGGAGAATCAATCTTTCACTTTGATTGGCTTGTATTTGATTTAATTGCTTGGGCTCAGCAATTTTCCGACCGCTTTTCTTCCAAGCAGTGGTTTGTTTCGTGGGCTTGATTTCCTCGATAAATGTGTTCCATTCACTACAACCTGGGCATTTTCCGATCCATTTGGGGCTTTCAAATCCGCAGGATTTGCAAAAAAATGTCGTTTTGGCTTTTGTCATGGTTGTGTTCTATGGGTTTTCCCACAGATTTGTTTGGGAAACTGTGGTCCACAAAGATGCTAAACCTCGCCTAAGCATCAAACAGAAACCCCAATAATCTATCAACAATTGGGTTGTGATTTATCCGTCTTGCAAGTGGGTGGTCCGATTTTTAGACCCCATAGAAGTCGTTTTAGAAACAATCTAAATAAGGGTGGTAAATCGGTAAAAGTTTCGTTAATTTTGTGGTGTTATGGAAAAAAGCTTGAACGACATTGTTACCATTTACGCGGAGGCAACGCCAAATCCTGAAAGTATGAAGTTTGTGGCCAACAAGATGTTGTTGCCAAACGACAGTGCAGATTTTCGTAACGCTGAGAAAGCGCAAGAGGGTGGCGAACTGGTGAAGGCTTTGTTCGAAATGCCATTTGTGAAGGGCGTTTTTATCATGAACAATTTTGTGAGTATTACAAAAAACGAGGATTATGAATGGTTCGATTTGATTCCAGATTTACGCAATTTCTTTACAGATTGGATAGAACAAGGCAAAGAGATTGTTGCGCCAAAAATCGCATTAACTCCCGAGCAGGAAACGGAAATAGAACGAAAAATCCGCCAGCTCCTAGAAGATCATGTCCGTCCAGCAGTGGAAATGGATGGGGGTGCCATCGATTTCAAGAGTTTTGTGGATGGCGTTGTTACCGTTCAAATGAAGGGTAGTTGCAGCGGTTGCCCAAGCAGTACAATGACATTGAAGGCAGGGATAGAGAATTTGCTTAAGCGCATGGTGCCAGAAGTGGTTGCGGTTGAGGCTGAAGCCGTATAAATTCATTTTATTTTCTTTTTGATTTTTCTTTCGTGGATAATGTCTGCGGATTTTCTTGGATTTATACATTCCATTTGGCTTTCACGCTTTTTTCGGACATATTTGCTCTTCTTGATTTTATCTGAAAGAAATTATGACATCAATTATCGAAAAACCTGAACCCAATTTTAATTCTCTACACGATTTTTATTTGCATGCCGCACATAAAATTCATACCCCAAATAGGGCGGTAATGTTTTACAAGGAGAAAGGGAAATGGGAACAATTGACGTATCAAGACATTTTGGATGGGGTGGAGCAAATGGGGGCCTATTTTATGGAGTTGGGACTTCAAAAAGGCGATCGCGTTGCCTTGATGATGGACAATTGCCCTGAATACTACGTCATTGATCAGACGATACAAAAATTGGGTTTGATAAATGTGTCTGTTTATCCAACATTAACGGGGGAAGAGACGGCGTATATATTGAACGATAGTAGCAGTAAGGTGTTGTTCGTTGGCAATGCGTTTTTGTTTAAAAAGTTTAAAAAGGTAGAATCAGATTGCGCCTCGGTAACGAAGGTGATAACGATGCCGAAGGATTTGGATCAAAGTGATAAGTTCTCGGATTACACCACTGCATTGGTGGAAGGGGAGGCATTGAAAGAAAAACATGCATCAGCTGTAAAAGAGAGATTTGCTTCTGTGGTAAAGACGGATTTGTCTACCTTCATTTATACCAGCGGAACTACAGGGATGCCCAAGGGCGTGATGCTAACGCATTACAACTTTATGAGCAACTGCTACGATGCCAAAGATTTATGTCCGGCCATTACTTCGGATGATTTATACTTGAGCTTTTTGCCATTGAGTCACGTGTTTGAGCGATTGGCGACCATGTATTTGAGTACTTACATTGGTGCTCAGGTGGCGTTTGCGGAGAACATCGACAAAGTAGCACAGAACATTCAAGAAATGCGTCCTACGCTGATGGCAGCCGTTCCAAGGTTGTTAGAGCGAGTTCACGACAAAGTGTATAAAAGTGCGACGGAAAAAGGCGGTTTGAGTGCGAAAATTTTCTTATGGGCTTTGAAAGTGGGCGGCGAGGCCAGGGTGAAACGGGATCAAGGTAAAATGGTCGGTCCTTTGTTGGCGATGCAAGTGGCCGTTGCGGAGAAATTGGTTTACAGCAAAATCAAGGCAAAAATGGGTGGTCGTTTAAAGATGTTTGTGAGTGGTGCCGGTGCGCTGCCAGTGCATGTGGGTGAGTTTTTTGCCAACTTGGGTATGAGAGTCCAAGAAGGGTATGGATTAAGTGAGACGAGTCCATTGGTCACAGTGAACGAGTTTCATCGACAAGTTTATGGAACTGTGGGTAGGGTTGCACCAAGACAGATGGTTGCCATTCAAGATATCGAAACAAAAGAAATTTTGGCGTTACAGACGTATGATACTTTTGACGGAAATTATGAAAGTGAAGAAGGCGAGATTTTGGTGAAAGGTCCGAATGTCATGCAAGGGTATTGGAATCGTCCTGAGGCCACAGCGGAAGTATTTGACGAAGAAGGTTGGTTTCATACAGGGGATATCGGAAAGTTCGATCGCGGGTATTTAAAGATTACCGATCGATTGAAGAATATGTTGAAGACGTCTCTCGGCAAAAATATCTATCCAACACAGATTGAGAATGTGTTATTGCGCAGTCCGAAATTGGAGCAGGTTTTCATTATCGGGGATAAAAGAGAGTATCTAACGGCCATCATACATCCTAGTATGGATGAGTTGAAAGCAGCATTTGGCGGGAGGAAAGATTATTTTGAAGTGTCTGATCCTTTCATTCAAGATGAGGAAATCAAAAAGTGGATGCAAGATGATGTGAAGAAGTTGAGTGAGAATTTGGCCAAGTTTGAGCGGATCAAAGATTTTATCGTCAAACGGGAGCCTTTCAGTGTTGAAGCTGGGGATATGACCATTACTTTGAAAATCAAACGCAAGGTGGTCATGGAAAAGTATGCAGACGAAATTGAAGCGATGTACGCCTGAACGATGGGCTGGCATGAGAAATACGGAGCGTAGCGCACGTATTGCGTACTCCTGAGGGCCTAGTGGCTATGGGTTAATCAAAACAGCCGAATCCAAACGTACAGAATCAAAAAGAAACCCAACTGGATAAAGTACATGGCACCAGCCATTTTGTTTCGTTGCGGCTTGGTGCTCAGGTGAAGCAGTAAATGCATCACAAGGGAAGCAATGAACCAAGCGATATAATTCTGGGTGGGTATGTGATTGTGATTCCAATGCCAGAAGTCGTATCTCATGGCTACGGGCTCCAAAAAGAAGTCGTATAGGGTCATCATTGCCGCCCCAAGAAAAGAAGCTGCGTAGGGATTGTTGACGCGTCCAGCGAGGAGGCTTGATGTGAAAAAGACAAGGGCTGCCCAGTTGAGTCCGATGAGGTAGGGGATGCCTTGCCAGCCTTTACCCAATGTGTGTCCGTAGTGGTAACTACCGAAAATGCTCCCTGTTTTGACACCCGCGTATTCGAGTAGGAATCCCAAAATACCTACTGTGATAACAATGGCAACGTGTTTGGCTTCCCATTTTTTATGGAATATCCATGAGAAAACGAAGGCTGCTATGATATTGTAGGGAGTAAGCCAAATAAAAGTAGGTGTAAGTGAGGGAATCATGAAGCCCAAAATCCCAATACAATAGATGATAGCAACCAGGGCAATGAATCGATTTTCAACGTTGTTCATGACGTTGCAATTTAGCTTTGGATGTCCGCAACTGCAAACGCAGATAGGGATTTATTGAGTAATCGGTAAGCGGCTTTCGCGGAGGGTTGTGGATGAAAAAAAGCACGAGGAAAACGCACCTAATATTCACCTAACATTCTATTTTTTGGATTGATTATTTAAAATACCCTCATTTTGTTGGGCTTTCTAACTCATTGTTTTTGAGATTGTTGTTGAAGGTTAGGCGAATGTTAGGTTTTGTGGATTTCTCTGAGATCGCTGTATGGAAAAAATCAATTGTGGGTTTTTGATGGCTTTTTTTTGAATTTGCAATGACAATGAAACGACAAAAATCACAAAAAATGCCATTTTTTCGGGTCGGTTTTCTCACATTTTTGGTAAAATGTTAGATTTTTAAAAACGTAATTCATTAAAAATCAACATGTTGACTATTTTCGGGCAAAAAATCACATTTTTTTACATTTTTTTTTGGTTTTTGTGTTTTCACCTATATTTTTGCATCACACTTAATAGGAAACAAATAAAATGAAAAAATTCACTTTCGCCGTTGCTGCTTGCGCTATGTTCGCGTTCGCTGCTTGCTCTAACTCAGCTGAAACTGCTGCTACTGATTCAACTGCTACTGATTCTACCGCTGTTGTAGATTCAACTGCTACTGATTCAACTGCTACTGATTCAACTGCTACTGATTCTGCTGCCGCTACTACAACTGAAGCTGCTCACTAATCAGTTCTTAAAAAAGAAATTTAAAAAGGTGTTTGGAAACAAACACCTTTTTTTTTAACTTTGTTCTTATGAATCGCATTTTGGCACTAGTTATTTTGTTTTTTGCACTAGCCACAGGCAGTGTAGAAGCGATGGCTCGTCCTGATTTGCCCCCTGCTGAGGTTGCTGGTCAAGGTCCTACCTTTACCCTAAACCCCAATCCAGTAACCGGTTCTTACTTCTATGTAAACTTACAATTCACTGAAGCCCAATACCCTGATGCTGTCATCGTGGTAAACGATGTTTTGGGCAAAGTGGTCTACTCTTACCCCATTCGCAAATCGGATTACACAACCGGTCAGGTAAGAATTGATTTGGGTGACGCCATGCTCGACAAAGGTGTTTACTTCCTCCAAATCAAAAGTGGTGATTCCACCAAAACATTGAAATTGGCTATCCGCTAATCAGTGTCGTTTATCATTCGTCCTTCCGTTCCTACCGATGTCACTGCAATGATGCAGTTGATTAAAGAGTTGGCGCATTTTGAAAAAGCACCGCAAGAAGTTGTGGCCACAGAAGCAACGCTGCTTTCTTCTGGATTCTCTGAAAACCCACATTTTGTTTCATGGGTCGCTTTACAAGACGATGTTGTTGTTGGACTAGCCCTTTGTTACGTTCGATATTCAACTTGGAAAGGCCCTGTTCTGTATTTGGAAGACCTTATCGTAACAGAAATGCAACGCGGTAAAGGGATAGGAAAGGCTTTGTTTGAAATGTGTATTGATCATGCCAAGCAACAGAATTATCGCAGAATGGTGTGGCAAGTCCTTGATTGGAATACACCGGCCATAGAATTTTACAAAGGCTATGGTGCCCACTTTGAAGAGGGTTGGCTTAACGCTTCCATTGATTTTTAGTACCTTTATTCCATGTTGATTCGCAGGTCTTCAATTTTGGCATCCCTTGCGGTTCTCTTGTGCTTGTTGTTGATTTTTCAATACGGTACACCCCAGTGGTTTGGCGATGCAACATGGGCCATTTTCCCGATGAATATTCATCAGTGGAAGGGCATTTGGTTGGGTGCGTTTGTTCACGGCTCTTGGGATCACCTTTGGGGTAACGTCATCGCCCTAACGGTTTTTTCTGCCCTCTTTATGATTCAATTTCCAACACAGTGGTTTAGGTTCTGGATTGTTCAGCACTTTTTGGCCTCATTGCTTTTGTGGTTCATCGGAAATGTGGGCATGGATCTAGCACACACAGGATCAGCACATATTGGTGCATCTATATGGGTTTATGCTTTTGGTGGATTTATCCTCACCGCGGCAATCATTCAAAAAACCAAACAATCCATGGCCATTTTCTTCTTGGTTCTCTTGATTTATGGTGGCTTCTTTTGGGGATTGTTGCCAGTGGATCCAAAAGTGTCATGGCAAGGACACATCAGTGGGTTGATCGTGGGTGCTGTCATCGCACGATGGAAAGTACGTCAGTGGTTGCCCAGTATTCCAAGAGAGATGGAATTGCGCGATGGCGATGACAATCAGGAGACTGGTGAATTGGAGGATCCCTACATACACATATAAGGATTGTAGCGTGCGTTTAAAGCCACAATAAGATGCCCGCAATCGTGGCGCTCAGATAGTTGGCTAAGGTGCCGCAAATCAATGCTTTTACGCCCAGCTTGGCGAGATCTTGTCGGCGCGAAGGTGCAATTTTACCAATCCCACCCACTTGGATCGCGATGGAACTAAAATTCGCAAAACCACAAAGGGCGAAAGTGGCAATCACCACACTCACTGGCTGCAAGGTGCTCGTGATTTCTTTCAAGTGTAGGTATCCCACAAATTCGTTAACCACCAACTTTGTTCCCATCAAACCACCCACGGCTTGTGCATCTTGACTCGGCACGCCCATGATGTATGCGAAGCCCGAAAATACATAGCCAAGCAGGGATTCCAAGGAAAGTTTTAATCCAACCAAACCACCCAAACTCCCCAAAACAAAATCGAACAGGTATATCAATGCCAAGAAGCCGAGCAACATCGCCACAACATTTAAGGCGACGCCCAAACCTTCCGAAGCACCCTGAGAGATGGCATCCAATAGATTGGCATTCTCCTTTTTGACTTCCAATTTTACTGTACCCGCGGTTTCACTGACTTCCGTCTCTGGCCAAACGATTTTTGAGATAACCAAAGCCCCGGGAGCCGCCATAATACTCGCCGCCAACAAACTGCTTGCGTCGATACCCATCTGAATATAAGTGGCCATCACACCGCCGGCAATACAAGCCATAGAGCCTGTCATTGAAGCCAACAATTCGCTGTTTGTCATGCCCTTTACATACGGACCGATCATCAACTGGGCTTCTACCTGTCCCACAAACGCCGATGAAATATTGCTCAAGGCCTCACTGCCACTCACGTGCATCAAATAGTGCATTCCCCTGGCAATTTGCTTGATGACCCATTGTAAAACACCAATGTGGTAGAAGATTTTCACCAATACCGCAATGAAAATAATCGTGGGCATCACCCGGAAAAAGAAGATAAAATTCTGTCCGAATACTTCCTGCATTTGGGCGTCTCTGGCTAACGGACCAAAGATGAATTCAGCCCCTTTGTCGGAGAACTGCAACAGTTTCTGAACCATCTTGCCCAATGTCGCAAACACGGATTTTCCCATCGGGGTCTTTAAAATAAACACCGCGAGAATGACCTGAAGCAATAAGCCTACGCCAATGGTACGGTAATTAATGGCTTTGCGATTATTTGATAGGGCGAAGGCGAGTGCGAAAATGACTGCTATGCCGATAAATCCGATGAAATGCATTGGGGCAATAATACGATTATTTCGCGTAATCCAATCCTACCTCGATGGAATCAATCAGGGAGTGGATGACCTTGATGTGAATCTCTTGCGCGCGATCGGCGAAGGGGGCGTGGGGTGCACGAATCTCGATATCCACCAAGCTGGCCATTTTCCCACCGTCCTTACCCGTTAAACCCACCACCGTCATGCCTTTTGCTTTGGCAGCTTCGATGGCTTTAACAACATTGGCGCTGTTTCCACTCGTGCTGATGGCCAACAATACATCGCCTTTTCTTCCAACGGCTTCTATATACCTAGAGAAAATTTGATCATAGCCGTAGTCGTTACCCACACAGCTGATGTGACTTACATCGCTGATGGCGATGGCGGCAATGCCTGGACGGTTATCGCGGTATCGGCCTGTGAGTTCTTCTGCAAAGTGCATTGCATCGCAATGACTGCCCCCATTGCCACAAGATAGGATTTTGCCCTCGGTTTTGATGGCTTGAATCATGGCTTGGGCGGCCCGGTCGATGTTGTTCATTTGCTCAGCATCCTCCATGAACCGTTGCAAAGTTTGCATGGCTTCTTGAAAGTGCGATAGAATGCGTTGATTCATGGTTGGCAATTATTTGCGTTTGTTGTATTGGTCTACCCCCGCTTTCAAGAATTCCACGAACGGATCCACAGCAAATTTGAAGTGGTCAGCACCCAAAGCGGGTTGAAGCAAGTTCTCGTTGGCATCCAACAAGCAGTATAACGGTTGAGTGGTTTTGCCAAAATAAGCCTCTTCGATATGGGCATTTTTATCGCCCAACTTGGTGATTTTTTTTCCGTCGGGCGTACTAAACCACTGTGACTCTGGTAAATTGATTTTCTTATCGTCTACATATAGGGAGACAATCACATAGTCTTTTGTTAGGATGTCCAAAACCGCTTGGTCAGACCAAACTTTTTCTTCCATTTTTCGGCAGTTTACACAACCATGTCCGGTGAAGTCAATGAACAAAGGCTTTTTCAGTTCTCTTGCAGCGGCAAGGGCTTCGTCGTAGTCGTAGTAGCCCACCAATCCATGAGGGATGTGCAATTGATTTGTATAGGAGGGCGTTGTTGTGATGTTGCCATCGCCATGGGCGCCACCTTTGATGTTGCTGTTAAAGTCTTGGGTGCTCAAGGGAGGCAAATAACCGGCCAAACCTTTTAATGGCGCACCCCACATACCCGGAATCATGTAGGCCACGAAGGTGAAGGTGGCAATCACCAATCCCAAACGAGGCACACTCAAATATTGCACATCGCTGTCGTGTGAGAATTTGATTTTGCCCAGCAAATACAATCCCATCAACGAGAAAATCACAATCCAAATGGCGAGGTAAATTTCGCGATCCAAGATACCCCAATGGTAGGTTTGGTCGGGGATGCTCAAGAATTTCAGGGCAAAAGCCAATTCAACAAATCCCAACACCACTTTCACACTGTTCAGCCAACCGCCGCTTTTGGGAAGGTTGTTCAACCAAGAAGGAAACAAGGCCAGCAATCCAAAGGGCAAGGCAAAGGCCAATGAGAAGCCGAACATGCCCACAACGGGACGTAAAGTATCGCCATGAACCGCTTCCACGAGCACGGTTCCAACAATGGGACCGGTACAAGAGAATGAAACCAAGGCGATGGTTACAGCCATGAAAATCGCACCGGAAATGCCCCCTTTGTCGGCCTGTTGGTCTACTTTGTTCACAATCCAAGAGGGAAGGGTGATTTCAAAGGCGCCAAAGAAACTCGCGGCAAAAACGATAAAGATGAGGGTGAAGAAAATATTGGGAATCCAATGGGTACTCACGAAGTTGGCGGCGTTTGAGCCGAAACTGATGGCAACGATGGTTCCGATAATGGTGTAAAACCCAATCAGACTCAATGAGAATATTCCTGCATCACGCAGGGCAATTTTGCGGTTGTTGTTTTTGATGAAAAACGAGACCGTCATGGGGATCATCGGGAATACACAAGGGGTTAACAAGGCGGTCAATCCACTCACGAAGGCCAAAATGAATAAGCCCAAGAATCCGCTGCTCTGTTCTTCATTGGCTTGTCCGTTAAAGGTTTTCAACGGCAACACTTTTGCTTGTTTGTAGGCCGGAGCTTCTGCACTCACGGCGATGGGGGTTTCGGTAACGGTGGTTGCTACTGTGTCCACGGTCTCGGCAACAGGACTTGGTGTTGTGGGCAACGACAGCGACTGGTCTGCTGCTGCTGTGCCTATGACTTCGAGGGCAGGGCTCGCAATTTTCACGTCTCTGATGTTATCGCATCCGCCTTCGTTGCAAATCTGTCCGTTGAACAACATTTGAATCCCGCCAGCGGGTATGCTTTTCAATACTTTGATTTTCTGTCGAAACTCGCCTTTGCCTGTAAACTCACCGGTGCTGCAATTGAAGACATCGGTTTCCTTCACCATGTGATCGCCCACGCCATAAAATTTGCCCACCAATTGGTAGCTGGGGTTGGGGGTGAAATCAATGCTCGCGCGGATGGGACCATTGTCGTCTCCACAATCACTTTTTTCACTGTATACATGAAAGCCCTTGGCTACATCAAATCGAATGATGATGTCAATTACCTCGCCCGCTTTGGCTTGTGTTTTGGAAAAACTCGGCTTGAAAACGGGTTTTGGAAAACCGAATTGAGACCAAGCGTTGCTGAAACTGATGAGGGCCAGTAGGGTGAACAGAATGCGTTTCATCATGATATGTACAAAAATCGGGATTTATTGCGGATTTATCGCATGGTATTGCACATTCATTGGATAAAATGGTTGGTAGCATTGCGATGCTAGGGCTAGGTTTGCATCAATGGAGATTCCTTTTCAGCAATATTTTGGCCGTAAGTGTTGGATGTTGTGTTTGAGTCTGTTTGTGTGCCAAGGGCTATCGGCTCAGTTGATGAGCACCCGACAGTACATCGATTCGTTCAAGTTTGTGGCGATGCAGGAGATGCGTGCCCATGGCGTGCCAGCGAGTATAACGCTCGGACAAGGGGTCTTGGAGAGCGCCAGTGGCAATAGCAAGTTGGCGAAGAATTGCAACAACCACTTTGGGATCAAGTGTAGGAGCAATTGGACGGGCAAGTTCTGTTTGGCCGATGATGATGCGAAAGACGAGTGTTTTCGGGGGTACGAAACGGCGTTCGACAGCTACCGGGATCATTCGTTGTTTTTGAAAGGCGGTAAGCGGTATTTTCTGTTGTTTGAACTCAGTGCCACCGATTACAAAGGCTGGGCAAACGGTCTGCGCGAGGCTGGTTATGCCACCAATCCCAATTATGGTAATATTCTCATTGGGGTGATTGAAAAGTATCGCCTCAGTCAGTACGATTCGATGGTGATTTTTGGCGAAGATTTCTATGCACCCGGCGTTACCGCCCCCGCCACACCCACGGAAGTAAACGGCATTCAAGCCATCATGGCCAAGCCCGGTGAAACACCTGAGCAAGTGGCAGAACGGTATAACATGTCCACCTGGCAGATTTATAAATACAACGACATCTCCAAAGGCGATATGCTGAGTCCGGGCGAAATCATCTACCTCAAACCCAAGCGCAGAAGGGCCATCGAAAACAATCACACCGTAAAAAATGGCGAAACGATGCGTGAAATTTCCCAAAAATACGGGGTGAAAGTGAAGCATCTGTATAAACTGAATCGCTTGGAACCTGGTTTGGAAGTAAGGCCTGGGGAAGTCATTAACCTGAAAGAAAAACGCGAAACATCTCCTGCGATATTGGAGCGGAACGACAACCCCAATCAGGTGAATGCGGTGGATTTGATATTGAATCAGCGATCCATCACCCAAGAAAACAAACCCAAAGGAACGGTCTACGAAGTACAGGCAGGCGAGACCTTGCAAGACATCGCCCAGCGAATGAATGTCACCGCATTGGACTTGGCCCGCTGGAATAATTTGGATGGGTATACGGTGGCGGCCGGACAAATTCTCGTCCTCCGTCCCAATGTTAAAATGAGTGAAGAAACCCAGGTAGATTATCGCAATTTTATGAGCAACACGGGGTCAAGCAACGCACCGCGTACGCACATCGTCATTCGCGGAGAAACCTTGTTTTCCATTGCGCGGTTATATCGCTTGTCGGTGGATTCGCTCACCGCATGGAACCAATTGGATGGGAAGCCTTTGATGGTGGACCGGAAATTGTATTTGCAGCGGGTAACGGGTGCGGCTTCGGTAAAATCGGATAACAATGCGCAATTGTACGATGCGTTTCACTTCGTGCAGCCGGGGGAAACACTGTATTCCATCTCCCGCAAATACAGTGTCACCGTTGATCAAGTCAAGTCCTGGAACCGACTTGAATCGAATCAAATCGAGGTGGGACAGCGTTTAAAGGTTAGGCAGTAATCAGATAATGGGTTGAATTTCCCATGTTCTGTTGCAATACGATGTTGTGATTGCCGACATCCGTTTGTTTATCGAAGCTCCCTTGGGGATGGTAGATGCTCAACAACTCCAGATCTTGACGCAGCGTAACATCCAATCCCATGGCCAAAAGGGAATCCATGAGCGGTTGGTGCTTGTTCTCTTTGTTGTCGATGACGCACCGGAAATAAATTGCTGAGTTTTGCATCAAGTTGCAACGCACTTTGTTTTCCGACAGCGATTGAAAAATCTGTTTGAGGTGATCTTCTGCAATGAACGTGAAATCGCGGGTGCGAATTTCGAGGAGTAGCTGTTGTGATTTATGGATTTTGCAAGGCACAGAGATGACACTGCTATCGGCGCTCACCTTCGTGCCAGGCGCTTGTGGGTCCAAAAACGACCGCACATACAATGGAATGCCATTGGCTTGGAGCGGTTGGATGGTTTTCGGGTGAATGACAGAGGCTCCGTAATAGGCCAACTCAATGGCATCATTATAGGTAAGCTCAGAAATCAATACGGCATGGTCGAATTTCTTGGGATCGGCATTCATCACTCCGGCAACGTCTTTCCATATGGTGATCGATTCGGCGCCCATGATGCTTCCAAAAATGGCTGCACTGTAATCCGAACCTTCTCTGCCAAGGGTTGTGGATTCTCCGGAAAACCCGCGACCAATAAATCCTTGCGTAATCACCAGGTTTTTCCTTGCGATGGGCAACAAGCGATTTTTCACCACTTTTTCCGTTTCTGGCCATTGCACGCGTGCATCGCGATGTCGGCTATCGGTCTGAATAAAGTTTCGCGCATCCACCCACTGGTTGCTGATTTTTTGCGACAAGAGGTAGTTGCTCACGATTTTGGTGGCCATTAATTCACCAAATCCGATGATTTGGTCGTATAAAAAGTCGTAATCTTCTTGCAAATTGGGGTTGTCTACAAAACATTCGAGCTCCAAATAAAGATTTCGTATATCACTTACACCCACCAAATCATCCTCTTGGAATAGGTCCTTCAGGATGCCATCGTGGTACTGGAAAACGGTTTGAAGTGCTTCATGTGCCTGTCCTGTATTGTGGTAACAATGGTGAATTACCTGCTCTAACGCATTGGTAGTCTTTCCCATAGCGCTAATTACAACCAATAAATTGCTGTTGCTGTGGCTTTGGATGATTTGGGCCACATTTTTCACACCTTGGGCATTTTGGACGGAGGCACCGCCGAATTTGAATATTTTCATTGAGCAGGAAGAGAGTCGGTTAATTCAGGTTTTTGTTGTTGCTTTGCAAAATAAATACCAATTGTCCTCATTCTTGATATGTCGTATTCTAAAGTTATCACCCTCGAACAGTACATAGTTG
>CAZZKP010000003.1:0-36075 GCA_964654675.1 uncultured Bifidobacterium sp. | reverse complement strand
AAAGAGATTCGCAGTTTCTTGGGCTCGTTCATCGCCTATGTCGTGATTGGCGTATTCCTGGCAATCACCGGTTTGTTCATGTGGATCATCAAAGGGAACAACGTCCTTGACTTGGGCGTGGCAAGCCTGCAAGTGATGTTCAATATCGCCCCCTATATTTTGATCTTTTTGGTTTCAGCCATTACAATGAGAAGCCTCAGCGAAGAACGCCGATTGGGAACAATAGAAATTTTAACCACCCGTCCCGTGAGTGACCTATCTATTTTGATGGGAAAATATTTGGCAGCGGTGGCATTGATTGTCTTCACCCTTTTGCCCACCCTTTTTTACTACTATACGATACAACAACTTGCGGACCCGTTGCAGGGCACAGATGCCGGAGCAACATGGGGTTCCTATTTTGGCTTGATATTACTCGCAGCCAGCTATGCTAGCATCGGGTTGTTTGCAAGCTCACTAACAGACAATCAAATCGTCTCTTTGATAATTTCTATGGTATTGTGTTTTTTCTGGTATGGCGTATTAAGTCTCCTAGGCGACATCAAAGCCCTGGACGCCATCGGCAAAAGCTTGGAATGGTTTAGCCTAGATTTCCACTATCAATCCATAAGTCGTGGCGTCCTCGATACCCGCGATGTAATTTACTTCTTGGGATTCATCGCTGCCTTTATGGGAGCAACAAAAATGGCATTTGAAAGCAGAAAATGGTGATGAAAAAGTACGGAGCACGCATTCAGTCCATCGTTGAATTCACCACCCTTTTGGTCATAGTGGTGGTCGCCAACATTCTTGGCAATTTCTATTATTTACGCATCGATTTAACAGAGGAAAAACGATATACACTCAGTGAAACGAGCAAGAAACTAAGCAAAGAACTTAAGGAAAAGTGTTACTTCCGCCTCTATCTAGACGGCGACTTATCGGCCAGATTTAAAAACCTTCGCAATGAAATCCGCGATGTGGCCTATGAGTTTCGCGAACTCAGCGGTGGAAAAATCGAAATCGAAGTCATCGACCCATTCGAAGGCAAACAACTGTCTGAAGTCAGTGGTATATTGGACGATTTCAACCAACGCGGAGTAATCCATCAGCGCGACATAGAGGGGGAAGGCGGCAACAGCACCACGATTAAGAATATCATTCCGGGTGCCGAAATGATGTATGCCGGAAAAACGGTTGCAATCAACTTCTATGAGCATGATGTGGCTTTGGACGCAGACAACAACATCAAAAGAGCGATCGATAACGTGGAGTATGAAATCGCCAATGGATTGAGGCAGTGCACTTTGGAGAAACCCAAGAAAATTGCTGTTGCGGATGGTTCGGGTGAAATGATCGACAATCGTGTGGGTGATTTTGCTGCGGAATTGGGCAAATACTACGATGTTTCGGCGTTGAATATCAATGTGGCGGACCCCAAATCGGCCGAGCCATTTATCGAAAAACTAAAATCCCTGAGTAACCCAGAAGAAATGGGCAGCACCCTCATCAGTAGCCTACAACAGCGATTGAACAACAATGATTTGTTACTCATCATCAAGCCGGCAAAGGACTATTCTCCCTCAGAACTCTATTTGATTGATCAATTTTTGTTGAAAGGAGGCAAAGTGATTTGGATGATTGATCCCGTGCATGTGGAAATCGACAGTTTTGAAACCAACAGTTCGATAGCTGCGATGGACAATCAGTTAGAAAATATCAATGCATCCTTGTTTCACTACGGGGTAAAAATGGAATCTACGCTATTGATGGACGCCAACTGCAATCAAATTCCCATTCCCGTGGGAAATCGCCCTGAGATGATAGACTTTTACTATTTCCCAGTATTTATGTCGGTTAGCTCTCCGCACATCATCAACAAAAACGTAGGCCCCGTGTGGGGTCAATTCCCAGCAACACTCTCAGCGAAATCCAAAACCGACCTCAATGTCACTCCGTTGTTGAGCAGCAGCCCTTACACCAAAACGATTCAAGCACCTGCCAACGTTGACCTGGAAAATGCATACATGCAATCAAGGGATGATCGCTTCCGGAACACATTGAGAGGCGGCAGCAAGTTAACGGGGGTTTTGATGGAAGGCACATTTCAATCGCCGTTCATCTATCAAAAACACTACACTGGCGAGGCTTTTTTACCCAATGGAAAAAGTAAAATGGTTGTAATTGCCGATGGCGATATCATGAGAAATGGAGTGAGTGGACGCGGTGGAATTTACCCAACAGGCTACGATAGATTTACAAAAACGACTTTTGCCAATAAGAAGTTTCTCTTGAATTGTATCGACTATTTGATAGACGACAACGGATTGATTGAAATCCGCGCCAAAGAAAAAACATTGCGCTTGTTAGACCCAGAGAAAACACGATTGGAGCATACATATTGGCAGTGGTTCAACCTTGTAGCGCCCCTTTTGAGCGTGTTGATTTTTGGATTTTTCAATAACATATATCGCAAACGCAAATACCAAATCAGATAAAAAATGTACGATTTCATAGAAGGATCCATAGAGTCGCTCAATCCTACCCATGTAATTATTTCAAATCAAGGTTTGGGATACATCGCTGCGATTAGTCTTACCACCTACGAGAAAATAAAGGGACACAAAACAGCGAGGCTTTTTGTTGATTTGTTGTTTAAGGTAGAAAATCAGAGCCCTGTTTCAATGCATTTGTTTGGATTTTCCGATCCCGATGAAAGACATATGTTTCGTATGCTCACATCCGTTTCAGGCGTTGGCAACAACACAGCCATGTTGATGTTAAGCAGTTTGGAACCCGACGATTTGGCAGCAGCCATAGTGAACGGAAATGTTGGACTTTTGAAAAGCATCAAAGGCATTGGTGAAAAAAGTGCCCAGCGAATCGTTTTAGAGCTTCGCGACAAAATGATGGGGAAAAAATCCATGGGATTGGGGATGGTTTCGGGGGTAAGCGACAACTTCAGCGAAGCCTTGTCTGCCCTAACAACATTGGGTTACGTAAAAGCCAGTGCAGAAAAAGCGCTAATGAAGGTGAGCAAAGATTTGGGAGGCACTGCAACCATTGAAGAATTGATAAAAAATTCACTGAAAATATTGTAACTTGCAAGTTCGCAAAAAAGGAAACGCCTATTCGCAACACAGCTACGCAACGTTTAGAAGTTTAACAGAATGAGATTTCATGGTCAATCCATAACCGCACGCATTCTGCGTGTAACATTCGGTGCGAAGCTGTTGATTTTGTTGGCGATATTTCAAAATCCCTTATATAGCCAATTAGACACAAACAGCCTTAGGTATCGCCTGCAAAAAGATGGCAACAACGGCTCCCATGTAGATTTGGAAAATCCCGTAAAAACGGAATGGCGATACAATGCGAAAGCAAATCGTTATGAAGGATTTAGAAATTTGGGGTCACTCAGTTACCCAACGGGCGAAACCCTATCGGTAGCAGAATACTTCCAAAAACAATCGAAAATCGAAAACGAAAAGTATTTCCGTGGAAAGACCCAGAGTGCCTATTCCCTTGGAGGCAACAACAAAAGTGTTACAGATTTAATCAAAGCCGAATTAAACAACCCAACCGTTTCGAAGATTTTTGGGGAAGGCGGGGTTGATTTTCAATTGAATGGCTCGGCGATGGTAAAATTGGGGGGAAGTATGAACGTAAATCGGAACCCAAACTTCTCCAAACGTCAGCAAAAATATTTCGTTCCCGTTTTTGACCAGCAAATGCAAATCAGTGCCAACGGCAGTGTGGGTGAATTTGTAAAATTGGGAATTAACTACGATACAGAAGCGGCTTTTGAATTCGACAACCAAACAAATTTGGGATGGAAGGGCAAACCCGATGGAATCCTTAAGGATGTGCAAGTGGGAAATGTCAACCTCAACCTACCCACCCAGCTAATCAAACCGGCAAATAACCTATTCGGTTTTTCCAACACGATGCAGTTTGGAAAAACCACGGTTAAAACCGTCTTTAGCCAAAATAAGGGCCAAAGCACAGAGACCGTGCTCAAGGGGGGAGCTCAGATGAATGAGTTCAAAATCACTGCCGACAATTACGACCAAAACAAACACTACTTCCTATCGCAGTTTTTTAGAGAAAATTACAACAAATCCCTAGAGAACTTACCCATCATCGCCAGCGGCGTGGTTGTAAACCGAGTGGAGGTTTGGGTAACCAACAAAAATGCGAACGTAGAAACTCCACGTGACATCCTGGCCTTTCAAGATTTAGGAGAAGCAAAACCGTTTAGACCCGGACTTGGGGGCTCTGCCGACCCAGCATCGGACAATGCAGCCAACAATCTATATGCAACCATTACGGCAGACACCAACACACGTTTTACAGGGCAAGCCATTGATAAAATCTATTCCGCTCTTCCCTATTTTGAGCAAACAATAGATTTCGACATACTCAACTATGCACGTCAGCTCACCGACAAAGAATTTTCACTCAACCCACAGTTGGGATACATTTCACTCAATCAGCCGCTCAATAACGACGAGATTTTGGCGGTGGCCTTTGAATATACTTACGAAGGCAAAACCTACCAAGTGGGTGAATTCTCCAGAGACGTTGCTCCGGGCAATCAAAAATTGATGTTCCTAAAAATGTTAAAGGGCAACACCATCAGAACGAAATTGCCCATGTGGCGACTGATGATGAAGAACATTTATGCGTTAAACACCTACAGTTTAAGCTTGGAAGACTTCAAACTCAATGTGATTTATGCCGACGACACCACGGGAGGAGATTACAATTACTTGCCCATTGGTAAAGCCAACTGTCCCAATTTGGCCAATGGAAATCCATTGATTCGCGTTTTGGGCTTAGACAAACTCAATCGCCAACAAGAAGCCAAGCCCGACGGAATTTTTGATGCCATTGAAGGTTTGACGGTAAACACCCAATACGCAAGAATCATTTTCCCGGTTACGGAACCCTTTGGTGATTATTTGAGGGAACAGTTCAATGGAAGAAACGACCTCGGTGAATATTATTGTTATGACGCGCTGTATGACAGCACCAAATGGCTAGCACAGCAGGACGTCAAACACAACAAGTTCTTTTTGCAGGGAAGTTATAAATCAAGCAACGGCGCGGAATTATTCCTTGGTACAACAAACTTGCAACGTGGATCCGTGCGCGTGACTGCGAATGGCAGACCACTTACCGAGGGCATGGATTATGAAGTGGATTATGCCTTGGGAAGAGTTCGAATTATCAATCAAGGACTATTGCAAGGGGGAGCCGAAATCCGAGCCAGTGCGAATGGACAGAGCTTTTTCAATATTCAACAAAAAACCCTGGTTGGTGGTCGTGTTGAACACAAATTCAATAAAAAATTGCTGGTCGGCGGAACGCTACTTCACATGTACGAAAGGCCCCTAACCACCAAAACAAACTTCAATGAAGAACCATTGTTAAACACCATCATTGGGGCAGATATGGCTTTCAGCTCAAAATCGAGATTTATCACAAAAGTTATCGATCAACTGCCCTTTTTGGAAACAAAAGAAGTATCAAACATTACCGCATACGCCGAAATCGCCAAAATATATCCCCACAACCACAAATCACAAGGCAACCAACGTGGCGTTTCTAATTTGGAGGACTTTGAATCCGCGGAATTAACCAACGATGTAAAAACTGTAAGCAACTGGTACATCGCTGCTGTTCCGCAAAAGCAAGAAGATATTTTCCCCGACACAAAAAATTCCGATCGACTCAATTGGATGAACCACCACGGGGCATTGAGTTTTTATACAATCGACAACCTCTTTTACCGCGATGCGGACATGCCTGACAACATCAAGAAGCGGGTTGACGCCATTTTAAGCGACCCTTTTCAACGACAAGTAGACCAGCGTGAATTATTTCCCCAACGGAACTTCCCACAAGGAACACCCACAATATTGCCAACCTTGGACTTGTTTTTCCGTCCCAAAATGCGGGGATTATACAATTTCAACAGCAACCCAAAAGAAGTAGATCCAAATGGCGAATTGATCAATCCAGAATTGAGTTGGGCGGGTATAACGAGAAAAATCGACCAAAATGATTTCGAGGCGGCGAATATTGATTACATAGAAATTTGGATGTTAGACCCGATGTCCAACAACCCCAACCTCAAAGGAGAATTGTTGTTACAATTGGGAAATGTGAGTGAAGACATCTTGCCAGACCGTCGAAAATCTTTTGAAAATGGACTACCGTCTTCGGCGAGCGCCAGCAACGCAATAGATACAACCAATTATGCATTTGTGCCTGAGGGACCGCAAATCAACTTTGCATTCGACAACAACAACGGTACACTCAAAGCGCAAGACGTGGGTCTCGATGGAATGGATGATGGAAATGAAAAATTGCATTTTGACACCACATTTTTAAAACGCATTGCAACCAATTACGGTACGTCATCAAAATACTACCAAAATGCTTATGAAGATCCTAGCAACGACAATTATCGTCACTATTTGGACGGATTTTTTGATGGCATTGATGCGGACATTCTCGGTCGATACACAAGAATCCAAGGGCCTCAAGGCAACTCAAACAACGAGCAATACACCGGCAAATATGCTGGCATGCCCAAATCAACGACACCGATTCCGAGTGATGAAGATGTAAACCGCGATTTCACACTGAACCAAAGCGAAGACTACTTCCAATATCGCATCAAAATCAATGCAGCTGACATGCAAATGGGCAGAAACTACATTGCCGACATCGTAAAGAACAATGTCAAATTGCGCAACGGAAAATCTCGCGATATTACCTGGTATCAGTTAAAAATACCCATCCGTGAATTCGAAAAAGCGGTTGGAAATATTAGTGACTTCAAGAGCATTCGTTTTATGCGGATGGTTATGACCGGCTTCAATGACTCAGCAATTTTAAGATTGGGCTACATCAACATCGTAAAAGCAGATTGGCGCAGGTACACGAATTCATTGAAAACTCCGGGCGTAATTGTACCTCAAGATCCAAACGACGGAACAAAATTCGTTGTCAGCACAGTAAATATCGAAGAAAACAGCAAACGCTTACCCATTGCTTATGTTTCACCCCCGGGGATTGTAAGGGTACAAAACATGGCCAGTTTGGGAACAGTGCTAGAAAACGAACAATCTTTGTCGTTAAAAGTCTGTGACTTGAAAGCGGGCGACTCACGAGCTGCATTCAAAACAACCACGTTTGATGCGAGAAACTACAAGCACATGCAGATGTTTGTTCACGCAGAAGAGAGCTTAAACAATCCCGTGGCCGACGGCGAAGTATCGGCTTTCATTCGATTCGGAACGGATTTAACATCTAACTATTACGAATACGAAATCCCTTTAAAATTAACCCGTGGTTATGTCAATATGAATTCTGCCAACGCGGACAAATTGGTTTGGCCCGATGAGAATTTTATTGACATTCCATTTGATTCATTGTACCATTTAAAGATAGTTCGACAGAATGCCGCATGGCCAATGACCGCACCGTTTATTCGGTATATGGGCAAAGGCAAAATCACCGTTATGGGACTTCCCGATGTGAGCAACATGCGTGTCATGATGGTTGGATTGAAAAATAATTCCACAAGCCCCAAGTGTTTTGAGGCTTGGTTTAATGAATTGCGTGTGAAAGAAATTGCGAACAAAGGGGGTTGGGCCTCGTTGGCAAACGTACAAATGCAATTGGCCGATTTTGGTCAGCTGAACCTGAGTGGAACAGTCAGAACCATTGGATTTGGAGATGTCGATAAAAAACTCAACGACCGGAGTTTGAGTACAAACCTAAACTACGACATTGCCTCAAACTTAGAATTGGGAAAATTCTTCCCGAAAAAATCAGGCGTAAGTATTCCCATGTACATTGGGTATTCTGAGAGTTTCGTAAGACCCAAATATTTCCCATTAAACCCAGATTTAGAAATGCAAAACTATCTGGCGGGCCTTGCGGATGCAGCAACGAGAGCAGCAGTAAAAAAGGCGGCAGAAGAATACAATTCGCTTTACAGTCTAAATTTCAACAACGTGAGGGTTGCTTCGTCGATGGGCAAAGCCCCGAAACCCTGGTCGCCTTCGAATTTCGTCCTCGGATACAGTTACCAAAACAATTCTCGAAGGAACCAGCAGATTGAAGAATATTTCTTGAAAACAACCCAAGCCACAATTGGTTATTCCTATTCTAAAAGCACAAAATACATCAAACCTTTTAGAAAGATAAAATCAAAAAATTTGAATCTCATTAAGGACTTCAACTTTAACTTTATCCCTTCGAGTTTTAGTACGCAGATTCAAGCGAATCGCTTATACAGCGAATCACAGTCTCGAAATAACAACAAATTCATTCAGGTCAACCCGCGATTGTTCGACAAAAATTTCACCATTTTAAGAAACTTCAACACGAACATTCCGCTCACAGAAAATTTAAAATTCAACTATACCGCGAACGTTTCATCTCGAATCCAAGAACCCTACGGAAGATTGGACAACGAGATCAAGTTAGATTCGGTGAAAAAGGAGTTTTTGTCCTTGGGTAGAACGACAAAATTTTATCAAAACGTAAATGCCAATTACACACTCCCCTTCAGCAAGATGAAGTGGACGCGGTGGATCAGCAGCACCGTAACCTATACAGGAAGTTACGAATGGAATCAGGCACCGCCTGCATTTGCTAGCTTAGGGAATAGAATTCAAAATGGCCAAGACATCAACTTTGCAGGTCAAATGAATTTCACACAGTTATATCAACAAATTCCTTGGTTACGAGACTTAGAAAAACCCAAGCAGCTGAAAACCGCGGTGAAAAAAGAAGGTGATGATGCCCCAGTTTTCGAGAATGCCCTTCAGAAAGGTGCTCCAACAACGAAAAAAGCCAATCCGGCGAAAGTGTTTGTCGGAAACCTCGTGAGTATGTTAAAAAATGCCAGCTTCAGTTATCAATTGAAAGAAAATACGGAAATGCCAGGCTTTGCCTACAAACCCGACTATTTTGGCAACAATTTCAACCATATGCAACCTGGATTAAAATTTGTGTTGGGATTGCAAGATCCGAATCTTCGATACAAACTCGCTAGCCTAGGGGCATTGAAAACAGACCCACGCCAGTCCAACTTTTACAGAAACAACAAAAACCAAAATCTATCCGGAAACATCACCATAGAACCCATCAAGAATTTTAGGATTCGATTGGATTTCTCGCGTAGTATGACGGTTGGGACGCAGGCTGTCTTCAAATACGATGGATTTGCATGGATGGATCAGGGATTAACACAAACCGGGAATTTTAACGTAACCGGTTGGTTTTTCAACACCCATTTCGTGAAAGACGTCACCATTGGAACAGACAACCACACCAATCCCGTTTTTGACCAATTCCTGAACAATCGCTATACCACCGCATCAAAACTGTCGAGCCAGAGACTCGGCTTTAATGGAATCGACACCGTAACAAAATTCCCCATTGGATACAGCAAAAACTCTCAGGATGTTTTGGTAGGCGCCTTCTATGCCTCCTATGCGGGAAAGGACCCTGGATACTCAGACGTCAGTGGTTTCCCTTCCATTCCGCTACCCAACTGGAATGTAAATTACAACGGCTTAACAAAAATCAAATTCCTAGGGAATCTCTTTAGTAACATTAACATCAAACACGCTTACACAGGC
Organism: uncultured Bifidobacterium sp.; assembly: GCA_964654675.1. Taxonomy (GTDB): domain Bacteria; phylum Bacteroidota; class Bacteroidia; order NS11-12g; family UBA955; genus UBA955. Next base: position 26,428 of record CAZZKP010000003.1, on the reverse strand, counting down.
AGATATAGCATCGGCAATTACACGCAGAATTTGAAATATCGAGCTGATGAAGTGGCCGTGATTGGAAAAGACCTCACACCCAAATATCAAATTGCAGACGCCACCATCACCGAAGGTTTTTACCCCTTGCTTGGTGTTAATCTAACAACCAAAAACAATTGGACCGTAGGTGCTGAATACAAACGATCTAGAACCTTGAAACTCTTTGCTGCCAGCTTCAATCTCACCGAAATGCGAAGCAATGAATTTCAATTGAATGCAGGTTATCGTACAACGGGACTTACTTTGCCGTTCAGAAGAAATGGAAGATGGCTCTACATACCAAACGATTTCCGCTTTGATTTAACCGTTTCTGTCACAGACAATGTTACTGTGATTCGAAAAGTAGATTTGAATATTAACAAATATACCGCGGGGATGAAAAACATCAGAATCAGCCCAAGCATCACCTACCAAGTCAACCAAAAAATCAACCTCGCTTTGAAATACAATCGCGTTGTCATGGACCCAAAGGTTGCGAACCAATTCTACACAGCACTCACCGATTTTGGTCTAGAAGCTCGTTATACATTTAACTAACGCCAATCTCCACCCCAATGAGAAAAATTCTAAGTTTCGCCTTGCTGTTTTTGGGAATTATTGGAGCCATTCAAGGTCAGTTAATTCAAACAGGCAAATGGCGAACACATCTCAGCTATAAAGATGTAAAAATTTGTGAATCCACGCAGCGCTACGTTTATGCCGCTTCAGACCAAGGATTTTTCCGGGTCATGATGAACTACGGCGACATGGAGAAATTGGGTAAAGACGAGGGATTTAATGGGGTTGAAGTTACAGCACTGACCTATAGCAAAAGTCAAGATGCCCTGGTCATTGGATACAACGACGGAAACATTGATTTGCTCATCAACGACAGACAAGTAATCAACGTTCCAGGCTTTTATTCTAAGTTATTACAAGGAGACAAACGCATTTTGCACATCTGTATCGAGGGGAATCAAGCGCTAATTTCAACGTATTTTGGGTTGCTCACCGTAGACCTAATCTCACATGAAATTAACGATAGTTACAGCAATATTGGGCCCAATGGAACTGCAATTCCAGTTCTTTCTACAGCCATCGTAGGAGATTCGATTTTTGTGGGAACTGACAAAGGAGTTCGGTGCGCCAAATGGTCAAAATCCGTAAATCTAAACGATTATTTGCAGTGGCATTGGTCGTATCAAGGAAGATCCGCGCAGCATCTGTGTGAATTTGATGGCAAATTGCTTTTCGAAATGGACAGCATTGTTTACCTTCTTGAGAAAGGGAAAACCATTGCTTATTTGGCCGAAAAACGCTTTGTAGCTCGAATCTGGTCCAATGACAAAGGAACACACATTGCCAGACAAAGCGAAATTCGATCAATAAAAAATGGTGTGAGCACCTCGGAATCGGTAAACCTCATTGCAGGGGCCACCCAATATACCGACGGTGTTTTCTGGTTCTGCACAGGTATTGGGCCAGGTATCATCAAAAAAGACCCGAACGGCGAAATTTCGTACATGCCCGATGGACCAGCCTACCCCTCTATTTTTAGGATGACCCAAAATGCACCCCAGATTTTGGGATCAGGTGGTGGCGTTAGTAGTACTTTTGGAAATACCTTTAACAACGCAGGCTTTTACATCTATACGCCAACCGGTTGGATAAACAATCTGTGGTCTCCCTTCAATACCAATATGTACGATTTCACTTTCGTACAGTATTATAAAGCCAAAGATTGGTATTTGGCAGCCACACATTCCAATGGAATCCTAGTCATTCAAAATAACACAATCATCAATCGATTCGATGATGCGAATAGCCCCCTAAAACGCCAATCACCGCTCAATTTGATAAAAATTTCAGGCATGGCTGAGGACAACAAAGGCAATCTTTGGATTGGGTCTTTTGGTTCTGACCTACCACTCCTATGCTACACCAAATCGGGGCAATGGAAAACATTCGACATCGGTACATCGGAAGTGCGTGATATTACCATCGACAACCAGGGAAGAAAATGGATGATTTTGCAGACAGGAGGTGTGTTGGTGTTCGATGAAGGCAAAAACATGGATGCCGCTTTTGACGACAAATTGGTAACAATTACAACAAAAAATGGCCTGCTTACAAATGAAGTACTTTCCATCAAAGCCGACGCTTTGGGATATGTTTGGATTGGAACCAACCAAGGATTGAACATTTATGCGGGAGGAAACAACTTGTTTACCAACCCCAAATTGGACAGGTATATTGTGGATCAAGACGGATCTGTGGGTTACCTTATGGGCGAGGAAACGATCAATGATATTTGCGTTGATGGTGGTAACCGGAAATGGATGGCCACGAACAACGGATTGTTTTTGGTGGATGAATACGGTCAACGTGTACTCAGGCACTTCAATAAAGACAACAGTCCGCTTCTTTCCGATCGCGTAATTTGCGTTGGCCAGGTCAATTCCACGGGTGAAATTTTTGCTGGAACGGACAAAGGCATCATCAGTTATAGAAGTGACGCCAGTGAAGCCGCGGAAAGTTTCGATAAAATCAAAATATACCCCAACCCCGTCTCCGCAAAATATGATGGCATCATCACCATCGAAGGTCTCACAAGCAATGCAGAAGTCAAAATTGCTGATGCAACCGGAAAACTCATCTATCAAACCAAAGCAAACGGGGGAAAAGCCACTTGGAATGGATTGCGCTTGGATGGCAGCAAACCAAATTCCGGTGTTTTGTTTGTTTTTGCGATCAATTCCGACGGCTCTGAAACGGCGATGGGGAAATTCATCTATATTCACTGACGATGAAAAAAATGTTACTGCGAACATTCAAAATTGCGGGTCTCGTCGTCGTGTCGTTACTCGCAACGATGGTAATTATCACCTTTGTAAAATCACCCACCCCACTGTCTTCAATAAAACCAGCGACTCCTGTTCATGGTGCGGATTATGAAAAAATACAAAGAACTGCCTTAGAGCATCTAGCCAAAGCCACCGAAATACGAGTGATTGGTTACGATGATGCGAACAATGACAGTTTAAATCATGAGCCCCTATTACAATTCCAACAATGGGTAAAAACCACGTATCCATTGATTGCAAAAAAAGCAAAATGGGAAATCATCCATGAGCACAGTCTTTTAATTACACTCAAAGGAACAGAGAACAAAGCAGCTGCGATGTTTTTAGGCCATATCGACGTGGTTCCTGCGCTGGACAGTCAGGACTGGAAATTCAACCCATTCCATGGCCGCATCGCAAAAGATACACTTTGGGGTCGAGGTGCACTAGATGATAAAAACGTAATCGTTGCTCTTCTTGAAGCCGCAGAATATAGTATAGCGCATGGCCTGCCCTTAAAACGCACTTTGATATTTGCTTTTGGTCACGACGAGGAAACGGGAGGAAAAAACGGAGCTGCAGCGATTGCCGCGCATTTGATAAAAAACAAGATTCCCGTTGCTTTTATTGCAGACGAAGGATTTGGTGTCATGAAAGGCATCGTGCCGGGATTGAAGAACGATTGCGCAATCATTGGATTGAGTGAAAAAGGAAACGTCAGCATAAAATTGTCGGTTCGCCAACATGGCGGACATTCCGCATGGCCAAATCCTGAAAATGCGACCTCTATTTTGGCTCGAGGCTTAAGTCGTTTGGAAAATTATCAATTTCCTGCCCATTTAGACGGACCGGTGCGTGGCTTATTTACCGAAGCGGCTCCATACATGGATTTCGGTTACAGGGCGTTGTTTAGTAATTTATGGATAACGGCTCCGCTGGTAAAATCCGTGCTCCTTGGGGGTGAAAAAACCGCAGCTACAATCCGAACCACACATGTTACCACAATCATCAAATCTGGGACAAAAGAAAATGTTGTACCACCGATTGCCGAGGCCATCGTAAATCTTAGGCTTTTCCCTGGTGACAATATGGATTTTGTAAAAGCGGAAATACATCGTGTTCTCAACGATTCCCGCATCACAACGTCCATTTACTTGGAAGGACAAGAAGCTACACCCATTTCACCCGACCATGGGGATGGATACGATCAATTGAAGGAGTGTATTCATGCGCAATTTCCCGAAACTGTGGTGGTACCCGGATTGGTAATCACCGGCACTGATTGCAAAAACTACACGGCTGTAACAAACAGGATGTATCGTTTTGTCCCCTTTGAATTCAGCAATCACAACCTATCCGGGATTCACGGAAAGAATGAATACATCACAAGGTCGCAATTCAACAAAGCCATACTATTTTATATAGATCTTTTTCAAAGATTGTAAAATCGAGATTCGCCCACAATCAGATAGATGAGAGACTAATCGGGAAGTTCTATTGACAACCCATCATAGGCCAAGTCAATCCCCGCCGGCAATTCATCGCAAACATCTTGATGTAAACCCATTTGATGGCTCATGTGCGTAAAATAGGTTTGTTTCGCACCAAGTTCTATAGCCAATGCAGTCGCTTCTTCCAATGTAAAATGACTGATATGCGACTCCCTTCGCAGGGCATTTAACACCAAAATATCCATCCCTTTTAACTTCTCTTTTTCCGATTCTGAGATATAATTGGCGTCGGTGACGTAAGCAAATTTATGAAACACAAATCCAATCACAGGCAATTTAAAATGCAGCACATTTACCGTTTCTACTGGGTGATTGGCTGGAGTTCTGAATGCCCCATCTATCAAATTCCAATTGATCTGCGGTATTCCAGGATAAGGAACAGGCTGAAAGATATAATCGAATTGATTTTGAAACGATGAAAAAACCCTTTGATGTAGGTAAACAGGAATCTCACCGGCTTGCTTGAAATTGTAAGGGCGGATATCATCCAACCCTGCGGTATGGTCTCTATGCTCGTGGGTAAATAGCAAAGCATCTATCCTTTCAATGCCCGCACGCATCATCTGAAAGCGAAAATCTGGACCACTATCAACTACGATGCTCTCCCCTTCCCATTCAACGTGAATAGAAGCTCTGAGGCGTTTATCTCTGAAATCTTGGCTGCTGCACACTTCGCAACGACACCCAATTGGGGGAACACCTTGAGAGGTTCCGGTGCCGAGAAATGTGACTTTCATTGAAATTATTTCAAACCTTCCAAGTGGCCTTTCAATTGCATGATAATTCCTACCTGCATATTGTCTACCTGCTTATCATTTGACGCCCATATGCTTACCCAATCGGTGGCATGAATCACCTCAAATTGTGTTTTGATACTCGCATCGGCAACGGGGTATTGGTAAATCACATTCCCTAAACCGCTCAAAACTCCGTGCAAAAAATCAAATCTCGCATTGACCCGAGGATTTGTTCCACTGTTTAAGAAAAGGAAATTGGTATCATGTTTACCATAGTAGCTTTCAATCATGTTATGGTTGGCTTCTGGCAGCACAGAAACAAAGGCCTCTCCCTTGGCATTTTCCTGGATTTGCTGACAGAAACGGATGGCTACGGCTTCATAAGGCAGATCACAGACAACAACAAATTTATTTGCGATGGTAGGCTTATAGGCGTTGTACATAATTTTTGCTTTTTCAATGATCGATGAGGAATTGCGGAACATTTGTTCAACCTCTTGGATCAAAGTCGTGCTGTCACCGCCCAACAATTCACCCATTATCATTACCAATGTCCCCAGTCCAAATCCCAAGGTCATTCTGGGCTGATACCCCAACGCAACAGAATAATAGGCCAGTTGATGCTCCGCCGCTAGGTCCTTTAACTTACCCGAGGCTGCAACACAGATCATATCGCATCCTTTGGATTTTGCTTGGGCAAACATAGACAATGTCTCTTCTGTGTTTCCACTGTAGCTACAAAGAATTACCAAAGTCTTTTCATTGGCGTAGGCGGGCAATCCATATTCACTGAAAACTTCAACCGGAACGGGTGATTGTTGCAAAAATGCCAATCGCGCAATTCGTCCACCAATACCACTTCCCCCCAAACCGCCAATGACAACATTTTGATAATTGGAAATACGCTTGCCATGGGAATGATAATTTGCAAGAACATAAGCCAATTGTTCGTGAAATTGTTCGAGGGATTGTTCGTGGGTTATTGCTGACATAATTACAAAAATACGCAATCAATCCGATGAATGACAAGGCCATTTACAAAAAACAAAGGGGCCTCTCTATTCAGAAAGACCCCTTCGGTATGGGAGTGGAATTTATTTTAGAACCACTCGTACTTGTAACGATAGTCTTGAATATTCGCTTTTTTGGTAAGAACCTCTTGCAATGTATTCATTACATAATTGGGACGGTTGTACATCTCAAACGCATCGGGTGCCTCTCCAGCCGATTTTGGCACTTTGATATCGTCTCTTTTATCCACCCAGATGATTGCGGTATTTGATTTACCAATAACCGGTGTAGAGAATTTTTTCAACTCAACCCCAAACAATGCACCCAAAATTTTCATTTCTGCTGCAATTTGAGGAATGAAATTCTGACTCATTTTCAATCCTTCCACAGGGATTAGACTGGCACCGGCTAAACGAGCCAATTCTGCAGGGGTCTTCGCTTTATCAACAAAACTCTGCAGTTTCTCTGCAATCTTCTTTCCTTTCAACTCTTCACGAACCAATGGCTCAATCTCCGATCTAACATCCTCAAGTTGTGCATAGCCAATGTGCTTCAAGTTTTCCAATAACACCACTACATGACGATTCGCAAAACTGAACACATCAGACACTTCCCCTTTTTCACGTTTTTCATCGAACAACCAGAACATGAGCGTTTTTACATCCGCAGATGCGTCAATTCCAGGGATCGCTAAATTGTCGGTTTTCACATCTTTCATTACACGTGGAACCAACGCCATCTTTTCAACTGCTTTATCAAATGAACCTTCATCGGCGGTCACTTTATTTCTGAAAGCCCTGCTCTTTGCATCAACCACACTTACTGTACTAGGACTCGGTGCCAATTCTGTTACAGATTGGGTGTATTTGATCTTCTTACTCTGAGGTTCTTCCATCATTTTGATAATATGGAATCCGAACTGTGTTTTAACAATGCCCACTTGTCCTTTGGTTGCCGTCTTACAAAAAGCCGCAAATTCAGGGACATAATTGGATGCAGCAGCCCAACCCAAGTCACCGCCTTTCGCCGCTGAACCTTGGTCAGTTGATAGTTTTGGCGCCAATACCGCGATGTCCGCCCCACCCAAGATTTGAGCGTACACTTCTTTCGCCTTCGCCTCAGCCATCACTGAATCAACCATTACGGTACCATCAGGCAATGAACCCGATGTAGGAATCAAGATGTGTGATGCTCTTACGGTAGGTACAGTATCTTTCGCTTCAGCGATTTTTTGCCAAATGTAGAAGTTTCCTTCGCTGTACATAGGACCCACAACTGCGTTGATTGGCGCTGGCCAAACCATACTCTTCAAAGGCTCTGGTGCGTCCTCTGGCAGTTCGGTAATATTGTAGAAACCCAATGCTCCGAAGGTATCAGGTTCAGACTGCTTGCGCATACCCTCAGCAGTGCGCATCGCTTGGCTGTAGGCCTCCATCGTATCAACTGAAGTTGGAATTACATCCCAAACAACATATTTGATGTTCCTCGCCTCTTGCGTAAACTTGTATTTCTCCTTATGTCGATTTAAATAATCCTGCAAATCCTCATCGGTTGGCTTAACGTCTTTGTCTGCTACCGTGTTGTGAACCAAATTTATCAAACTTCCTGTTACACCTTGGTTTGCAACCACGTATTCAAATTCCTTCTCTGCTTTGGTTTTCACATTTGCATAAGAAATGTATGTCGCATATCGCTCGATTTTCTCGTAATTCGTAACACTCTCTACCAAAGCCAACAAGTTTGATTTCAATTCAGAATTCGCCTTGCCTTGCTTGAAGATCATTTCCACTTTTTTGGCATCAAAATTACCATCCGTTTGAAAATCTGGGATTTGCTTCATCGTTTCACTTGGATGTTTTCCTACCAACATTTCATTGATATCTGCATCCGACAAAGTGATTCCTGATTTTTCAATTTCACTCATCAAAACGTTGTTCTTGATCAAATCGTCCCAAGCGCTCTTGTAAATTTCCTTTACTGTTTTCAAACGAAACTTCTCATCCGTTTGCATCTTCTTGGCCATCTTTGGGTCGCTCGCCAATTTCTGACGATAGATTTTGTCGACCAAAGGCTCCAAATCTTCTTTCTCTTTGAATTTCTTACCGCCAATTTCGGCAATCACTCCTTCATCTCCGGAATTGTTCTTTGAGCCATAACGACTGTTTAAAAGATCACCGATCACAAATAAAATCAGGGCGGCCACAACCACAATCACAACCATTCCTGAATTTCTTAACTTCTGTATTACTGCCATAGCTATTTAAAAGGAAGGCAAAAATATGATATCAAGTGTATTTAGGCAAAGGACTGTGCATATTTCCTTTCACTTTCTGCAATTAATTGAAATAAAATGGCTGTTTTATCATTTTACCCTTCTTTCTGAGGACAATTTCGTACACGCCAGGACTAAATCTGCTCACCGGAATCATCAAATCTACATGTCCATCCTTCACATTTTCAAAGACATGTTCAAACATCACTTGTTTTCCCAATTTGAATTCCAAGGTAAAATTCTTGGCTTCAGGCCATGCCGCCCAAATTGCAATTTGTTTGTTTGTTTCTATTTTATTATTTCCGTTCCCTCGGGCATCCAATGTGCTCGCCACCGGTTGCTTGTCTTTGATTATTGCAACTTCCAAAGCGGGCGTTGAAATCCCCGTTTCACCATGGAAAAAGAACTTTGATCCGCCCCGTCTCTTTGCTTTCAACCTTGACAAGCAGACAATGGGATGATGATTTAGAATGCTATACCCTGTATATGCTACGTGTAATGACTCCGACCAATCCAAAGCGATATAATCCCCCATAAACACCTCATTCCCAGGGGCGATATTCACATTTTCAGAAATTCGAAGATTATCGCTCATTTTGAATTTACCGTGTTTGCTGGCAATGATTTCTACTCCGTAGATATCAAAAAAAACTCCCGTTTGACTTCTTCTACGATCCTCCCAAGCCACAAACAATCTTTTTCCATTGGGACTTACCACCATGGCCGGAGAATACTGTTCCGAAAATTCAAAAGGGGGAATTGCAATGTCACCACTCAATCCATCACTGCCTTTGGAATGAAAACTCTCGCTATTCATTGGCTTATTCAAAACAATTGGGGGCGAAAAACACGCATCAGATGGACGCTTGATTGTCAAAAAAACATCGCGATGCATGCATTCCCAATGTGTAGTCAATCCGTGTTCACAAGCATCACCAGAATAAACCACATACATATTTCCAAAGCAATCGGACTGGATCACAGGCATTCCATTGACTCTCAAAGTGGAAGTCACTCCAGCGTGGTTCCAACCACCGATTTGGCGGGCGACAAATTGATCTTTACCCCAAGTGATACCAAAGTCACGACTGCAATCGTACCAAATTGTATCGTTGCGCGACCAAACCGCATGGAGAACACCATCGGGTGAGATAGAGATATTCGCGCCTTCGGCGGTTGCATCATCATCTTGGGCATCGCCAGAAACATCAGAAATTGCAATGGGCTTTTCAAAACTGCGGCCTCCATCAACAGAACGAGCAAACCAAATGCGAGAGGAATCTTGGTCGGAATGGCTGCCGTAAATATCAAATTCTGTCCAACTCAGATACACGTTTCCAAAACCTTGGCTTTGCTTCCATTCATCCAAGGAGAACCAGGGCTTATCCTGCATTTTTCCCTCGTGGAATCCTACATCGGTAGAGGTAAAAGTCTTACCACTGTCATCGCTGCGTTCAAAAACGATCCGATCAAAAAACTTGGGCCAAACCCCTGTTTTATTTTTGGCCAAATGAGCCATAAAAACAATCCCCTGATTTGATATTTTAAGCACCGGATCACCATAAAAACCTTGGGGAGGATTCACCACCACGGGTGTCCATCGGTTCATCCATGGATCATTGGTTCTAAATACCGACGAAGTATTCACCCCAATCAATCCGCTATGGGATGGGTTTTCAAAATAGGCAATCGAAGGTTCATTGGCATTTACAGGACCCAACGCTCCGTCCACTTTCAACACAGAATGAAGGTTCTGACCACTCAGAAACTGGAAAAATCCCAGCAATACAAATCCAAAGTATGTATTGAAATTCTTACCCATTTAGGATTGCGGTGCAGCATGTTTGGCGCCTAACCAACGCTCTGCATCCAACGCTGCCATACATCCACTTCCTGCTGCAGTAACAGCCTGACGATAGATTTTGTCTTGGGCATCACCGGCACAGAATACTCCCTCAACGTTGGTGTAAGAGGTTCCTGGTGTTGTGATAATATAACCCTGCTCATCCATGTTGATGTAAGGCTTGAAAATTTCCGTATTGGGCGTATGTCCGATGGCAACAAAGAATCCTTTGATCGGAAATTCCCTGGTTTCGCCCGTTTTATTGTTTTTAACACGCACGGCTTCTACTCCGAAATCACCCAAAATCTCATCGGTTTCGGTGTTGAACAGCACTTCGATATTCGGTGTAGTCATTACGCGATGCTGCATCGCTTTGGAGGCCCTAAATTCCTCTTTTCTGACAAGCATATAGACTTTATTGCAGATCTTGGAAAGATAAGACGCTTCTTCGCAGGCCGTATCTCCGGCACCTACGATGGCCACATCCTGACCTCGATAAAAGAAACCATCGCAAACCGCACATGCACTCACACCCGAGCCGTTCAATCTTTGCTCTGAGGGGATACCCAACCATTTTGCACTGGCACCCGTTGAGATAATTACAGCTTGGGCTTCAATTTCATGGGTTCCGTCTACGATGACTTTTTGGGGACCGCCTTGCTTAAATTCAACCGACGTTACCATTCCAAATCGAACATCCGTCCCCAATCGCACTGCCTGTTCTTTGAACATCGCCATCATCTCAGGGCCTTGCACACCATGAGGAAATCCCGGATAATTCTCTACCTCTGTAGTAATTGTTAACTGCCCGCCAGGCTGCAAACCTTCATACATTACAGGCTTCATATCGGCACGTGCCGCATAAATTGCTGCAGTATATCCCGCAGGACCACTACCAATGATTAAACACTCAACTTTTTCCATAACTATCTAGCAAAAATAAAAACTCCCTCGCGGGAGTTTTTATGATTTTGTTCACACATTATATTCTCTTGCCGATTAACTCAAAGACAGCAATTCACGATACTTTGGCAATGTCCATTCCGCATCGTCGCAAACCCTTTCGATTTCATCACAACACTCACGAATTTCATCAAACATGGGCTTTACCTTATTGCAATACGCCAAAGCCTTCTGATCGGCATGTTCCAAATTATTCGCCTTCGCACGCTCCGCTGTCATCTTTTCATTCAATTCATATACGCGATTGATTTGTTTTGCCAAGAACTCAACAATCTCAGTCTGCGCTTTATAACTATCCTTTTTCAACCCCACCGATTGTAAAGCATTGATATTGTCTGCCAATCTTTTTTGATAATTCACCGCAGCAGGGATCACGTAACTACTCACCAATTCATTCATTACACGACCTTCAATCTGCAGGCGCAATACGTACGTCTCGTAACGAATTTCTGTGCGCGCCTCCAATTCCCTGTGAGAGAAAATGCCATTGTCCACAAACAATGAGGTAGAAGCTGGCGTGAGATATGCCTTCAAAGCCTCGGGAGTCGTCGTGATGTTACTCAATCCACGCTTCTTGGCTTCCTTCTTCCACTCTTCTCCGTATCCATTGCCTCCAAACAGAATCTTACGACTGTCGGCGATGTATCCGCGCAAAATGCCTTTGATCGCATCTTCCACTTTCATGCCTTTTTTTGATTTCAAAACCGCATCAACCTCCCCCTTAAACTGCTTCAACTGATTGGCCATGATGGTATTTAGAACGACCATTGAACTTGAGCAATTGTCAGAACTACCCACCGCACGGAACTCAAACTTGTTTCCTGTGAAGGCGAATGGCGATGTACGATTTCGATCTGTATTGTCGAACAGAATTTCAGGAATGTTCGGCACATTAATTGTCGCCGAAACCCCCGCTTTTGTTGCCGTTTTTGCATTGGCCTCAAAATCATTCAAAACATTTTCTAATGTATGTCCAACAAACACACTCATAATTGCTGGTGGCGCTTCATTGGCACCCAAACGGTGATCATTGGCCGCCGTTGCGATACTTGCACGCAACAAATCGCGGTGGTCGTGAACCGCCTTGATCGTATTGACAAAGAAGGTTAAAAATTGCAAATTGCTTTCTGGGCTGTTTCCTGGCGCCAATAAATTCACTCCCGTATCGGTAATGATGCTCCAGTTGTTGTGCTTTCCGCTACCATTGATTCCTTTGTAAGGTTTTTCATGGAGTAACACGCGCAATTGATGGTCCGAAGCAACACTCTCCATCAAGTCCATCAACAACGAGTTATGATCCACCGCCAAATTCATGTCCTCATATTGTGGAGCACATTCAAATTGGGCCGGCGCAACTTCATTGTGACGGGTTCTCAAGGGAATCCCCAACAGATGAGCACGCTCTTCAAAATCTGCCATGAATGCCAACACGCGATTGGGAATGCTACCAAAATAGTGGTCCTCCAATTGCTGCCCTTTGGCAGGACTGTTTCCAATCAAGGTACGACCCGCGAACATGAGGTCGGGACGACTCTTAAATTGTTGCTCATCCACCAAAAAATACTCCTGTTCAATACCCAAAGAGATGGAGCAGGTTTTGACATTCTTATCAAAATAATGACAAACATCAGTAGCCGCCGATTTCAAAAAAGCAACAGACTTGAGCAAAGGCGCTTTGTAATCCAATGCCTCCCCCGTATAACTTACAAATACCGTAGGTATACACAAGGTCTTCGCACCGGCTTTTGGCATAATGAAAGCGGGAGAACTCGGATCCCAAGCAGTGTATCCGCGTGCTTCAAAGGTATTTCTGATACCTCCACTGGGAAAAGAACTCGCATCAGGCTCTTGTTGAGCCAATGCCTTGCCCCCAAATTTTTCCATTCCGGTATCTACCCCGGTGGGCTCAAAGAAACTGTCGTGCTTTTCTGCAGTCGTTCCTCTCAATGGCTGAAACCAGTGTGTGTAGTGTGTTGCACCCAAATCCAAGGCCCATGCCTGCATTCCCGCTGCTACCTCATCGGCAGTTTCTCTACTGATGGGCTTTCCATGACTTGCCGCTTCTTTGATTGCCAGGCAAACAGAGTCCGACAAGTACTTGGATTGGGTGGTTGGACCAAAAACGAGGTCTGCATAATACGTGCTGATACCATTGTGATTCACCGAATACTCGGTTGTAACTGAACTGGAGGATTTTTTCGCCATTATCGTTGGTTTGTTTTCAAAAGGATGGTGCAAAGTTCTTAAATAATCATTGTCATTTCTACATTTATATCATGTTAATATCACCCAGTTGCCCACATCCAAATCCACAGAATTTTGGTACAATTCATAGTTATGAACAAAAAAAACACATCCTTACAGAATTTCTACATCGGCGTACATTTACACCTTAAATTCGCCCCACTAAAACAATGAGTCACTCATCCATTAACAAGGTCACCGGTGCTGGCCTTTTGATTACCCTCGGTATTATTTTTGGCGATATTGGAACTTCCCCACTTTACGTTATGAGTGCCATTATGGGCGAAAAACCCATCAACAACACTTTGATTTTGGGAGGTCTAAGTGCTGTGTTTTGGACACTGACACTCCAAACAACAATCAAGTACGTAATTTTAACGCTCCAAGCAGACAACAAAGGAGAAGGTGGAATTTTCTCCCTGTTCAGTTTACTCAGAAGGCGATTCCCCTACCTCGTTGTGGGAACGATGGTGGGTGGCGCTATGCTGTTGGCTGATGGAATAATTACCCCCCCCATTTCCGTCGCCTCTGCCGTGGAAGGCCTGAAATACATCAACCCAGCCAATGGGTACAAATATGATTTAAGCCATATCGAAACCGTACCCATCATCATCATTATCATTTGCATTATCTTCCTATTTCAACGCGTTGGAACCAATGCCGTGGGCAAGTTCTTTGGACCAATCATGTTGGTTTGGTTTTCAATGCTCGGCGTCTTGGGCTTTGGTGAAATTGTAAAACACCCTGAAGTGTTGGTTGCCTTTAACCCCATTTATGTGATTCATTTCCTCAAGTCAAGCCCCAATGCCTTCGTATTGCTTGGTGCCGTCTTCTTGTGTACAACAGGGGCGGAAGCTTTGTACTCCGACTTGGGACATTGCGGCAAAAAGAACATTCGTGTCTCTTGGATTTTCGTAAAAATCACTTTGCTTCTCAATTATTTCGGTCAAGGGGCTTGGTTGATCGCCAGAACAGGAACAACATTAAACGGCCAAAAGCCATTTTACGGAATGATGCCTGATTGGTTCCTACCTGCAGGCATCGCCATTGCCACGGTTGCAGCCATCATCGCATCGCAAGCCCTTATTTCTGGTTCGTTCACACTGGTATCTGAAGCCATTCGATTGCATTTCTTTCCCAAATTTACCGTCAAATTCCCAACCAATGTAAAAGGTCAAATCTATATTCCCGTGGTGAACAACGCACTGCTCATTGGTTGCATCATGATTGTTTTGATTTTTAAGGAATCTGCAGGAATGGAAGCCGCCTACGGATTGGCGATAACGGTTACCATGTTGATGACCTCCATCCTTTTGTATTACTACCTCAAAAAACAACGATGGCCCATGGTTTTCGTGTTGATGATCATGGCAATCTTTGTCACTGTAGAAACAGCATTCCTCATCGCAAACCTTCACAAATTTGCCGATGGGGGCTTTGTTACCCTATTGATCGGAAGTGGCATAGTGCTAATTATGTACATCAGTTTCCGCGGCGGACACATCAAACAATCGATGGTCGTTACAGAAAAACTTACCAGTTATCGCGATAAATTGCGTGCACTGAGCCAAGACACAACCCTGCCGAAATTCGCGACGCACCTGGTGTATTTGAGCAAAGCACAGCGGGACGACGAGGTAGAATCGCCCCTGATTTATTCTATCCTTTATAAGCGACCCAAACGTGCGGATTTCTATTGGTTTGTGAACATTGAACTCACCGACGAACCTTATACCATGGAATACAAAGTAAATGTCATTGAGAAGAACGACATCATCCGGGTTCGATTCAGATTGGGATTCCGCGTTCAACAAAAAATCAGCGTTTATTTGAGAATGGTAATTCAGGAAATGGTGAATAAGGAAGAAATTGACTTAGATCCTTACTATCATGCCTTTATCGACAAAAATCACCTTGGAGATTTCCGTTTTGTGTTGGTTGATGAAGAAATGAGCCAAGAAAACGAATTGTCGATTGTGGATGATTTGGTCATGCAAGCCTACGACAGCATGAAGGTATTTGCGGGAAAACCAGAAAAATGGTTCGGCCTCGATGGCTCTGTTGTTACCCACGAAATGGTCCCTGTGATTATCAAACCTCGCACAACAGTAAAACTCAAACGAATCTAACTCTCAGCACCATGAAACAAGGAATATTGTGGGCCAACCTACTGGGTTTTAGCGTCCTCTTTACACAGCCAACCGCCGCTCAAACCGATACAAAGACCCAAAATCCGGGACCCTTGGCGATCACCAAATCGAGTGCACTCACCTTGGAGAGTATCTTCAAAGACCCGTCAATGTATCCCAAACCAGCCAATTATGGCGAATTCGCACCCGATGGAAAACACTTCATCGAATTGCGCATAGAAGAACCGCAGCCCTCGGATAAGAAAACATCAAATTCCCCCGTGGCTTGGTCGTTGATAAAAAAGGATATCGAAGGAAAGACCAATACCCCTATCGTTCTTTTTAACGCCCGCTGGTTTGATCAAATCCCTCCCCAAGGACGATATGAAATTACCAATGATGAGAAATTCATGGTGGTTCAGTATGAAACGCAACAGGTGTACCGACATTCCTTCACAGCTAAGTGCTATGTTGTTGATTTACAAAATCATAAAATCACCTACATACCCGAACGTATGCGCTATCCAACCCTGTCGCCAGACAACAAACGCATCGCCTATGTAAAAAACAACAACGTTTTCATCTACGACCTAATCGCAGCCAAAGAGACGCAAATTACCACGGACGGCGAGGAAAATAAAATCATAAACGGTGCAGTGGACTGGGTTTACGAAGAGGAATTTACGATGGACAATGGCATGCGCTGGTCGCCCAATGGGAACTTCCTCGCATTTTACCATTTCGACGAGAGCAAGGTAAAAGAATTCTCGATGGATATGTTCAACAGCAAGGAACTTTACCCAACACAAACCCATTGGAAGTATCCAAAAGCTGGGGAAGACAATGCCAAAGTAGAAGTCCATTTATACAGCCTCAACGACAACCAAACGCGCATCGCCAAGACAAACAGTGAGCGCGACCAATACCTGCCCAGGATCCAATGGACACAAACAGAGAAATTCTTAAGTATCCAAAGACTGAACCGTTGGCAAAATCACTGGGAACTTTTGTTCTGTGACCCTCTGAACGGGGACTGCAATTTGATCCTAGAAGAAATTGATTCCGCTTATGTGGAAATTACAGACAATTTGACCTTCATCCCCAATACCACGAAATTCATTTATAGCAGCGAGAAATCGGGATTCAATCATTTGTATTTGCATGATTACAGTGAGTGCATCGAAAAAGGCAAAGTTTCACCCAATTGCGCAGCAACCCAACGCTATTCAAAAGCCATTACCGTCGGCAATTTTGACGTCGTTCGATTCTTGGGCTATGTAGATGCCACCAAAAGTATAGTTTACAGCAGCAGCGAGCAATCTGTCTTGGAAGACCATGTGTATAGCATCGGCTTAAATGGAAAAGGCAAGAAACGCTTGACAGAGCCCGGATACAACTACAGCATCAACTTGGGACCTAAGGCATTGTATTATACCGAATCGCGCAGCAACGCATCGCATTTGCCGGTGGTAGAGCATCGCATCAAACGAATGGATGGACAATGGTCAAAAGATGTGGAACTCAATCGGCCTTGGTCTGAGAAAATGGCTAGCTTACACTTGGGTTTTGTAAAGTTTGGAGAGTACGCCACAGACACGACCGAAAAAGGGTACTGGGAAACAGAATTTTGGCACCTATCCAAGGTGAATGGCTGGGATGCGGCCACCACAGGCCAGCAATACAATGTACACAAGCGATTGTTATCGTCACAAATTAGCTATACCATCTACCCTCCCGATTACAATCCAGGAAAAAAATATCCAGTATTGATGTTTGTATACGGCGGGCCGGGCAGCAACCAGGTTCGCAATCAGTTTGGCAGTCGCAACTTCTTCTACCACCAATACCTGGCATCGCAAGGCTATTTGATTTCTGTTGTAGACAACCGTGGTACGGGAAGAAAAGGTGCGATATTTAAAAAATCCACCTACCTTCAACTGGGCAAATTGGAAAGCAATGACCATGCTTTTGCTGCACAACAAATGGCGCTGACACCCACGGTAGATGCCAGCCGAATCGGAATTTGGGGCTGGAGTTTTGGGGGATATATGAGTAGTTCCGCCATCACAAAACACAGCGATGTTTTTAAAGCTGCCGTGGCCGTGGCACCCGTAACGCACTGGAAGTTTTACGACAACATCTATACAGAACGATATCTGCGTCGGCCCATCGACAATCCGCTGGGATACGAAAGCAATTCTCCATTGAATTTTACGGATGGAATAAAAGGCAATTATTTGTTGATACATGGCACTGGCGACGACAATGTGCATTGGCAAAACTCTGCAGAAATGATAAATGCAATGATAAAATCTGGGGCGAAGTACGACAGTGAGGTTTATCCAAATCGCAATCATGGAATTGGTGATCGCGCTGCGAGTTTCCACTTATACCGCAGGATGACCCATTTTATTTTGGAAAAATTATAACTCCCAATTGACCTCTTGCGATTTTCGTTAAATATGTCGGTGCAAATTTGCAAACTTGAAAAAACGCTATTGAATTAAAATTGTTAAACCCACATGACTTTACAAATTGGAACCCCCGCCCCTGACTTTTCTGCCAACAACCAGAATGGCGAAACATTATCATTGAGCCATTTTTCTGGCAAAAAATTGGTTTTGTATTTTTATCCTAAAGACGATACCCCCGGTTGCACTGCGGAAGCTTGTAGTTTGCGGGACAATTATCAAGACCTAATCGCCAAAGGCTATGCCATATTGGGTGTGAGTCCTGACAACGAAACCAAGCATAAGAAATTCATCGACAAGTACAATTTACCTTTTGATTTACTGGCCGATACCGACAATGCCGTGGCTCTGGCGTACGGCGTTTGGGTGGAAAAAAGCATGTATGGAAGGAAGTATATGGGAATTGCGAGAACCACATTTATAATTGATGAGCAAGGCAACTTGGCTGAAATCATTGAGAAGGTGGATACAAAAAACCACGCAACTCAAATCATTCAGTAAAAATACCGAGGAGATCACTTCATTGAGAGTGTATTTGTTTGTCCTATCGTATTTTTGCACAAATAACGATGTAATAAAATTCGTTCAAAAACAATGCACTCTATGAAACAAAGCATCGGAATTATAGGTAGTGGTAGTTGGGCTACTGCTTTAATCAAGATGATAACTGATGCGGGCCACACTGTGCATTGGTGGATTCGCAACCCGGAGAAGGCGAATTACATTCAAAAACACTTGCACAATCCCGATTACCTGAGCAGCGTGGAAATCCATGCCGACAAAGTCATTGTGAGCAGTGACCTGCAATTTGTTTTGAATCAGTGTGGAATAAACATTTTGGCTGTTCCATCTGCCTTTATTCATCAAAGTTTGTCGGGTGTGGTATTACCCAAGGAAAGTATTTATGTCTCTGCCATCAAAGGCATTGAGCCGAATACCAACTTAGTGATGGCGAAATACCTTGAAAAAAATCACGATATCCCCACAAACCAAATTGCAATCATTACGGGTCCATGTCATGCCGAAGAGGTCGCCGCAGAGAAACTCTCCTACCTTACTGTCGCTGCGAACACATGGGATGTCGCTGAGTTAATAAAAGGATACCTTGAAGGGACTTTCATCCGAGTTCATTGTAGCGCAGATTTAATTGGTGCAGAGTATTCCGCAGTCATGAAGAATATTTATGCCATCGGTGCCGGAATCGCTCATGGTTTGGGATATGGCGACAATTTCTTGGCCTTGTATACGAGCTGTGCAATCCGCGAGATGAAGATTTTTTTGCAAACCATAGACCCGTCTGAACGCGATATCAATGAGGCGGCCTATTTGGGCGATTTACTTGTCACTTGTTATTCTCAATTCAGTAGAAACAGAACTTTTGGCAACATGCTCGGAAAAGGATACAGCGTAAAAGCAGCCCAATTGGAAATGAACATGGTGGCAGAAGGATACTATGCTTCCAATTTGATTTACAACCAAAGCACCCAGCGCGATTTACAATTACCCATTGCTGATGCAGTGTATCGGGTAATTTATGAAAATGCGAATGCCAAGAGAATTTTTAAATTGCTGAGCGATCAAAATTTGAATTGACGAAAAGTTCAAAGCAACGGGACCAAAACCAATCGATTCCGGGACAAGTTCGAGCCAATTAATATCACAATGGAAAACAAAAGGACAATAAATTTGTACCTTTAACTACAATCATGGGATTTAAAATTTATACCAAAGCAGGCGATGATGGAAAAACCGGTCTAATCGGTGGTGAACGTGTATCTAAACACCACATACGGGTGGAAAGTTACGGCACAGTGGACGAATTAAACAGTAACATTGGTATGATTCGATGCCATGTAAAAGGAGAAACTGAAGAAATTTTGCTTGCTGAAGTCCAAAATGATTTGTTTACCATCGGGTCATTCTTGGCCTCGGCCCCAGGATCAAATATTTCATTGCCCGCTTTGGGTGAAGAGAAAATTGGGCGATTGGAATCGGAAATTGATCGACTCACCGCGGCTCTACCCGAGTTGAAGAATTTCATTCTTCCCGGCGGATCCATCCAAGGTGCGCAAGCCCATGTGGCCAGATGTGTTTGTAGAAGGGCCGAACGACTGGTAGTGCATTTGCGCGACATTGAAGATGTTCCGGCCTTTGTGGTGAAATACCTAAACCGATTGAGTGATTACCTTTTCACCCTCGCCAGATTTCTCGACCACCAAAATGGAGGAATTGAAATCATCTGGAAACCAGAGAAGTAATCAAAAAACACCAAAAAAGGTTTTCAAAATTTAAAATGTTATCATTACATTTGTTCAAACAAATAAAAATATGAATAAAAATACAATTCTCTTAGGAATGGCTGCCATCGCATTGACATTGGGTTCATGCGGCAGCAATGCATCAGAGGCTTCTGGTGCTGATTCAGTGGCAACAGCAGATTCTACTGCGACGACTTACTTCGTTGATGCCGCATCAAGTAACATCGTTTGGTTTGGAACTCATGCCGTAGGAACAGGTGACCACAATGGAACCATCAACATCAAAGAAGGTAACTTGAGCATTGACAATGGCAACATTGAAGCGGGTTCATTCGTGATCGATATGACCTCTATTAAGTGTACAGATTCTTTGCCAGCGGAATATTTGACCAAATTACACGGTCATTTATCGGCCGAGGATTTCTTCAACACAGCAAAATATGCCACTGCGAAGTTTGAAATCACCGCTTGTGAAGTAAAAGCGGATGGTGACAATACGCATTTAATCAGCGGTAACCTTACAATCAAAGATTCTACCAAGAACATTTCTTTCCCAGCGAAAGTCAATGTGGGTGAAACTGTAACCGCAACGGGAAAAGTGGTTATCAACCGCTTGGATTGGGGTATAAACTACGACAAAGAAAATATGACTTTGGCCGAAGCTGCCCAAAAGAAGTTAAAGAATGGCGTTGTGAGCAAAGACATCACATTGACCATCAATTTGACTGCCAAGAAATAATTACAGTTTATCCATCTGTCAAGATTGGATACACCTACAATACAAAATAGTGTAGTTTGAAACAAACAGTAAAAAGGGAAAGGGAGCGCGAATGCGCTCCCTTTCCCTTTTTTTCATTCCCCTTGAAGCAAATCAAACAAGGGCATATATGTAGAGCATGGATTCCATGCGAATAAAAAACTCCACCAAAATGAAGGGGCTACAATATCCTTATCCCATTTTACGATTCCCCACCCAAACAAATCGGCGGTTTACGTACTGAGAATCCGTGAAGGAGGCATTCCCACTGGGATTACCACCGGTTACGTGAAAATCACTAAAAGCCGCATGTTGATTCACAAAGGCCGCACCTGTAAAATTGAAACTCACCGGTGTGAATACTTCATTCATCGCATCCTCAACCTCTGCCATGAATTGATTGTCTGTGCTATAGCAGGAACAAGTAATGGCACCCAATTCGTCAGCACAAGCCGCCGTAAGTTCAAGGCTGTGCGCGGCACTTTCCGTTTTTACCACAAAAACAATAGGGCCAAAACACTCATGTTTCCATGATTTCACATCCGCAGCATCTACAGCGATTACAGTAGGCGATGCCGTTCTGGCATCAGGGAATTCCGGATTCACAATATTCATAGATGCCAATGCTACAGAAGAAGAGGCTGCAGCTTCCACCGATTTTACCCTCGCAGAGGTAACGTCATTCTGAATCGCACCCAAAGTCCCCGCTCCCATTTTGGGATTTTCTGCCAAACCTTTTACCGCATTTGCAATTCCCGCAACTACATCGTCGTAACTCAAAATCCCCTCAGCCGTTTTAATACCCGCCGCCGAAACAAATATGTTCTGTGGGGCAGTACACATTTGTCCGCTGTATAAACTTGCGGCAAACGCCAAATTACCAAACACCGCATTCGCATCAGCAACACTATCCAAAATCACCGAATTCACACCCGCCTTTTCCGTAAATACCGTTTTGCCTTGCAATGATTCGATGTAATCACCAAAAGCCGATCCACCGGTATAATCGATTAATTTAACCGCAGAATCTTCCGCCAGTTCTTTCGTGATCGGATGATCCAACGTATCAACGCCCAATTGAACCACAGATGCAGGCAATCCCGCCGCCACCAGTGCTTTCTGCATTTCGGCAACCACAATCGCGATAGGCAAAACACTCTTGGGGTGAGGCTTCACGATACTCGCGTTGCCTGTCATCAAACTCCCGAACAAACCAGGAACCGTATTCCAAGTAGGGAAAGTTGAACAACCTATCACCAATGATACCCCTTTGGGAATTGCCTTGTAATTTTTCTGTAATGTGAGATCAAACTTACCCATATTCTTGACCCATGTCACTTCGCCAGGAAAGCGATTTAACTCGTGATAGGCCATCGACAAAACCTCCAAAGCCCTGTCGTTCGCATGAGGTCCACTTGCCTGAAAACTCATCATAAAACTCTGTCCTGTGGTATGCATCGTAGCGTAAGCAATCTCAAAAAATCGCAGCGATACACGATCCAAGGCATCCATCAAAATCGAGGCACGAACATCAGAAGACGTCTTTGACCATATTTTTTGTGCCGATTTCGCTTTTGCCATCAAAACCGCGGGTGCAAACTTGGGATATTGGACACCCAACCCTGTCATCATATATGGACTCACCTCGTCTCCAATCCAACCCTCACTTCCATCCTGTAACAATTCGGTAAAATTCTGGGTCAATAGCGACTGAAAAGCCGATAACCCCTGTGCCATTCCATCTTCGGCGTAGGCACGAGGCGATTCAGGCCAAGCAGCGAAATACGTTCTACTTTGTTGAGCGGCGTAAGCGGCTTCTAATCTTTCTTTCAATGAAGTATTCATAAATTATTCTATATCAATATGTAAACGATGAAACAAACGGTGAACCAAAGGGGCAAACATCACCCCCACCGATGTCAAAAATGCAACCCCACTATAAATCGAATAGAAGGTAGCAAAAATCTTGGCGTCATCCGACGTTAAGACGGCAACGGGACCCATGCCTGTCAAAATCATCGAGGCATTGTAAAAAGCGTCTACCCAATCCAAATGGGCGAAATGTCGATATCCAACGGCGCCAACCCAAAGCGACAAAACAATGAACGTGAATCCAAAAAGGACAAACCACAGCATCCGCCGGGTAAATTCTGGCATCGATGCCAGTTCTTGCTTTCTTTTTTCGAATCGGATTGCCATCATCAATTAGGCTTGACCCGTAGGTCCTCCAAAGCCAAAAGGCACGGCATGCGGGGGCAAACCATTCCCTTCTTCCAATGCAATTTCTCCAAAATGATCTTCGTATTTACCCAAATTATCCCCCAAGGCCATGATCAATCTCTTGGCGTGTTGGGGAGCAAGTATGATACGGCTCTTCACTTTACCTTTGGGAATCCCTGGCATCATTCGAACAAAATCCACAATAAACTCCGTTTGAGAATGAGTAATGATGGCAAAATTGCTGTATATCCCTTCGGCAATTTCTTCGGTTAATTCGATGTCCAAGCCGGGCTGTTGTTCTTGATTTTCTTCCATAGGTATCCACAAAATTAATCGCTCAAAGTCATTTTCACACCACCTTAAACCATTTAGCGTTAAATTCGTCTAAAGAAGGAATTTCTGCGAAAGAAAAACCCCGCAAAAACGTCAAACCCCATCGATGAAAAAGATACTACTTCTCATTTTCCTGTCACTGGGAATCAAAAATTCAGAAGCGCAAATCACCTGGTCTGAACATGTGGCTCCAATACTTTACAACAGCTGCACCAATTGTCATATCAACGGTGGCATCGCGCCTTTTTCCTTGGTTGGATATTCCAACGCTGTCGCAAACGCAAATGGAATTGCAGATGCGACCCAAAAGCGTAGGATGCCACCATGGCCTGCGAATTCAAATTATAAACGCTACGCCCACGAGAGAATTTTAAGCGTCGAAGAAATAAAAACCATACAAGATTGGGTGGCACAAGGATCCAAATCTGGGGATTTATCCAAAGCCCCGGCCGACCCAAATCCAAATACAGGGGCCGTAACAACCAACCCCGACCTCAAATTAAAAATGCCAAACTACACAGTAAACACCAGCAGCGACGAATATCGATGTTTCGTATTGCCCACCGGAATTACCGCCGATCAGTATGTCACCTCCATTGAAGTTGTCCCTGGCAACCGCCAAATAGTTCACCACGTATTGGTATTTCAAGACACCAGTCAAATTCCAGTCAATAAAGACAAGGCCGATCCCGCACCCGGTTACTTGGCATTTGGCGGCACCGGATCCAACACGTCGCAACTCATTGGCGTTTACGTACCCGGTCAAGAACCCTATCAGTTTCCCAGTGGATTTGGCGCAAGAATCCTCAAAAATTCAAACATCATCATTCAAATCCATTACCCCGGAGGCATCCAGAATCAGCTCGATAGCACCAAAGTGCTAATCAAACTAAATACCGGATCCTTGAGACCGATGATCATCACCCCAGGAATCAATCACAGCAATTCTTCACTGACCAACGGACCGCTATACATCCCTGCAGATCAAACCAAAACATTTTACTCTAAAACACTGCTCAACTTCAAATTAAGCGTTTTCGCCGTTGCCCCCCACATGCATCTTGTGGGCAAATCGATCAAAGCCTATAACGTGAATGGAAAAGACACCATTCCCTTTGTTGATATTCCCAATTGGGACTTTCACTGGCAGCGAACTTATGTCATGCGAAGCCCTACAATCGTCGAAAAGGGAAGTACGATGTGGGGAGAGGCCTATTATGATAACACAGCGCAAAATGTAAACAACCCGAACACCCCACCCCAAGCAGTCTCTCTGGGAGAAGGCACCAAAGACGAAATGATGCTGGTGTATTTTTGGCTCACAACCTATATGCCGGGCGATGAAAACATGGTCATCGACAATTCCGCGCTGAAGAATATCAGTGCCGTCATCAAACCAGAAGCGCAATCGTTATCGTTGTACCCCAACCCGAGCAGCAACTGCATTCGAATCAACCCCATTCAAACCCAAAGTGGATTTCAGATTTTTGATCTGAGGGGAAAACAGGTTGCATGTGGCGTTGTTTCGCCCAACAATCCTACGGTAGATATCAGCGATTTATCGAACGGAACGTATATTTTACGTATCGAAACGACTGCAGGAATCATTGCATCACAGCGAATCATCAAACACTAAGGGAGTATTTTGGGCTTACCCGAGGTTCACTATTTCACGCAAATCACCGAAATTTCTACCAAGGCGTCCTTGGGCAATCGGCTGACTTGCACGGTTTCGCGGGCTGGGTATTTCCCTTGGGTGAAATGGCTTCCATAAATGGCGTTCACTTTTGGAAAATCGTTCATGTCCTTTAAAAAAATTGAGGATTTTACGACATGATCCCAAGTTAGTCCGGAGGCCGTTAGCAAAGCTTCAATATTCTGCATCACCCGTTTGGATTGCATATCTACATCAGTTTCACTATCAAAATTGCCTGTGGCAGGATCCAATCCGATTTGACCTGAAAAATAATAGGTATCGCCAACTCGAACGGCCTGACTGTATGGACCAATGGGTTTGGGTGCATTTTCGGTGTAAATGATTTCTCGCATGTTATTGTGGTTTGATGTAATTTTGTGACTGCATGAAAATAGGAATATTGGCAAGCCCAACCAAACGAAACGCATGGGAGAACAAAGAGACTCCTTCATCGACCTATTCATGGGTGCAAGATAATGAAGGTCATGAAAATTACGATGTGTTTTTGGATTTGGATTTCGACGACAATGCCTACCGACTGCAAGATTATTTAACAAACAACAACACAGTCTTTGTCTTGGGTGCGGTAAAATGCACCTTGGAATCTGCGGCAATGGGTTTACAAATTCCAAAAGGATGGAAAGGCGTAGGTATCAATGCAATCCCAACATTTATTGAACGCAATACATTGGAATGCACCAACCCTTTTCAATTGACAGAATCATCATTGAGAGAACTCGCGCATTTATTGGGCTATACAAATATCGAGGTAGTGGGAAGTCGGGTTGGATTAATTACTCCCCGGATAATTTGCATGATTATCAATGAAGCTTTTTACACAGTGCAAGAAGGCACGGCAAATCGGGAGGATATCAATCAAGCGATGCGATTGGGCACAAATTATCCCAAAGGACCTTTTGAGTGGTGTGAAGCCATTGGCATACAAAATGTTTACGAAGTCTTAGAGGCGATGTACAACGACACCAAAGATGAGCGATATAAAATTTGCAGTCTTTTAAAACAGGAGTATCTTTTACATTCATTGTAATTTCGAGTAAGGGAGTTTTTTTCTCTCCGTCGTTGGCGAATTTTAAAACGAGATCGGGCGGCCCATGGGCC
>CAZZKP010000002.1:0-37413 GCA_964654675.1 uncultured Bifidobacterium sp. | reverse complement strand
CCGCCTTCCAAGGTAATTCCCTCCCCAGCCTTGAAAGAAGCTTGAAGCTCCGCACCCATGTGCCTTGCCCCCAATCCATTGATATTGAAACTGTAATTGTTTCCGTCCAAATCCTTGAATGTAGAAAGGAAATCTACCGGTTTGTTTTTCCAAAGCGTGTAATACGCATTAAAATTCAAGGCCAATCGCTTTGATTTGTATCCTGATCCGCCTTCCAAAGCATATACTTTTTCATTGCGAATGTCTTTCACAACCACATTCCGATTGTCGAATACATTGCTAAACCGCGTAGGACGATTCAAATATCCCACATTCCCAAAAAGATTGAACTTTCTGGAAATGTTGTGATTCAATCCCGTTTTCAAGGTCACGCCTTTGCGCTGCACCCAATCCGTGGGTTGACCGTAGTTCTTGTTCTGGTCCAACTTAAAATAATCGATGCGTTTTAACCATGTATTTGAGGCACTCGCATTCAAAAACCACGTTGTTCGATTCTTGCTATACTCAATTTCACCAAAGGCACCCGCCCATCGAACCAAACCATCGTTGTTGTAGCCAAATACATCACCCGCTCGATACATATGTTTGGCATCATAATTCGGATTTTTCTCCGCCTGCGATGGGATAAAATAGTCGCCACCCAACAAATCATACCCCTCGCGGTAATGCCGTCCATGGTACGTGCGCAAATCAATGCCCCCCGTAAATGACCAGTCATTGTTGATTTTGTGCTGCATCGTACTCAACAAACCATACCAATTGTGATTGTTGACCGCGCGTTGCAAAATCCCCGTGGATTTGTTCTCTGTGAGTGAATATTTCGGATCAATTGGCGAAGTAAAATCGCTGCCCGATGTATTCAAAAAATAGGTGCTTTGAAAATCGAACTGACCATAATTCTGGGGTATCTGGGGAATCTTCAGGCTGCTATTTGAACTCACACCACCGCCTCTGCCATAAGACGCGTACACGGTAGATGTGATTAAGGTTTTCTTCGATAAAGCCCAATCGTGTTTGATATACATTTGGGGTTTGTGGAACATATTAACCCGCTCGTTCACTACTTGAGACCTGCCCCAAATCGTATCGGTTTTGTCGTCGCTCACTTTCGCCTGATTGAGATTCCCCCAATGCTGATTGTATTTGCGCCCTTGATTGTATGCCATTCTTGGCAAAACAGTATCCACACCCAATTTCTCAGCCAACGCCTTATCGTACATACTCAAACGTGCTCTGTAGCTGCGCTGTCCATGACTTTGAGGTGCGCCCATCACAGCAATACTCAACGTATGCGAACCATGCGATTTGGTTTTCCATTGCTTTTCAACCTTGCCAAAATAGGAATACATGTCATCAAAGAGATAATCCACGTAACCCGCACTCTGACGTTTGGTCAAACTCATCATAACACCCCAATCACCCTTCAATCTGCCACTGCTATAATTCACACCAAACTGCTCGTATTTGGAATCCCCAAACTCTACATTGGCCTCCAACTTTGCTTGTTGTGAAAGTCCTTTGGTGATGATATTCATGGTTCCACCCACCGCCGGATTGGCGATTCTGCTCGAACCCAAACCCCGCTGCACTTGCGTTAACGCCGTAACACTGCCCAAACCAAACCAATTGCTCCAATACACCTGACCGTTTTCCATGTCGTTCACTGGAATTCCATCCACCATCACAGCGATATTTCGCTGACTGAAACCACGAATACTAATTCGAGCATCCCCCGCACCACCTCCTTGTGAAGTGGCATAAACACCCGGCATTTGGTTTAGTAACAAAGGCAAATCTTGACTTCCCAAACGCTCTGAGATGTCTTTTCCGGTCACATTGGAATAGGCGACTGGCGTTTTTCGATTCTTGGCAATGGACGTGGTAATTTGAACCGCCTGCATGCTGGCGCTCAAATTTTCCAATTTAAAATTGATGTCTGTGATCAGATTTCGATCGGCCTGAATAAAAACAGAATCACTGTCGTACCCATCCAACTTGGCCACCAACAAATACTCGCCCATCGGAAGAACCAAACTAAACGTGCCGTCTTTGGCAGTTTGAGCCAATTGATTTCGCGTAGAAATGAGTACATTCTCCAATAATTCTCCACTGATTGCATCCACGGCACGACCTTTTACGGTCACTTGGGCACGTAGGCTACCCATCGCCAAAAGAACAAAAAACAGTAAGAATCCTTTGCGCATTATTTGATCAATCTGATTGAAACACGCTCTCCGCTCGCAGAAATGAATTCCAACGTATAAACCCCTGCCGCCAATTCTGCGGTCGCAATTTGGGTTTGAACCATCATGGATGATGTGTTGATTGAATAAGTAAGGGCCACATCAGCGCCTTGAATATTTTTGCAAATCATTGCAACTGGCACAAAATCAGTAATGGCCGTAACGATGCCGTTGTTCGCGTTCTGGGTTGGGTTGGGGAACAATACAACTTTGTGGCTTTGCATTGCTTTGGTAGAGGCAGTTTTTTCACACAAACACTTGTGAAAACCCAAAGAATCAAACTGATCACGGGGATTCAATTCCCATTCCAATGTTGGATTAAATTCCAAAGGATTCTTTGTCACGCCAGACATCACACTATCTTTACGAATGAGGGTTTTGTCCAAGGTATACCATGTGCCAGTCCCCGTGTATGGTGGTTTGTCGCTCCAAGCAGGACTCGGACGCTCACCTATTTTTCCAAAAATATCTACAGGAACATATTTACTGGTGGTGGTATTCAACTTATCCAAACTCATGGCATCATCCCCATTAAAGCTCATACTGAAACTGGTATTGTAATCCTTACTCAAGAAAAGATCGGCTTTCAAACGCAAAGAGAGCACCACAGGGGTATCTTGGCCAATTTTTGTAGTATCGCGGCGATCGAGGACAATCACAACGACATCTTTGGGCTGAAGCGTACCCGACAGGGCGTCCGACATTTGGGCTGTCCAAGCGGCAGAACCATTTTGCCAACGCGTTATGCGATACTGAGACAACTCCACGGGCTTGTCGGTGGGATTATAAATTTCCAGGGCTTTGTTATTCCGAGAACCTTCTACGTATTCTGAGATAAACAACTCGTTGCATTGGGCTGAAATGAAACCCGTGAGCACTGTAGTAATGCAAAAAATGACAATCTTTTTTATCATGTTGCAAAAATGCCAAAAAAATCGACAAGTTGTTCGTTTTAACGTGTTAATTATTAGTGATTTTATACAAAAAACAGGGATTTTTCGCGCAATTTTGCATTATTCCATGTATCTGTTAAATCGCATCTCCCGAAATCCGTTTTATCGATCTGCCTCGGTCATCATTTTTGCTTTTGTACCCCTGTATTTTTTTGGGTGTGGAATCGGAAAAGACAAATCAAAAGACAAGGGTCATTCCATGCACCAAGCGCATTGGGATGGGGCGGAAACGCACTCGATTCCAATTCACAACATTGCCGTGGATTCTAGCGTGGCAGAAAATGCGGAGATCGCAAGTTTCATAAAGCCTTTTTCGGATTCATTGAATCGAAGCTTATCGACCAAATTGGCAGAAATCGATTCGCCTTTTTACAATACATTTTACACCGGAAATCTGGGTCGTTTGGTCGCAGATTATATGCTTCTCGCAGCCACTCAATACAGTATGGAACACATGGGAATTCCCTGTCATTTCGCGGTAGCAAACAACGGAGGATTGCGCGCTGGACTTTTTCCGGGGTCGGTTGCGATGAGAAATGTTTTTGAGGTGATGCCATTCGACAATGAGTTGGTGATTGTGCAGTTGAGTGGAGCGGCTACGGACAGTTTGTTTGGATACATTGCACAGTTGACAGGGACGCCGGTTTCGGGTGTATTGTTAGCATTTGAAAAAGCCACCAAACCCGCAAAAAATCGCTTGGTAACCGCAAAAATCAACAGCAAAATCATTTCAATACCCGCAGACTTGGCTTCCCTTGTTGGGGAGCAGGAAGAACATTCGGGTTCTGGAATGCTTGGCAACAACCAAGCCTCAAACGGGGTGAATCAAGGCACTGCCAAAAACCCAACAAATGGGGGGTATCTGCCTTTTGATAGCCGCCGGGATTATTTGGTAGCCACGAGTTCGTATATGGCGATGGGTGGCGATGGGTTTACGATGTTGAAGGGTGCCAAGCAAACGATATACACAGGCATCCAACTAAGAGACGCGATTGCCGATGGTTTAAAGAGCGAATTTGATGCATTTCAATGGATTGCGCCCCGAAACCAATGGCGGGTTTACCCAAACAATTTGGAGGACAAGAAATGAGCTTAGAATTGCAAGATCAACCTTTGATTCCGGGCATGTTGGAAAAGGTGGGGAGGAAAAAATTTTTGCTATTGGCGGCCGCTGCAGCGGCCGCCAATAGCCCATTACACGGAATGACCCACTGGCTGGAAACCCTACATACTCCGCCAAAAAACAACCAACCCTTCCAACTTAATCTCCTGCATACCAACGATTTTCATTCGCGCATCGAAGCCTTCCCCGCCAATCACCCCCAAGCCGGAAAAGGGGGGATTCAGCAATTGACAACGCTGATACAAAAACAAAGAGATGCCAATCCCAATACCCTCCTGCTTGATTCAGGCGATGTGTTCCAAGGAACTCCCTATTTTAACTATTTTGGTGGATCGGTTGAATATGCCTGGATGACAAAAATGGGGTACCATGCAACAACCATGGGCAATCACGATTTCGACAATGGCATAGATCACCTCGCCAACATGTTGGCCCTTCACCCGAAAATCCCCATGGTGAACTGCAACTATTCGCTCAATAACACCCGCCTTTACCCCTTCGTAAAACAAAAAATTGTCGTTGAAATCAATCACAAACGCATTGGAATTACCGGAGTGGGCATTAACCCCGACAACCTCATTATGGAGCGATTGATACCCGGCCTATCCTATAACGACCCCGTAATGGCCTTGCAAAAAACAGTGGATGAACTCCATTCCAACGACCAATGTGATATGGTTTTTGTACTGTCACACCTTGGTTATCAGTACGATAGCGACAAAATAGACGATATCAAATTGGGTCAACAAACCCACGGAATAGCAGCCATTTTGGGTGGTCATACCCACACTTTCCTGAACGAGGCCACCGTTGTGAAAAATGCAAAAGGAAAAACAGTTTTGGTAAATCAAGCAGGTTGGGGCGGATTAATGCTCGGACAACTGCAGTTTAGCGTTTAATTTGCAGTGTGAGCGAAACCGAAGACGAAATCCAAGAAGAGGGTTTATACGAACATTATTCTTTTACCGCAGATCCTGGACAGGAGCAAATGCGGGTTGACAAATGGCTGATGCATAAAATTGCCAATGCAAGTCGTTCCAAAATACAAGCCGGCATCGAATCAGGCGCCGTGGTGGTGAATGAAAAACCCACCAAAAACAACTACAAAATCAAACCACACGATACTGTTCGTGTGCTACTACCAACCGCACCGAGAGATACGGAAGTTTATCCTGAAAACATCCCCTTGAACATCGTATATGAAGACGATGACCTATTGATTGTAAACAAACCAGCCGGGATGGTGGTTCACCCCGGCCATAACAACTACAGTGGCACCTTGGTAAATGCACTTGTGTATCACTTTGGGCAGTTACCAACCAAGGACCAATACCATAGACCCGGTTTGGTGCATCGCATCGACAAAGACACTTCGGGTTTGTTGGTTGTCGGAAAAACAGAGTTTGCCCTCAGCCATTTGGGGAAACAGTTTTATGATCACAGCATTCACAGGCGTTATTGGGCTTTGGTATGGGGAGAGCCAAAACCAAAAGATGGTACGATTCGCAGCTACTTGTCGCGTGACCCCGCCGATCGCAGAAGATCGAAGTGCTACCAAGACGAAGAAGAAGGCAAATTGGCCATTACCCATTACAAGACTTTGGAATCGTTTTACTTCGCATCTTTGGTGCAATGTGAGTTAGAAACCGGAAGAACGCATCAAATCAGAGCACACTTTTCTAGTATCAAGCACCCCCTTTTTTCCGATGAATTGTATGGCGGGATGGAAGTCAGAAAAGGGTCTGCATTACCCAAATTCAAACCATTTATTGAAAATTGCTTCACTTTGATGCCTAGGCAAGCATTGCACGCAAAAGAATTGGGCTTTATCCATCCGAGGACGGGTGAAAAGATGTTTTTTAGCAGCGATTTGGCCGAAGACTTCGACCAATTACTGAATAAAATCCGGAAGTATACACTAACGGCTCCCGGAATTGATGGGGACGACGAAGATTAGAATTACTCGTATTTGAGTGTTATTTGAGAACTGCGGGGTACGGACTGACAAGTGAGGACGTATCCTTCAGCAATCTCAGCATCGCTGAGACCTTCACGCTCCAACATGTGCAATTTACCCGCAGTGAC
The DNA here is from genome assembly GCA_964654675.1 of uncultured Bifidobacterium sp. Classification (GTDB taxonomy): domain Bacteria; phylum Bacteroidota; class Bacteroidia; order NS11-12g; family UBA955; genus UBA955. The sequence goes on along the minus strand of CAZZKP010000002.1, from coordinate 31,009 downwards.
CTTGGCTCGACACGTAGTACAGACACCCACCGTACAACTGTATGGCGGATCGATTCCTTGTTTCATTGCAGCGTTCAAAATGGTTGTATTTTGATCGCAAGAAATGGTATGAGTACGCCCGTAAACCGTTAGTGTAACCTCTGATACACCTGCAAAGTCGGTTTCTTGTTGAGGTTTTTCATCGGCCGCATTTTTAGAAGTCGGTGCAGAAAAATACTCTGTGTGAACGCGATCTGAATGAACACCCAAATTCTTCAACCCCTCCTTTATAACTTCCATCATTGGGCCTGGCCCGCAGATAAAATACTGATAGGTATCAAAAGGCCCACCAATCTTTGATTTTACAATCGATTGAACTTTATCAGGACTTAACATCCCTTTCAAGCCAAAATAGGTAATCGGTGCAGAATCATAATTGTGATGAACTTTAAAACGGCCACCATTCGCCTTTTCCATATCGACCAGTACTTGCTTGAAAATCACAGAATCAGGATTGCGGTTGGCGTAAACCAATGTCACTTGACTGTTGGGTTCTGCGGCCAAAACAGCTTTGGCAATACCCAAAACCGGTGTAATACCACTTCCCCCACCAAACAATACATAGTGCTGCGAACGACTGGCATCGGGAACCAGTGTAAATTTTCCCATTGGAGGCATCACATGCATCACATCACCTTCTTTCAATACCGTGTTCATGTAGGTACTCATCTTTCCCATATCCACTTTTTTTACGGTAACGGCAGGATCTGTATCAACACCGGCATAAGTGCATAAAGAATAGGAACGACGTACTTTTTCGCCTTCAATCTCTACTTCAAATGTCAGGTATTGTCCGGCTGTGTAGACAAAAGTGTCTTTCAAATCAGCTGGTATATCAAAATAAAACGTGGTGGCATCGGCCGTCTCACGAACCAATTTTTTAATTGTTAAGGGAAAAAATCCTTCTGTCATATCGTTTGCAAATTTAGTTCAGTTGCATCGAGAAGAACACATCAAAACGCATTTGGTTCAAGAAAAGATGAAGAATTACATCAAACGCTGATAAGCCCGCCACCATCGATCGGGCATATCATCGGCACAGACCGTTTCATAATCCCTGTATGAACAACCAATGAAATAGGTACGATCTTCATAGGGATGCGGAATTTCCATCCACCAGCGATTGCTTTTTCTGCTTTTGTAAAAAACAATTTCATGACCCGTAGAATTTAATCGGTTGCGATAAATCAGGAAATCACTTGAATCATGGGTGGGATGATCATGATACCGTGAAATAAATCCATCCACATAATACCAAACCATTTGCGCCACCAACGTAGACGAAGATTCATCAGTCCCAATGTCGTCCAAGCCATAAAAATACCCCGAGCTCAACTGATTTGAAACCCCAGCATATCTGCAAATCCGTGCCGCTTCTTCCGCATACAATCCATTGGGTGAGGCGAGTTTCGTGCAGCCTGCATCAGATTTTCTGACCGCATTCAAATCAAATTGGAACAAATGCGCACTCCGCAAGATGGGTTCTGTTTCTTCGATGCCATCTCTCACTTCACCCAATCGATGATTCTCGAAATACATCTTTTCCAAAAGTGCAGCCGTGCCTGCGGAAATATAGTAGGACTGGGTCGCCACAAAGTCGATATTGAATAAGTTGCTGGGCTTCTCCACCAAAATCTGCCTGAGCGGTGTTCCCTCCTCCAAATCGATTCCAGGTGTTACTTGCACAATTTCAACAGGCGAACCCTGCTGTCTGTATGCTTTATAATGAGAATAAATCTGACCTTCTCCCCCGCCAATCACCAATACATGAATGCCCAATTCGATGAGTTCACCCATGGCCTCACTCATGGCAAATTGGTTTTGTTTCTCATCAGAACCATTGACCAAGTTCCCTAAATCGGCCATGACCAAATCGCCAAAACGCCAACTCAAAGCATAAAATGATTTCCGAAATGCATCGGCCTCAGGACCGCCTCCTATCAAGGCAAATTTTACCTTTTTTAGTTTAGGAAACGACTTGCCGTGTACCAACAACTTGCCACCCACGGACTCCTTTCTCTCCCTATATGGCGCCCAAATCGATTCATCGATGGGCGTAAAATATGCATCCAACATGTATCACGAAAATCGCAATTGACTCAACGATTCACAAATCAATGAATCCACATGACTAGTTTAATGGAATGTAAAACGAGTTCCAACCTCCGATTCGAATCCACCATTTCGTCCTAACCAGATGGTTCTACTAGGTATACCTGTGATCACCAATCCCTAGGGCGTAATTGTCATTTCTTCCCAATCAAAAGAACCCAAAGTACCCACGGCTCCATTGCTCCAATTGGAATACAACAAAATAGGCTCCGCAAATGGATTTCCGGTATCTTCAAAAAACTTATTGTACGACTCAGCGTAACCTTTATCGAACACCCAAAAACTTCCTTCAGCCCCGTTAAACTTCATCGGATCAATCGCCGTTGAACCACCCATTCCGCCACCACCCTGTAACCACATTCTGTCTTGATAGATAAATCGTAATGTGTCTGAATCCACACCTTCTTCCACGCCCGATCCTTTGAAGAACATTGCGTTTCCATAGAAATTCCCACTCCCATCCTCCAATACAACATCAAACTGAGGTGAATAATAAAATCCCTTTTTCGTATTGCCAGTTTTCAATTCCACATTGACAGAAACTTGTTGACCAAATTGCTGATTCTGTTCCAACTTGCCCACACTGTATTTACCCAATTTAAGGTCTGTTGGTCCCAACTTTGGTGGAATTTGCGTTGTGGCTGTGTAAGCCCTGCCATCGGCCAAAACAACATCCACTCGATATTGATGATCATTGATGATTGGCATCTTGTTTTTGCCCACGCGATAAACAAAATCTACCTTATTGAATGGCAAAACAACCGAAGTTCCCACTGTTAAATCTGAAACCGTGACTTTGGCATCCGAGTAATAAGAAATCGTGTCACTTTGCACACCAAAATACGGTACGGTAAAACCCAATTGCACACTCACATTGGCATTTCTGGGCGATAAATAACAAATAATCGAAGTGCGCTTATTGTACTCTGGCGGCGGGATTTTCGCATCCTTCTCGATACAACTACCCAATCCCAAGAGCGAAATAACCGCCCAAACCAACAACCCCAAATGTCCTCTCTGCACGATATTGTTTAAAATAATTCTCATCTGATTCATGATTAACGAAATTTATATGTCCAACTCAATGAAGGTATCAACGGAAACAGCGTAACCTGCTTTAATGTCCGCACGGTACCCGCATCGTTCAATTGACCGTAATAAAAGAATGGATTATACCGATTGTACACGTTGTAAACACTGAGCTCCCAGGTCTTTATTCCGTGCGCTTTTTCCTTTTTAAACTGTAAACCAATGTCCATACGATGATAGGCCGCCATTCTAAAACTATTCCGTTTGCCGTAGTCAATCATTTCGTTGTTGAATACTTGATTGCTTGGATCCCAAATTTGCGGTGCTGTGCTGGGATAATGGCCCGTTCCTCTGAGGTATCCCTGAGGCATCGTGATGGCATTTCCCGTCCCATAAACCCAGGTCATACTCGCCGTAAATAACTTACTCAACCGATAGATACAAACCACGGAAGCATCATGACGGCGATCGTATTTTGCATAGTATTTCACCCCATTGTTCACCGCATCAAATTGCAATTGCGTCCAACTCAACGTATAGCCGATCCAGCCACTCAATTTACCCACCTGCTTCTGCAAAAAAACCTCCGTACCATAACTCCAACCCTTACCCGCTGTCACCTGATTCTCCCATGCCTTATTATTCACTGAGACCGATGGATCAAAGAAATCATCCTGAAGCAAAAAAGATGCGCCCTCTTTGTAGGTGATTACGTGATTCATTGTCTTGTAATACCCTTCCAAACTCAAAGAAAGTCCTTTTCGGAAGTCCTTCGCAATCCCTGTGGCCCACTGCTGACTTTGCATGGGTTTCACATTGGTGGTAGCAGGTACCCACAAGTCCGTAGGCAATCCAATTCCTGTACTACTCAACAAGTGAATGTATTGATTCATCAGTGCATAACTGCCCTTAATTGCAATGTCTTTTCGCAAATTGTAGGCAAACGACATACGTGGCTCGGGCTTCAAATATTGGGTTTGATCCACCACGTAATGACTAATTCTCAATCCAGGATAGAAATTCCATTTGCCCTCACGCCATTGATCCTCGACGTAAATTCCGGATTCATAGGTATTTATCACCGTCATCTTACGATCGAAGTTAAAATTGGTCCCAACCTTCAATACCACCGCGCTGGGACTAAATTGATGATTGATGCTCGAAAATCCGGCCCGAATCATATGCTTGGGATTGGGACGATAGTCCAAATCGTATTTCACGCCATAATCGTTGATATCACTTTTGTAGTTTAATTCAAATGCATCTGAATTGGCATCTTTTTGTAATACGTTAATTGACAAGTCGTAATGACTATAAATGGCCGAAGCATTCGCAAACAATTTCTGGTTGATTTGGTGATTCCATCTCGCAGTCAAGGTTCGATTGCCCCATCCGAAATTGGTTTTAAATTTTGTATTTGCACTGTTTTCGTTGAAATAAAACTTATCGCGTCCAAAATACCCCGACACGTACAACTTATCTTTTTCAGACAATATATAGTTGGCTTTGGCATTGAAATCGTAAAAGAAATAACCCGCGTTGGCTCCCTGCGTTGCCGCCATAATTAAAGGCTGAGCCAAAGCATCCAAGTAGGTTCTGCGCCCCGAAATCATAAATGAACTTTTCCCTTTCACGATCGGTCCTTCAAATACGGCTCTTGAACTGATCAAACCGATTCCCACCTCACCCGCAAATTTCTTATTGTTCCCCTCTTTCATGTTTAGGTCGATCACACTCGACAATCGTCCGCCATAGCGCGACGGAAATCCACCCTTTACCAACTCAACACTCCGCAAAGCATCGCCATTGAACAAAGAGAAAAAACCAAACAAGTGGTTTGCATTATACACGATGGCCTCGTCCAAAACAATTAAGTTTTGATCCGGTCCGCCACCGCGCACGTAAATCCCCGCTTGTCCCTCTCCACCCTTTTGTACCCCCGGCAACAATTGGATAACCTTCATGACATCCTTTTCGCCCAACAACGCCGGAATATCCTTGATTTGCTGCACCGGAATATCAATCCTACTCATGTCGGCCCGATCCGCAATCGTCGTCTTCCTGGAACGAATTTCCACCACTGCAATTTGTTCCACGGCCGCCAACTCCACTGTGATCGTAGTATCCTTTTTGGCCGACCAATAAAAACTATCCGTAACAAGTCCAGGGTACCTAAACTGCAACCATTGACCTTCCCCTTTTATGAGCGTTAGAGAAAAAAATCCGTAATTGTTTGTTGTCGTTCTAACACCAGAAACTTGGGCATTTACAACCACACTCCCCATCATTTCTCCGCTGCTTTTGTCGCGCACATATCCGCTAATTGTACTTTTGGCAGAGGCTGAATTTTGGGCCGATGCATCGAGAACGAAAAGCGAAATGGATAGAATCAACAGAATACCATGATGGACTATCTTCCTAAAAATCATCTTCATAAAAATACAAAAATAACACCTACGCCATCAATTACCTAAGTCACGCCGCAGGGACTCAGGGAAAATAAACGTTTAAATAGCAACCGGCGCCTTGATAGCGGGGTGTGGATCGTATCCCTCTACAGTGAAATCCTCAAAAGTGAACTCAAAAATGTTCGATACTTTCGGATTGATTTTCATTGTGGGGTAAGGCCTGGCTTCGCGAGATAGTTGAAGATTTACCTGATCCATATGATTGTGATAAATGTGCGCATCGCCAAACGTATGAACAAAATCCCCGGCCTGTAAACCACAAACCTGTGCGATCATCATCGTTAACAAAGCATAACTGGCAATGTTAAAAGGCACCCCCAAAAATAAATCGGCGCTACGTTGGTAGAGTTGACAGCTGAGTTTTCCATTGGCGACATAAAACTGAAACATGGTATGGCAAGGCATCAAGGCCATTTGCTTAATTTCGCCCACATTCCATGCGTTTACGATAATTCGTCGACTATCCGGTGAATGCTTGATGAGTTCTATCGCTTCTGAAATCTGATCAATCACCTGTCCATCTTTTGCCTCCCATGAACGCCACTGTTTGCCATAAACGGGACCCAACTCGCCATTTTCATCGGCCCACTCATCCCAAATACTCACACCGTGCTCTTTGAGATACGCAATATTCGTCTCCCCCCTCAAAAACCAAAGCAATTCATAAATAATACTCTTTAAGTGAACCTTCTTGGTGGTAATCAGCGGAAAACCCTTTTGCAAATCAAATCGCAACTGCCCCCCAAAAACGCTCACAGTTCCAGTGCCGGTGCGATCTGTCTTACGGTCCCCATGTGCCAAAACATGTCGCAAAAAGTCTTCATAAACAAAGCCCGATTGTGTATTCATTTAACTTCACAATGATAAACATTTTTACAGCCAAACTCCTCATTAAAAGGGAAAAATCGTGTAAGTTTGCAGTCCAATAAGATTATGGCAGAAGTTGTTAGATTACCCAAGATGAGCGACACCATGACCGAAGGTGTCATCGTTAAGTGGAACTACAAAGTAGGTGACTCCGTGAAAAGCGGCGATATTTTGGCTGAAGTGGAAACCGATAAGGCAACCATGGACATGGAAGTGTATGCCAAAGGAACCCTGCTTCACTTGGCGTTGCAAGAAGGTGAAGCCGCGCCCGTGGATAGCGTCATCGCTGTTGTAGGGGCCCCCGGTGAAGATTTTTCCGCTTTGCTTTCCGCTGCTCCCGTGTCTGCAGCTCCGGCAGCTTCCGCACCCACCGCTCCCACCGCTCCAACCCCCGCAGCCGCACCGGCCGTAACTGCTGAACCAATCAGCCAGACTGTTTCAGTCCCTGTAACAGCAACAGAAGGAAGCATCGATGGTGATGATCGCTTGAAAGCCAGCCCGCTAGCGAAAAAATTGGCGCAAGACAAAGGCATCGACATCCATCAAGTGAACGGTTCGGGCGAAAACGGCAGAATCGTCAAGAAAGACATAGAGAATTTTACTCCCGCCGCTGCCAAGCCAGCCCCAGCCTCAACGGCCATGAACACCACCGCTGTTGTTTCAGGAACGGAAGGCTACCACGAGGTAAATGTTTCTCAAATGCGCAAAACCATTGCAGCCCGATTGGGAGAAAGCAAATTTAGCGCGCCACACTTCTACCTGACCTTGGAAATCAACATGGACAAAGCCTCTGTGGCTCGTGAGCAAATGAATACCATAAGCGACGTCAAGATTTCGATGAACGATCTGGTAATCAAAGCCGCCGCTGCTGCATTGCGCAAAAATCCAAACATCAACTCCAGCTGGTTGGGAACCAAAATTCGATACAATCACCACATTCACATCGGCGTTGCAATGGCAGTGGAAGATGGTTTGTTGGTACCAGTTGTGCGTTTTGCCGACAATAAAACATTGAGTCAAATTAGCTCTGAGGTAAAGGAATATGGCAAAAAAGCCAAAGAAAAGAAATTGCAACCCCAAGATTGGAGCGGTAATACATTTACCATTAGCAACTTAGGCATGTTTGGCATCGACGAATTTACTGCGATTATCAATCCTCCAGACGCGTGTATCCTTGCTGTAGGAACGGTAAAAGATACCGTAGGCGTGGTCAATGGAGAAATCAAACCGGTCAAGACGATGAAAGTCACTTTGAGTTGCGACCACCGCGTTGTGGATGGAGCCATGGGTGCTCAATTCCTGAAAACGCTGAAAGAATATTTAGAAGAACCCTATCGATTATTGGTATAAACGAAAAGGGTTGCTTTAGCAGCCCTTTTTTGTGCGATATGTTAATTAAATTCAACAATATAAAAGACCTCTCCGACGCCCGTTATGCTGCGGCAGCGATGGCAGAGTGGATCGGTTTCTCCGTAGGAGAATTACCCATTCAGCAAGTGCAAGAAATTATCGGTTGGTGCGCCGGACCAAAAATCACCCTCGAAGTAAGCACCCCTGAAACACTAGAAACGGTGCAAAGTTGGTGCACGCTGTTGCCCGTGGAAGCAATCGAATGTGCTCAAAACGATTACAATTTTTGGAAGCAAAATCTATCAGCCGAGTATCAGTTTATCGTTCAAACCTCAGCAAATCAGTCCATCGCCATGGGCGATCCCCATGTTACTATCAGCAAAGTAGACCCCGCCGTTCAAAGCGCCTCCAACATAAAAGCATTACACCTCGAAGCCATTTCCTTGGATTGTGAAAAAGAAATGGTGGTGGGAATGAAAAATTACGACCTTTGGAACGACCTTTTAGAAACTTTAGAAATTTGGTAATCATGAAAAATATTCTTCCATTTGCCCTAGGCCTCGTTGCCGTATTGAGTATTGCTGCCTGCTCAAACAACCCAGAAGGCGCCTTCAATGCGAGCGAAAAAAACAGTCAAGATTCCATCGATAGTTTGGATCAAGCAGCCATGTTCGATGACCTTTATAAGGACACCCTACATCGTGACACCGCCAAAGGAAAACCTGGCGATGTAACCACGGAAACAATGCCAAAAACACCCGTAGAAAATACCCCAGTTCAAATGCATCAACCATGAGAATTGCTGTAGTGGGTGCCACCGGATTGGTGGGGACAAAAATGTTGCAAATTTTGGAGGAAAGAAATTTCCCCGTAACAGAACTTTTACCCGCTGCATCGGCCAATAGCATGGGAAAAAGCATCTATTTTAGGGGAACGGCGATTCCAATAATCACCCTTGAGCAAGCTGTTGCTGCAAAACCCGACATCGCTTTGTTTAGCGCTGGGGGAAATGTTAGCTTGGAATGGGCCCCGAAATTCGCCGACAACGGAACGATAGTCATCGACAATTCAAGTGCTTGGCGCATGGACCCAAACGTACCTTTGGTTGTTCCCGAGGTAAATCCCGATGCCATTTTGCCCTCCCACAAAATCATAGCAAACCCCAATTGCTCTACCATTCAAATGGTTGTTGCATTGCAACCCTTACACCAAAAATTTCAACTTAAACGCGTTGTAGTTAGCACCTATCAAAGTGTAACAGGCACGGGTCAAAAAGCCGTTCAACAAATGTTTGATGAGCGGGCCGGCATTTCTCCTGATCGGGTTTATCCGCATCCCATCGATTTAAATGCCTTGCCACATATCGATGTTTTTATGAGCGATGGCTACACCAAAGAAGAATGGAAAATGATGGTAGAAACCCGCAAAATTATGGGACTGCCTGATTTAAAAATCACCGCCACTACAGTGAGAATCCCAACGGTTGGCGGACATTCAGAGAGCATTAATGCCAGTTTTGAAAAAGCCCTTTCAGTAAGCGAAATCAGAGACATCTTGACCGTTGCACCAGGTGTCACTTTGCAAGACAATCCCAACAATTTTGAGTACCCGATGCCATTAAACAGCCACGATAAAGATGATGTTTTTGTGGGTAGAATTCGAATGGATGAGAGCGAGGTGAACGCGATTAACTTGTGGGTGGTATCAGACAATCTCAGAAAAGGAGCCGCTACAAATGCCATTCAAATTGCCGAATTACTCCAAAAAAATGGGTTTGTTGACCCAATGACATAGAATTTCTCTGTGATTCCAACTTTTTCCATGCCCCTTTGTTAATGTAAACATGCTAGTGCAAGAAAACGAAGAATCAACCGCTCCAGACAATCGCCCCTTGGCCCTCAAGGATGCTGTTTTTCAAGGAGAAATGCACAATGCACCCTACGCAATCAGTGTCAGTTCGCCCAAAATTGAACCGATTGACAAGCGATTGTTGGTTGCCAACGCCCATGAAAGCATGCAACATCAGGCCGAGCAACAAATTACAATGCTGCGCAAACAAGCCCAACTTTTGATCAATCAGGCAAAAGAAATCGAAGCGCGCGTGGAAATGTCGCATGCCATTTACAAAGCCGACCTCAATTTTGAGCCCATCATTCACGGAGTGTACCACTTGTACCAGAAAGACGATGGCACCCAAGTTTTGAGTATGATTGCACCCTACGAATGGGGAAAATCCGCTGCTTTCCATACTTATTTGCATACGGTTCGATTGTTACCGGATCGAACATGGGAAATTTTGGCATAAACGAAATTGCCCTTCCGGAAATTGCCAAAAAAACAGACTACACAATGAAATCAGCCCCGGTGGGCATCAACGGCTTTGCGCACAGAACCCGCCGAAAGCAATAAGGATTTCGCCGCTGATTCTGCCAATCCCGTTTCTTCCATCACCATCCTTGTACCTCTTTCAATCAACTTATGATTGGTCAGCTGCATGTCGATCATTTTATTGCCCTTCACATGCCCCAAACGAATCATCACACTGGTAGTGAGCATGTTGAGCACCATTTTGGTTGCAGTACCTGCTTTCATCCGCGTACTCCCCGTAACGAACTCAGGACCCGTTTCTATTTCCACGCAGATATCGCAGTCGGCAGCCATCGCACTATTTTTGTTACAAACCACAGCACCCGTTGCGATGCCATTTGCTCTGCATTGTCGTAAAGCACCAATTACATAGGGTGTGCGGCCGGAGGCCGCAATACCCACAACAACATCTCCAACACCCACATGATATGCTTGTAAATCACGAAATCCTTGCTCAAAATCGTCTTCCGCGAACTCCACCGCCTTTCGAATCGCGGAATCACCACCCGCTATCAATCCAATAACTTTGTCAAAAGGAACTCCGTAGGTAGGCGGACATTCACTGGCATCCACGATGCCCAATCGACCGGAAGTGCCTGCACCCATATAAAACAGCCTTCCCCCCTTGCTCAACCGATCGTAAATTAGTTCGCACAGCGCTGAAATTACGGGCAGTTCATTGGCAATACGGGCATGACATAGTGCATCCTCCCGATTAATACCGGTCACCAAACTTAAAAAGTCTTGCTGCTCTAAATGGGAATGATTGGAACTAGATTCTGTATGCATCTAAACAAAAGTATCAGTTTGATATCGATCGCACAAGAAACGGATCCAATCTTGATACATCGCCTCAGGCATCACACGTGGGAACTTACTTTGTCCGCCCAATTTTCCTTTTGTTTCAAGAAAATCCAAAAAGTCTGTCTCTGGCAGAACATGCATTTCCATCGTTTTTAATATGTGTTGTCTCTCGGTAGCATAATCATCGTTCAAAACACATAGGTGTTGGTCTAATATCAACCTTAACTTTTCCGCATCGGGCTTTGCTTGACCTGCGGGGTAAGACACATACCATCGATGTCCCATTTCACCATTTGCCAATTTTAAACCACGGACACAGTATTCAGAAATGGGTGATCCCATATCTCTAGCTGTTAAATCCGTTGCCTGATTCATGTTCTCAACACTCAAATGCTCACCGCATAAACTCAAATATTGCTTGGTCCTACCTGTAATTTTTATCTCACAAGCATCCACATTGGTGAATTGTATGATATCGCCAATTAAATAACGCCAAGCTCCGGCGCAAGTGCTAATCAAAATGGCATAATTTACACCCTCTTCCACCTCATCCAAGTCCAATGCTCTTGCCCCTGGCCTCACTTCTCCGGCTTCATCAAAATTCTGTTCATTGAAAGGGATAAACTCAAAATACGTATTGTTCCTAAACACCAAACCCATTCCTGAGGCGTTCAATTTTGTTTGCGAAGCCACAAAGCCCTCACTGCACAAATACGATTCAAAATAGTGTATCGGTCGTCCCATCATCGCCTCTATCTGACTCTTGTAGGGCGTAATTGAAATGGCACCCCAAGTGTATACACTCAAATGAGGCCAAATTTCATGAATGTTGTTTAACTGATAACGCTCGATAATTTTCTCTAATAGCATTTTTACCCATGCAGGAGCACCCGCAATCATAGCGACATCCCAATTGGGTGCCTCGTTCACCATCGTCTCCACTTTATGATGCCAATCACGCTCTTTTTTGATTTCTTCTGTGGGAACCGCAAATCGATCAAACCAAAAAGGCAAATTCGCCACAGAAATACCACTCAAATCCCCGCTGTATTTTTTCCCATCGAAATTCAAATCTGTGCTTCCCCCGATCATTAGGTAATGTTTGGTGAAAAAATCCTTGGGTACATCTGTTTTTGCTACTGCAAATAGCTGACGTCTGCTGGCTCTTATGATTGCTTTGAGTTGGGCATCTGTAACGGGAATGTATTTACTTGCACCTTGCGTAGTACCTGAACTCAGAGCAAAATATTTGGGGGAACCCGGCCATGTAATATCCGATTCTCCATTGTATTCGCGCTGCCACCAAGGATGCATTACATCGTAACTTGCAATAGGCACATTTGATTTGAACTGCTCTCTCGTATCGGAATGCATCAGAATTCCATCAAAATCGTACTCCAGGCCATAGGCAGTATTTTTCGCTTTGTAAAGCAATTTTTTGAGCGTTGCATCCTGCCATTTCTGAGCACGTGCCCTCTTCATTACCAAGATATCCGTAACGTTCCTTGCCCGATCAAACAAATGAGTCAAAAAGTCTTTTGTAGCCGACATAATATTGTAATTTGGAGGTCTTGTAACAAAAACCAAGCCATGCTAGACAAAACAGACGTTTATTCACGAACTTTGTCATAAAAATATGGCAGACGGACTCATACAAGAAATACGTGACAAATGGTTACAAATCATCGCCTTTGTGGAGGAGAATTTTGACAAAAAACCAGATTTAAACGCCATTTTATTTCTCATCGGGGTAAGAGAACTGGGTGAATTGCGGGATAAACCCTTTTCCAAAGAGGAAAAAGTCCATTTAATGCATATCGCAACATGCAAAATTTTAAGCTATTCGGGTTATTACGAACACATTGGTTCTGATCAAAACGGTTGGCCTGCTTGGCGGAACATTATCCCACTGCCGAATTTGGGTTATTTGGAGCAAGAGAATTTAATTCGACAACACATCGTCGAGTATTTTGAAAATGAAGAAATAATTCAATTTCAATAGTCAATTCTATCATTTCCCGCAAAAAACTTAGTTTATTTGAACTACGATGATGAAATATGCTTTAATAATTCCTTTCATGATGGCTTTGGCCAGTTGCAGTAACCACACAGAAACAAACGTGGTAGACAGCGCAAAAAATTCAGTGGTTGCTGACTCTGGGGATTACAGTGATTCAACTGCACCTGCAGAATGGCCCAGGGTAGTGCTTAAAACAACCGCAGGCAATTTGACATTGGCGCTGAATCCCGAACAAAAACAACATACTGAGAATTTCCTAAAATTGGTAAAGTCAAAATTCTACAATGGACATCTATTTCATCGCGTGATCAAAGACTTCATGATCCAAACGGGTGATCCAAAATCAATCAATGCAGGTCCAACAGCCATGTTGGGTGATGGTGGTCCCAATTACACTGTCCCTAGCGAAATCAAACCGAACTTATACCATTTCAAAGGTGCATTGTCAGCCGCCAGACAAAGCGACGAAGTCAATCCGATGAAAAACAGCAGTGGTTCTCAGTTCTTCATCGTCACCGGAACACTTCTGGACGAGTTGCATCTAAAACAATCTCTCGAAGCACAGGCGTTTGAGATCTTCAAAAAAGATCCGTCAAATAGAGAAACAGTAATGAAAGGTCAAGCCCTCAGCCAGTCTGGAAATATGGCAGCGATGCAAGAATTGGAAAAAGAAGTACATACCAAAATGCAGCCGATCATTGATGAACTATATGCCAACATGCCTGCAGAAGTAAGACAACGATATGCCCATTGGGGAGGCGCCCCCAGTTTAGACAATAACTACACAGTTTTTGGCAAGTTGGTTTCAGGGTACAACGTCCTGAGCGCCATCGAAAATGAACCAACCGGTAGCGCAGATCGTCCAAAAAAAGATGTCAAAATTATCGAAGCATTCATTCAAGAATAGACCTTTCATCAAATAATGAATCAATCCAATAAATCAATCTGTTGGCCAAAACCCATGGATTATAACATTGATTAATTTCATTTTGAGATTTTTCTGAATTGTAGTATATTTGCATCACTTTCCGATACACTTTAGGAAGGGGACAAGCCAAAAGCAGTCCCCTTTTTTGTTGACTATGGCAAACCTCGCAAAGAAATTAACCGACCTAATTGAACAGGAAGCACCACTGTTTGGATTGTTCTTGGTAGCACATTCTATCAGTCCGGCCAAACTTTTTCAGTTCTATATGGATAGTGAAGAAGCGTTATCAATGAAATCAATCACAGATTTTACCCGACATATCTCGGAGAAAATCGATGAATCAGATCTCAGCGATGAAGCGTTTACTTTCGAAATTTCCTCACCTGGTGCCGAAAGGCCCCTCACCAATCGCAAACAGTATGGAAAACATATTGGTCGTTCCTTCGATTTTGTAACATCAGAAGGACCTGTGAGTGGTAAATTGTTGGAAATCAACGAAAATAATGTGTTCCTCATCGAACAAACGATCAAAGAAAAAGGCAAGAAAGCCATAACCCAAATCATTGAAGTCCCTTTTGAAAACATTCAATCTGCAACCATCATAATCAGTTTCAAATAATATGAAAGTCAAGGCAAAAGATCTAGGTATCAACCTTGTGGAGAGTTTCTCCGAATTTAAGGAGTTTAAGAACATCGACCGCGCCACAATGATGCGCGTTTTGGAAGACGTTTTTCGCAACATTCTCAAAAAGAAATATGGCAACGATGCCAATTTCGACATCATCATCAACACAGAAACAGGTGACATCGAGATGTATCACCTTCGCTTGATTGTTGAAGCGGGTGAGGTAGAGGACGAAAACCTTCAAATCGCGTTGGAAGATGCCCAAAAATTGGAACCCGACTACGCAGTGGGGGAAGATTGTATTCAGCAAGTTTTCTTGGACGATTTCGGACGTCGTAGCATCCTGAATGCTCGTCAGGCCCTCATGAGTCGTATCATCGAACTCGAAAAAGACGAACTGTTCAAAAAATACAAAGACAAACGCGGTGAAATTATTACCGGTGAAGTTTATAACGTATGGAAACGCGAAATCATGGTGCTTGACGATGAAGGCAACGAGTTGTCTCTTCCAAAAGACCACATGATTCCCCGTGATATGTATAAAAAAGGAGATACCCTACGCGCCGTTATCCACGAAGTTGAAATGGACAAAGGTTCACCAAAAATTGTCCTTTCTCGTACTTCACCAGAATTCTTGGAGCGTTTGTTCGAACTGGAAGTTCCTGAAATCTTAGACGGTTTAATCACCATCAAAAAGGTAGTTCGCGAACCCGGAGAACGTGCGAAAGTAGCCGTGGAAAGTTATGACGATCGTATCGACCCAGTAGGGGCTTGTGTTGGTGTAAAAGGTGCCCGAATTCACGGCATTGTAAGGGAATTGCGCAACGAAAATATCGATGTAATCAATTTCACAACCAATACCAATCTTTACATCCAAAGAGCACTTCAACCGGCTGCCATTTCGCGCATCGAGTTGAACGAAGACAAAAAGACTGCCGATGTTTTCTTAGAAGCAGATCAGGTTTCTTTGGCCATTGGTAAAGGTGGACATAACATCAAATTGGCCGGCAAGTTGTGTGGCTACCAAATCGAAGTATATCGAATGGCCGCCACAATTTCCGATGAAGATGATGTGGATTTGGACGAATTTTTGGACGAAATCGACACCTGGATTATCGAAGAATTCAAGAAAATTGGTTTGGATTCCGCGAAATCTGTCATCAATGCTACCGTGGAAGATTTGATGAGAAGAACAGAGTTGGAGGAAGAAACCATTATCGAAGTACAAAAAATCCTTCGCGTAGAATTCGAAGACTAATTGCAATTGAACAAAGCCCCGTGTACCCCAAGGTCACGGGGCTTTGAATAAAAAATCGTCGAGAACACCTGGTTCAAAACACAAACCTTGGGAATTATTGTCAATAGAACTAATTTTGAAAGAAAATATGGCGGAATACCGTTTAGCGAAAGTAGCCACAGAATTGAATCGAAGTTTTCAAGTACTTGCCGATTTGTTAAATCAGCAAGGCTTCGATGTCATGCCCAAGCCAACAACCAAAATCACCGAAGACATGTATCAAGCATTGCTTCGGGAATTCTCTGCAGACAAGGCTGCAAAAGATGAAGCCAAGTTGTTGAAAAGCCATCGCGACCCAAAACCCGCGCCTGCTGCTCCTGTTGCTACAAAGCCCACGACTCCTGTGGAGGTATTGGCCAAAGTAGAAGCCAAAATAACAACGCCCGAACCCATTTCCCAAGAGAAGATTGCTTCGAAATTGGAAGAATTGGCCGGTCCGAAGATTATTGGAAAAATCGACATTGGCAAAAAGAAAATCGTTGAGGCTCCAACCAAAAAGGAAGAAGCCCCAGCCGTTGATGTCGTTGCTGAGCCCGTAGTTGTTGAAAAACCCATCGCCGTTGCGCCCGTGGCAGAAACACCAACTGCGCCCGTGGTTGAAACAAAAACACCAGAACCAATCATAGAAGCCCCTGTTGTTACTGCACCCGCGGTAGACGCTGCTGAAGATGACGAAGTTGAAAAAATCGATACCAAATTTGAAACCCTGTCGGGTCCAAAAGTTTTAGGCAAAATCAATCTTCCAACCATCGCACCTACCGGTGTTAAATCGTTGGCAGGTGAAGCCCGCGATGAACTACGTGAAAAACGCAAGCGCAAACGCAAGCAAGCAGGTACCGAAAAGGTGGCTGTGCAAGAACGAGTGCAGATAGCAGCGCGTACAACACCTTCAGATCCAAATAGACCTGCACCAAAAGCAGAAATCACAAAGGAAGCCGTACAACAAAAAGTGCGGAACACGATGGGTCAGATGGGAAGCGCTGGAAAAACGCGTGGGATGAAGCAGAAGATCAAAGCCCGTAACAAAGAGGTACGTGCCAACGATCGACGTGAAACCAACCTACGAAAAGAAAAGGAAAGTAAAATCCTGAAAGTAACAGAATTCTTAACGGCCAACGAATTGGCAACCATGATGAACATCAATGTAACCCAGGTTATTTCCACCTGTTTTATGTTGGGTATTGTGGTATCCATCAACCAGCGTTTGGATGCAGAAACCATTCAACTGGTGTCGGACAATTTTGGATTCGAAGTAGAATTCGTGGATGCAGAATCTCAAATCGAAGCTGCAGACAACGAAATGGACAATGAAGAGGACTTGTTGCCACGTGCGCCAATTGTTACCGTAATGGGTCACGTTGACCACGGTAAAACATCTCTTCTCGATTACATCCGTAAAGCAAATGTGATCGCCGGTGAAGCAGGGGGAATTACCCAGCACATCGGAGCTTACGAAGTTTCTTTACCAGACGGCAAGAAAATCACATTCCTTGATACACCCGGTCACGAAGCGTTCACCGCGATGCGCGCAAGAGGTGCCAAGGTTACAGATATGGCCATCATCGTAATTGCTGCAGACGATTCTGTGATGCCGCAAACACGTGAAGCCATTGCCCACGCACAAGCCGCAAACATACCAATGGTGTTTGCATTCAACAAAATTGATAAGGAAGGCGCGAACTCAGATAAAATTCGCGAACAACTTTCTGCAATGAATATCCTCGTTGAAGATTGGGGTGGTAAATACCAATGTCAAGAAATCTCAGCGAAAAAAGGTCTCAACGTAGACAAACTTCTCGAAAAAGTACTTTTGGAAGCCGAAATGATGGATCTTAAGGCCAATCCCAACAGAAGAGCCAAAGGAACTGTAATCGAAGCCACCCAAGAAAAAGGTAGAGGTATTGTTTGTAGTATGTTGGTGCAAACCGGTACGCTGCGCGTGGGAGACCACGTAGTTGTTGGACCTTACTATGCCAAAGTACGTGCATTATACAATGAAAGAGGCGGAAAAATCGACAATGCGCCACCGAGCACTCCAGTGAAGATGTTAGGGTTCTCAGATGCACCTACAGCGGGTGATGCTTATGTCGTATTTGCCGACGAAAGCGAAGCAAAAACATTGGCAAACAAGCGTTTGCAATTGGTTCGCGAACAAGGAATTAGAACAAAACGCCATATCACACTGGATGAAATCGGCAGACGTTTGGCGATTGGAAACTTCAAAGAATTGAAGTTGATCGTGAAAGGTGATGTGGACGGTTCAGTAGAAGCTTTGGCGGATTCATTGATGAAGTTGACAACAGAGGAAATTGCTGTAACAGTAATTCACAGTGGTGTAGGTCAGATTACCGAAAGCGATGTATTGCTCGCTTCTGCATCCGATGCCATTATCGTTGGTTTCCAAGTACGTCCTTCCGCAAAAGCCAAACAAATCGCAGAAAACGAAGAAATCGATATCAGAACCTATTCTGTAATTTATCAAGCCATCGATGAAATCAAATTGGCGATGGAAGGCATGTTGAGTCCTGAAGTGGTTGAGAAAATCATTGGTAACGTGGAAATTCGTGAGGTGTTCAAAATCTCTAAGGTGGGTACCATCGCTGGTTGTTATGTTACCTCAGGTATCATCGAGCGCAAAGCAAAATTGCGCGTAATCAGAGACGGTGTTGTAATACACACAGGAGAATTGTCTTCACTGAAACGCTTTAAAGACGATGTCAAAGAAGTGTCTAAAGGATACGAGTGTGGATTGCAGTTAGACCGTTACAATGATATCGAAGTCGGTGATTACCTAGAAATCTTCAAAACCGAAGAGGTGAAACGCAAACTTTGATGATTTTTGGCACGGACATTGCTTTGTACACAAAAAATAAACAATCATGAAAAAAACACTTACTCTTTTGGCCGCCGTTTTGGCTTTCGTGACTACCAGCTTTGCACAAACTGAAGATGGTGGTATCAAATGGGAAAAGAAATCACACGACTTCGGAACGATTAAAATGGGTCCCAAAGCCGATGTAACTTTCAAGTTCACCAACACCACCAAAGCCCCTATCGTTATTACTTCTGCAAACCCTTCTTGTGGTTGTACTGCGTCTGATTACACCAAAACTCCAATCATGCCCGGAAAAACAGGTGAGGTAACTGCAAGTTATGGTACAGACGGTCGCCCAGGTTTCTTCCAAAAATCCGTAAAAGTAACGTTCGACAACGGAACTACTACCGATTTAATCATCAGTGGTACTGTAACTACAGACACCGCTCCTGCTGGAAAAAGTAACGAATTGAAATAATGAGGTTGTCATTGGGTTGGATATTGGGTCTTTGCACACTGCTTATCAGCAGTGCAAATGCTCAAGTAATCACGAGTCCAAACGATGTGAAAGTTAAGAGCAGCAATGCGAGTATTAAGTTTGAAACTACTTCGCACAGCTTTGGCAATATCATCGAAGGACAGATTGCACGCTACGACTTTAAATTCGTAAACACGGGTACAGAACCCTTGATCTTATCTAATGTTTCAGCCAGCTGCGGTTGCACAACACCCAAATGGCCTCGCGAAGCCCTTGAACCTGGAAAATCCGCAGTCATCACCGCCGAATATAACAGCCAAGGTCGTCCAGGTACATTTACCAAAAGCATCTTTGTGAAAAGCAATGGGGGTGACCTAACCCTTACCATCTCAGGTAATGTGGTAAAAGAACCCGAAAAACCCCGCTCTCCAATAATTATCAGATAATATGTAAGACTGGCTTCGGCCAGTCTTTTTTTTCAAAAAGTCCCAATCAGTCCCTGTAGGAAGCCACGCACAACATCAAACAAAATTCTCCACCCTATGAAAATCACACAGCCTTTTCATCGCTTTTTGTTGTTGAACTTTCTTGTAGCATTTGTGTTCTCAACAAGCAGTTTACTGGGCCAAGAAAAGAACTACAAACCCGTTGAGGTGTTGGGCAAAACCATCGTGGAAGTCAATGCCAACCTCGGCGACATGGTTGAAGTCGTCTTTCTCATTCGCAACAACTCCCTCGACGATTACCACATTGCACAAGTTCAAACAGATTGCCACTGTGTGGAAGCCATTTTTCCAAAATTGGTCCCAAGAAATACCATCGATTCTATCGTGGTTGTACTCAATACCAATAACATTCCCCCTGGCACATTTTCCAAAAAAGCCTATTTAGAAACACCCGACGATAAAGTCGTCGAACTCATTATTCAAGGCAATTTAAAAGTCGTTCGACCCATCGTGAAGCCTGGAACCAAACCCATGATTTACAAACCTGTTCATATCCGATTGAACAACAGTGAGGGCCCCCTCTCAGAAGTCCAATGGATTAAAACCCACCACGACTTTGGCTACGTCAATGCACCCGAACCTGCGAGAACCAAGTTCAGAATCGAAAATCTTGGACCCAAACCCATTGAGATTATTTTGGTTGAACCTGGCTGTAGTTGCACAATCTCCGATTTCACCAAAGGCGAAATTCTCCCCGGTGAATTCGGTGAAGTCACCGCAGCATTTACCACCAAAGGCACTTTTGGATATTTCAAAAAGTTCATTCGTGTTGACCTAAATGATGGGCGCACTTATCAACTTTCAATTACCGGTAACGTAACACCCGAGTAATTCAAAGTGCCACCTGTATGTAAAAAAACGACAGGAAACACGCCCGATTCTTTATCCCATTCCAAAGTAGTAGAACCTTTCTGAGCGATGATCCAATCGTTCAAGGCAAACAGAGCCTTACCCGTATAAATGGGCTCAAACGCAATGCCGTTGCGAAGGCTTACAGATTGTACAAAGTTGACCAGCGCTGGGTTTGACTTTGCATATCCCCCAAATTCATAGCCTTCTACCAAAGTCAAGTCAGCGGAATGGCACTGGGCAAATTCCAATTGCTCCGTGGAATTTTTTAGGACAAGAATCGAATGAACCACAACCTCTTTTGGTAGATTATCATTGATTACCGATTCATCGAGAGCTTTTCGCAGACCCACCGCCGTGGTCCCTGTGGCACTGGCGTGAAAAACATGTTCGATGCGTTTTCCGGTTTTCTGCCAATCATCGATCAAGTCCCTAAAGCCTAACAAACCTAGCGGTCCACTGCCCCCTTCTGGAACCACAAACACCTCCTCTGGCGAAACATCGCATTTGCGAAGTATTTGATCTAGGGAAGCTGCTTTATCTCTATACAGGGCTCTAGAAACGCCATACAATTCCATCCCCGCACCGCTGGCAATTTCCAAATAATGATTTTTCATCTCTTCCTCACCACGCAATACCCCGATGCATCGCAAACCCGAGGCTTGGGCCGCCACTGCCGTGGCCACCAAATGATTGCTGTATGCACCGCCAAATGTGATTAATACCCGTTTCCCCTCCATCGACAGTTGTGCCAAATGTCCAACCAATTTCCGCCATTTATTGCCTGAAACAATGGGGTGTATCAGATCATCGCGCTGAATCCAAACATCGCCCGCTGGCAAATGAAGCACCTGTAAACCGGGATGTAAATTCAGTGGCAGCGATGCCATTGGTGGAACGATAAAATCACTCATCGCCCCGAACCACCCGTTAACGGAAGCCCCAACATTTCTCTGATACTGCGGGCCGCCACGGAGTGATATCCCGGCTCCGCCTGCAAAAAAATCTCTGTCGCCATCTCCTTGCCCCGTGCAAAATCCTCCACGTAAACATTGTCCTTAACAACATACTGCGCCAACAGCGCTTCATAGATCGGCAACAAAAATTTCCGCCTTCCCACTTTCAGCAAGAAATCGTGCATCGCCTGATATGCGGGACGGTAATCGCTGTGAATGGACAGAATAAACCAATCACACGCTATTTCTGCATTACCTGTGCGTGTAAATCCAAAACGTTTATCTAGTTCCAACATTTCTTTCTGCGACAAGCGGTTTGGTTTGCCCCCCTCACTCGTATGCAGTGTTCTGAGCAAATGCAACCAATGATGGGTGGTAAATCCTGCGGTATCAATCACCGATGCATTGCAAGGCACAGAACTACCCGAATGCAAGGGCTCTCCGCTAGCCAAATAATTCAACACCTGCTGTTCAACGCGCTTTAATTCCAAACTCTCTACATAGGGAAATCCACCGCGACCCAGAGGAGGCAAATCAGGACCATCAATCCATGCCATCATACGATTTTCTAGACTGTCCCAATTCCATAACTGACCCTCATCCTTATTTTCCGTTCCACACCAAAGGGTTGGTCTCGCCTCGGCATTTTCTAAATATTCATCGATGAATTCTTGATGAAACCTCTTGATATCTGCAATAAAATCATCTGTCGTTACGGTACCAAACGCATGCCTTTTAAAATATCCGTTTAAAAAGATGTCGAACGATTTCCGGCCGTATAACTGTTCAAACATCATCAAGAAAAACCTACCTTTTTCATAGGCGATATCGGTGAGGCCTTCGTCGGGATCGCGATCGCCCAAATGAAGACGGAGGTGACTGTCGGAGGGATTTTCCGATCGCATCCAAGACAGGGTTTTATCCAATTCGCCTTTGCCCAAAACACGGAGCATATCGGCATAATTTTTCCCATACAATTGCTCCATGATGCGCGATTCCACGTATACCGTAAATCCTTCGTTGAGCCAAAAATCGTCCCAAGTGCGATTGGTGACGAGGTTTCCGCTCCAACTGTGTGTCAATTCATGGGCGAGCAAACTCACCAAACTTCTATCCCCCGCGATGATGGTAGGCGTGGCAAAGGTCACCACCGGATTTTCCATGCCCCCAAACGGAAAACTGGGCGGCAGCACAAGGACATTGTAATTGCCCCAAGCGTATTCACCAAACATTTTGCTGGCTGCATCCACCATTTTTTGAAGGTCGGCAAACTCCCAAGCCGCTTTTTCGAGGAGGTTGTGTTCTGCGTAGACACCTGTGGTTTTTCCAAGCGATTTGTATCCGAACGAGCCTACGGCAATGGCCATGAGGTAACTCGGGATGGGTTTTTTTTGTTCGAAGCGATGCACTTTGTTTGAACTTGCACCACCCTCCGGATTTAGGGCGATCCGATGCCCTGATGGCCAACAACGCGGACCCCAGTTTGATGCAGATTCAAAATCACCCTCAGGGTTTCCGAGCTTCAAAGCACTCATTACAACATTGAAATCGGTAGGTTTGATAGTCGCATATGCGAGATCCGGTATACCGATACAGTCTGCTGCACCTGTTTTACTCGCATTTGCGTCGATTTTCCCATTGCCATTTGTTCCAACTGTTTCGGCGCCGCACACCACCCTCACCTCAGCCGAATAAGTAAATCGAACGCTGGGTTTGTCTTGAAGCGGTATCCAAGTTCGGGCGAGAATCGCCTGACTCTGACTAAATAAAAATGGATGGGTTTTATCATACGTTTGGGAAGGTGATAGCCACTGAAGGGCCCCGGCCGAAGGCCGGGTCCGATAGTGTATCCAAATCTTCGATACCGACCTCGGTACCTCAATCTCTAAAGGTTTCCCGTACAACAAAGTATCCGCATTTCCCATCCCAATTCTGAAAATCAACGGTTTGGCAGATCCCTTCAATTGTTCTGCTCCATGATCCGCCGCAGCGGACACAATTTTCTTTAAGGAACCGCCTTGGTAAACCCCCAAAATGTCAATATCTCGTTCGTCTAACAACAAAATATGGTTTCCGCTCACCGGATTCAAATGATAGGGAGGCACCGAAGCTGGCTTTCGGTTATCACGCAAATACACATGCACCAAATCGTATTCCACCCAGCCCTCAATGGTTTTTTCAGCGAAATTCACCCACAACCGCAAATCCATGTGCCTAATCAAAAACTCCCCCTCGTTCGCATAACTGTGGTTAATCAACGCCTGCCTGCCCTCACCAAAATATGGAGAGCGAGCCGTCATCAATATCGCCGAAGGTTTTGATATCAAAATCGAAGGAGAAAAAATCAAAATGCAATGAAGAATCGAACATAAAAACGACCTCTTCCTGTTACGAAATTTCACAACCATTCCAAAAGATTCAATCCCTCCAACGGCCCTATGAAAAAGCCCAACCCAATGCAATTTTTCCATTTCCAACAAAAATACAATGCAAACCCTATCTTTGTGACATCATTCGGGGTGCCTCTACAAGAGCGCTGAGATTATACCCGCAAACTTGATCAGGATAATGCCTGCGCAGGGAAATGTCACCGCCCCATTGGCTGTGCTCCGGATGAAAAGATAATTCATCCATGAAAAAGCAAATCGTCATTACTGCCATTATCGCCCTCGTGGGCTCGTCGATTCACGTCGTTTCGGCACAACAAACCAACAGCGGAGCCAATTCCAATCACCCCGTAAAAAATTCCATTAGTCCGGCTATCAATTCCAATAGCCCCGCAAGTAATTCCAATAATGCACCAATCAATCCCAACAGCGATGCAACCCAATCCGCAACGGTCAATGACCCTGCGGACACTGCCATCGACGTAGAGACGATCGAAGCCGCCATGGTGAGCGCTGTGGGCTTAGGGAAACCAAGGAACAACATGAGTAGCGTGATGATCATACAAAAAAAAGACCCCATCGGACACCAAAATTTGGGTCGCGACATCCCCTTTCTCACCCAATCCCTCACCAACGTGATTACCACTTCCGACGCGGGAAATGGCATCGGTTATTCGGGCATACGTGTCCGAGGGTCCGATGCTACACGAACCAATATCACCATCAATGGAGTGCCCATTAACGACGCCGAGAGCCAAGGTACATTTTGGGTAAACATGCCGGATTTGAGCTCATCCATTGGAAGTTTATCGCTCACCAAAGGGGCCGGGCTTTCAACGCATGGTGCGGGCGCCTTCGGCGCCACGCTGGCCATAGGAACAGAAACCAATAGTCCAGAACCCTACTATCAGATCGACCAAAGTGTAGGTAGTTATGGCACACTCAAAACCACCCTCAAAGGAGCCTCCAAACCCATCAAACTATCGAACAAAGAAACCCTGTATATCAACGCCCGACTCAGTGAAATCCTATCCAATGGATTCGTTGATCGCGCAACCTCCAATCTCGTAGGCTACCAAACATCCATCGCTTATGAGAAAAAATCTCAAAAACCCCAGGGCCAAAACACAACCCAATCCGGTATGGAGCAACTGTCTGAACACATCAAACGACCCAAAAAATACAATACCAATACTACACAGATAAAATTTTTGGCGTTTGGCGGACGTGAAACGACATACCAATCTTGGTGGGGCGTGCCCATCGAAAAGTACAACATGGGTCTAAATCCCGATTCCAACCACCTCGCCGCTCTGCAAAATCACTACCTCAGAAATACCGGATTCAGCGGGGCAACCTATCGCAATGGCATAGACAGTGCCAACCTTTTCAATTCCGACCCAAACAAATACAATTATTACACCTACAAAAACGAGGTAGACAATTACCAACAACACCACCAACACCTATACCTCACGCACAATTATACGAGCAAAAAAAACAACCAAAAACAGTTGGCTGCAACCCTTTACCACACATTTGGTACGGGCTATTTTGAGCAATTTCGTTATGGCGATGCATTTTCAAAATACAACATCCCGCCCATCAGAATGGCAGCAGATAGCAACATTACCGTGCTCTTGAGCGCTTCCGATTTGGTCAGAAGACGATGGCTCAGAAACAACTTGATTGGTGTAAATCTTCACCATACCATTTCCGTTGGCAAAGACTGGTGGATTTTTGGCCTAGGCGCCAATCAATATTATGGCAATCATTTTGGACAAGTAACCCAAATTCTGGCATTGCCAAACCCCTCTTCGTTCAAAACACATGAATACTATCGCGCCATCGGAAACAAATCGGATGTGAACGCATTCGTGAAATACAACCACAGTTTGGCTTTTGGACGATACGATAAAACCCGGGGTAGTTTTTTTGCCGACATGCAATTGCGAAAAGTAAATCACGTGGGAAGCGGGACCGACAACGATCTGCGGAACTTCGACTTTAAGGGCAATTTCTTGTTTTTCAATCCCAAGGCAGGGTTCCAATTGCAGCACGCAACCCACCATCACATCACAGGGTATGTTGGCGTGGCTCACCGCGAACCAGCCCGCTCGGATTTCACCGACAACCCCAATGGTGCAGTTCCTCGACCCGAACGCATGATCAATGGCGAACTTTCATACCTATCCACTTTCCCGTCGTTGCCAACCCTGAATGGCAAAAGCCAAGACAACCACATCCGCATCAATGCCTATTACATGCACTACAAAGACCAACTCGTGTTAACCGGAGCAGTGAACGATGTGGGTACGCCTTTGCGCAAAAATGTGGATTTGAGCTACCGTCGCGGTGTAGAATTTGAAGGACAATACGTGTTGTGGCAGAAAGATATTCCCACCGACAACCGAAGCCATTTCGACCGTCATTTTGTTCATTTGATTGGCAATCTATCGCTGAGTCAAAACATCATCCCCAATTCTAAGGTGACTTGGCAAGATTACGCCACAGGCATTCCGGTAGATACGGTCTACAAAAACGCCCCCATCGCGTATTCACCAAACATGGTAGCAGCTTTGGGCCTACAATCTCAGTTCAAAAAATGGAATGTGATGTGGTTAAGCAAGTGGGTGGGACGTCAATTTTTGGACAATACGGGCGATATTTCACGCAGCATGAATGCATATAAATTCAGCGAGTTGACAGTGAATTACACGCACAAATTCCGAGGAGGCACATCGTTGGCACTCAAAGCGCAATGCATCAATGTATTCTCTTCGCGATACGTCAGCAATGGCTACACTTGGGGTTACATGTACGGCTCTCGCGACATCACCCAAGAGGTTTTCGTCTTCCCACAGGCCCCCCGGAACTTCTTGGTAGGCCTCACTTGGCGATTCACGAAGGGGTAGGCCTTTGGCTATTCGACGCAAATTTGCGTAGAATAGGTCATTTCATCACCTGTTAGGATTAGAACGATGCAAACCGCCTTTAAGGTTTGAAATTTACAGTTACCACCTTCAATTCACCGTCGTCGATGATGTCATCTATGTTTCTGTCGAAAAATATGACAAAATAAAGGGTGGATTTTTTCATTCGCCTGAATGAACGATCTGTCGTTTCGCTCAAATCAAACCCTGAAATATTCCACTCCAATTCAAGGATATTTGCCTTTTTTGAAATCAAATTTACCCGTTTTTTTGATTCAGATTCATAGAACAAATAATAATGCCCAGTGGCCGTTACAAGGAGGGTATCACCATAGCCATTGCTTGCTGCTGCCATACCAGAACCCGGTTCCAAATAAGTAGTTTTACTTGTCGACATGCCCACAGTCAAATGCCCTATATCCTTGGTATTTTCCAATACGGCGATACTCGCTGCATAAAACTGCCGCTGATCGGGATTATACCGTTTTCCAAAATACCGAATTGAAAAGGGCTTTCTTTCCAATTCTATGGTATCGCTGAATGCTGTTACAACATAGATACTGTCCCCCTGAATAAACGTAACATCATTGCTCATAAGAGCTTGTCCTTGTACTGTAACAGATTGTAACAAAAACATAAAATACAGTAAAAATCTCGCTTTAAAGGTTCTAATCATATTACTGCAAAATAGCAACATTGGAGTCAATTGTATCATTAGTACAGATAGCCGTTTTATTTCTTGTAAATTTTATATTTTTTATTTTCAACGTTCCTAATTCCAAAAATCAGACGGTCACAACGCATTTCTGTGCATTCAAGCCCATTGATATTTTTCAATTTTAAAAAAATCGAATCGTCTTTAATTTCTATATCCCCGCTGTATTGAGCACATCCGTTTACAATTGATAAATATGACACATAGATCATATCCTCATCATAGCGAATTGTATCAGATTTGTTTTCAAAATTCTCATTTTCAATCCGTTGCATAAAACTAGTATCCGATTCACAGATCGAAATGATAGAGTCCTGACTCATAACCGTGGAACTTTGAAAAGTCAACAATCGTTGATGGGGTTTAAAATCCTTTTTTTTCGATCCACAGGCCGATAATATCAATAAGCAAACCATGAATCGACTCTTCATTTTTCTATCAACGGATCTTACATCAGGATTGAATAGTTTTCTGATACCCATTGCTATTTTACGCTGGATCAAACTTAATCATCCACTCGATGCCAAATTTGTCGCGGAACATCGCAAAACAACTGCCATCCGGACTATCCATCATTGGCATTTCCACCTGACCGCCTGCCGACAAAGCCTCAAACAACCCATGGGCTTCATCCTTGCTTTCGGCAAGAACCGAAATCTTGCTTCGATTTTCGTTTTCATCCACCGTGCCCATAAAAGAGGGGATATCGTTCGCATACAATGTGGCCTGTCCAATCGGCAAGGCAATCAACATGATCTTCTCATACTCAGCCTCTGGAATCGGGAAGTGCTCCCCAGCGATGTCGCCAAAACGTGTAATCTTCGAAAACTCTCCGCCAAAAGCAGCCTTGTAAAAATTGAATGCCTCTTCAGCATTCCCATTAAAATTAATATGTGGATGTATACTCGCCATAACCTGGGTACTTAATGAATTATTGGTTCTTGTACAGCATGGAATTTTTCATCACCATAGGAATTGTCAATCCATCAGGCAGTTTCTCATTTTTCTTGATATACACTTTCCCCTGCATTTCCTGGTTGATTTTCGCCTCGATCACCCAACCCGTTTCTTTGTCTAAAATGATTTCGGATTTCATCGCGCCAGACAAATCGTACCGCGTAGGCATACCCCTGATCGGTAAATAAGTATCGGTAGTTGTGATAATTGACTCACCCACAATCACATGGCTTTTGGCATTGATTTCGGATAGTGTATAGGTCGACATCACATCTGCCGTCATCCCCGCACCTGAACCCAACTTCGTTTTAATTTCCCAATTTTCTCCTTTGGCCACAGGTTTGCTTGGATAAATCGCCGAGAGTGACTCAAAACTGGCCTTGAACGCTTCTTCTCCAAACGATTTTAAAAATTGCTCCTTTAACTGCGCCAATTGCTCCGCAGGAAGCTCTGTGAAATGACTTAACACATCATCAATCAAAAATTCAATATTCTTTACATCCGTTATCTGCCCGATTTTCGTCATGGTGATTTGAAATGGCTTATTCACCATTTCTCCCAACATCGCAGAAAACGCATCACCCTTGTCCTTTTTTTCAGAATCAAATTTGACGGAACCCTGAGGAAGCGCCATCGACATTGACAAACTTTTGTATTGAACATCCATCTTATAGTCCTTTTCACTGACCGACTTCACCAGGTAAGTCAATCTTCCACCCAAGGTGACATCAATGTTGATTTTCTGACCGTTTATATCCTGAATTACAAGAGCCTTTGACTGCATGAGCTGCGGATATACCTTCCCCAATTCCAAGTTCAACTTTAATTCAACCGACTGTCCGTAAGCCGATCGCAGGCACATCAATGCCAGCAGTGTGTATATTATTCTTCTTGCCATTGAATTGATAAAGGTACTATTATTTCCGGCAAAGCCAATCAAACAAGCGCTTCAAATACCTGTCAGGAAACAATTTAATCCATGATCCGTATTTTGATGACGAGGTCCCGCCTATGGAAAATGTAATTGGGATTGAGCTTGGCAAATGCGGGGATTTTCATCCCTAGTCTCACATGGAAGCACAAAAACGGCAATTTTTCTAAACCTCAGTGATTGCCAATTTATTTTTTAATGAAAACATATGAAAATCCGTCCGCTCCTGTTTCATTGAGCGTTAATTTATTGCCTTCAATGGTGTAATAATAGTCCAGTACACCTGATGAAGAGAAGTTTATTTTATATTTGGCATGACCCTCATTGGGTTCTATTTTAAATCGCAGCCTTTCAACTTTTTTTGAACCTTCGTATACTTCATAGACGCCCTTTTCGCTAAACTCTACCCAACTATCATCTTTAAAAGTTGTGCTACCTCCACCCCCTGAAATACCTCCAGAATCATATGAATATGCCCATTGACCGAAAATCAATTTTGAATCTTCATCAGGTGTTGATATTTTCTTACATCCAAATATGAATAATACCGCTGGAATGAGAAAAAATAAAATTGAACTTCTTGTTTTCATATTACATCGTTTTTAAAGAGTGTGCATTTTGGTGTACGTGGTCGAATATTAGAAAGTCAACTTAATTTACAATTTGTCATAGTCACAGATTGCCAAACGCCATCAATTTTTTTAAATAAATAAATACAACCATGGCCACATAAACTACCACAGCTGACCCACATACTCATTAACGCATACTCATTTTTGCTATCATATATGGGTCTACTGAATCTATAAATTACTTTTTCTTGTCTCGGTTTTTTTTCGTGTTCTTCTTTTTGCTTGTTGATTTGTCTATCGATTTCCCTTTTCTGCTTTTTCTTACACCATTTTCTTTCCGTATGAACAACAAAATAGTTTAATAAGATACCATTGCTGTTTTCTACACAGTTTGCTAAATCAAGGGCTTTACAATCCCAAGTCAATTTTAATGTGTCAGTTTCAGACTTATTAATGAGTTCGTTTACAGTTTCAATTGAAATAAATTCTGACAAATCCATTATTACACGAGGCTTATTATTTTTTCCAATTGTAAGTTGGTAAGCTTCTGAACGCAAATAGTATTTTGTAAATGAGGTGTCAACAAACACCTTGTAGGCTGAGTTCAAAAACTGCTCTTTCGTCTGTCCAAAACAATTTAATGATGAGATAAATAGTATTAACGGAATCAGATGCTTCATTGGTCTGTCGTAAAATAGCTGATCAATAGGTCAAATGCGAAAGTATGCAACTTATCCGATTTTCCATTTTGTTTTCAACAGATTGATTTAAATTTACTTACGAATTTTTTAATGAGTAAAAGCGATATTATCACGGCAATTGCGTTAATCACCAATTAATTTCTAATTATTTGCGCAAGTGCTTATCAGAAAACACTTTCCAACTCTGTAAACAAGTATCAGCCAAAGGCATCTTGATGCTCCAGTTGGGTTGGTTGTTTGGCTGAGGTCTAATCACCGGAACCATCGGTTTGGTCACGCCCGTCTGAATCCGATCGCGGTACT
>CAZZKP010000001.1:27619-42732 GCA_964654675.1 uncultured Bifidobacterium sp. | reverse complement strand
GATGATTTTGGGTGGTATCGAAGATATGACCAAATTGCCTGGTGCGATTTTCATGGTTGACGTGAAGCGTGAGCACATTGCAGTTTCAGAAGCAACGCGTTTGGGTATCCCAACGATTGCATTGGTTGACACCAATTCTGATCCTACAGTGGTAGATTATGCGATCCCTGGGAATGATGACGCATCCAAATCTATCTATTTGATCGTTCGCGAAATTGCGGATGCGATCATCGAAGGTAGTCAAGAGCGCAAGCGTGAGAAGTCTGAAGAAGAAGTAGCTCCAACAGCGGAAAAAGTTGAAGTTGCTGCAGAAGCATAATGTTAAAAATCGTTTATGACAACAATAACTGCATCAGAAGTAAATAAACTGCGCCAAATGACCGGTGCGGGCATGATGGATTGTAAAAATGCCTTGGTTGAAACCCAAGGTGATTTTGAAGCAGCTGTAGATTACTTGCGTAAGAAAGGAGCGAAAATTGCTGCCAAACGCGCCGATAGAGAAGCTACTGAGGGTTGCGTAATTGCAATGGTGAATGATGCTCGCAATGCGGGTGTGATTGTGTTGCTTGCCTGTGAAACGGATTTCGTAGCCAAGAACGAAGCGTTTGTTGAATTGGCAAAAAGCATCGCAACGTTGGCTTTGGAAAATAAGCCTGCCGATTTGGATGCTTTAAAAGCTTTGTCGTTGAATGGTGTGGCTGTTGCTGACCGTTTGTTGGATGA
The DNA here is from genome assembly GCA_964654675.1 of uncultured Bifidobacterium sp. GTDB lineage: Bacteria > Bacteroidota > Bacteroidia > NS11-12g > UBA955 > UBA955. The sequence continues at coordinate 42,009 of CAZZKP010000001.1, read as the reverse complement.
AGTGGCTAAGATTGGTGAAAAGATTGATGTGACGAAATACGAGTTGGTAGAGGGTTCAAATGTAGTATCATACATTCACGGTTCTAACCGCATGGGTGTGTTGGTAGAAATGAACAATGCGGCTACGGATGCGAACATGGTTGCTGGAAAAGATGTTGCAATGCAAATTGCTGCAATGAATCCTGTGGCTGTAAATCGTGACAGTGTGGATGCAAATACCATCGAGCGTGAATTGGAGATTGGTCGTGAGCAAGCGCGTGCTGAAGGCAAGCCAGAAGCCATGATTGATCGTATTGCTACGGGTAAACTGGAAAAGTTCTTTAAAGAGTCTACGTTAATCGCGCAGGACTTCGTAAAGGATGGTTCGATGACCGTAGAAAAATATCTTTCAAGTGTAGAGCCTGGTCTCACAGTAACAAGATTCAAACGAGTTCAACTCGGTTAAGAATATTTAATCCCTCGAAAGAGGGATTTTTTTTGCTAATATTACAAGGTCAAATGAAATACAAACGGATACTGTTAAAGTTGAGTGGTGAATCTTTGTTGGGTTCACAATCGTATGGCATCGATGCCAAAGTCTTAGAATCCTATTCACGAGCAGTGAAGGAGGTTGTGGATGCGGGTGTTGAGGTTGCCGTGGTTATTGGTGGTGGTAACATATTCCGTGGTGTACAAGGCGCCGAAGGGGGTGTAGTGGATCGTGCCACGGGGGATTATATGGGGATGTTGGCAACCATGATGAACGCCATGGCCTTGCAAGGTGCTTTCGAACGCGTGGGTATGTCTACACGCTTGTTGTCGGCCATTAAAATGGAACAGGTAGCTGAGCCCTTCATTCGCAGAAGAGCCATGCGTCATTTGGAGAAAGGGCGTGTCGTTATTTTTGGCGCAGGTACCGGCAATCCGTATTTCACAACCGATACTGCCGCTTCGTTGCGTGCCGTTGAAATTGAAGCGGATGTGGTGATCAAAGGAACGCGCGTGGATGGAATCTACGACAGTGATCCAGAGAAGAATCCTGACGCCGTAAAATACGATGAGATCTCTTTTAAAAAGGTATATGATTTGGGTTTGGAGGTGATGGATCTTACTGCAATTACCCTTTGTCAGGAAAATAATAAACCCATTGTGGTTTTTGATATGAACACGAGTGGTAATTTGCTAAAGTTGGTGAGCGGGGAGAAAGTGGGTACTTTGGTGATTGATTAAATTTCAACGGAAATAACAAAAAAAGACGACCAATGGTCGTCTTTTTTTATGAATATCAAAAATTCTAATCGACTTACGCCAAAGAATTCACGTGCTTTTGCAAACTTGACTTCAAGTTGCCCGCTTTGTTTTTGTGGATGACATTGCGCTTAGCCAATTTGTCTAATGCTTCAAACGCTGTGGTTAACAACTTAGAGGCCTCGTCCTTAGAATCCGACTTACGGATGTTCTTGATGATGGTACGAGCTGTTTTATGCTGATAACGATTGAGGTCACGCTTTGCGGCGTTGGCTCTAATTCTCTTGATTGCTGACTTATGATTTGCCATTTCTGTTAAAAAGGACTGCAAAGATAACTAAACTGCTCGAATCCTACAACTTATTTGAAAATTTATCACTCATTTTCTGGCGCTAATGCCACCTTGAGTCCTTGAAGTTCTGGGTTTAGGTGAATTTGGCAACCCAAACGCGAATTTGACTTGACGAAAAACGCTTGGTCGAGCATGGCCAATTCATCATCGGAAGCTTCGGGGAGGGGGTGTTCGCTGAGAACGTAGACTTGACAGGTTGCGCAAAGTGCCATGCCGCCGCATTCTCCTTTTACGGGCAACTCTACGGCCCGGCAGAAATCCATCAAATTCAAGCCCATATCTGTGGGTGCTTGATAGGATTTTTCATCGCCGTTTCGGTCTACTATTGTGATATCGATGATATTGGAATCCATTTATAACAAATGAGTTAAATGCGCTTGACTGTTTTTGGTGGTGATGCGATAATGTTGTTCTCCCGCCCGTTTTTCCAGTACATAGAGACAAACATTGTTGTGTTCAAAATCATCCATTTGGTGTAAGGGAGTATTCGTAAGCAGGCAAAGAAAACCTCGCAATGCTCTGCCATGCATGCAAACCAGGACGGGAGATTTGTCTAGGGATTCGATTTTTTTCAATCCCACTTTCTGACGTTTAAGCATGGAATTGGGGGTTTCACCGCCGTTGATTGCCACATTGAGTTGTCCGTTTCTCCATTTTGCGAGCATCGCATAGAATTCTCGTCTCGAATGTTCGCTGGGTTGTTGTCCTTCCAAAATGCCCCAATTGATCTCGTTGAGTTCTGGGATAATTTGGGTTTCGATATTTAACACTTGGAATGGTGCTACTGTTTGATGGGTTCGTTTGAGTGAGCTGACAAATATTTGCTGAAAGGGAATGTGTTTGTAGGCTTGATAAAAGGCATCGGCTTGGGCCATTCCTTTTTCATTGATATCGGTATCTACGCCAGAACCCTGAACAATGCCTAATTTATTGTAGTTCGTTTCGCCATGCCGAATGATATACATTGTTTTTGTGGCTGGAGTGGTTGAACTTTGCATCATCGATTGGGAATGGAAACTGCAAATATACAACAGGCGTTGGCGATTTATCGTTTGCCTGATGCGTTGATTCCCACAGCGGTTGTGGGTAATGTGAAATGGATCCCCCAAACCAATGGTGATGTCAATTCCTTGTCGGCGCCCACCTCGTTGCGATGGTCAAATTTTGAAAGCAAAAGTATATCGCAACTGCATCCCCTTGAGACCGGTGAAGGATGGACCTTGTGTGCGGAGAAATTGGCTGCGTTTTTGATCGAGAACCCGCTTCAGGTGATAGATTTACCCAGTACTCTGAAAACGGATTTCATCAATGAGGTGAATGCCATCAAGTCTGTGATTGCGGGAGGAAAAGGAGAGAAAATTGTGGCGGCGAGAACATCGTCCATAGAAAAGGGTGTTGATGCAGATTCGATTTGGAGTTCATTTAATGCCCTGTGTGAGAATTATCCCAAGGCATTTGTTTTTTTGTTGTTTGATTCCAAGGAGGGTTGTTGGATGGGTGCTTCCCCGGAGCAGTTGATCCGTTGGGTTGGTGGCGATGCCTGTATTATGTCGTTGGCGGGCACATTAACGCAAGCCCAAAACGAATGGACAGGCAAAGAGCGAAAAGAGCAATCTGTCACAAGTCGATTTATTGAAGAAAGGGTATTAGAAATGGGGATTTTGCCAAAGGAGAGTGCGGTGCAGGAGTTGGAGATGGGCAATATTCGACATTTGGTATCAAATTGGTGTTTTCCGATGGAGCGGGAGCGATTGGCGCGTTTGATTCAGCGATTGCATCCCACGCCGGCGGTGGGTGGATATCCCCAGGAGTGGGCCCAAAATTGGATCCTGGGAAACGAGGGATTTGACCGCGGATTGTATTCGGGATTTATTGGGGTTGAGACGAAAGAATCTGCATCGTATCACGTAGTACTACGTTGTTGTCAGTTGGGCCAAAACGGCTATGTTTTGTATGCCGGTTGCGGTGTCAATGCCGATTCTGATCCTGAGACCGAGTGGCGTGAAACGTCGGCAAAAATGCAATTGATTGCTGCGTATTTGTAATTATCGAAAAATTGTTGGGTTGGGGATGCCTTGGCCAAAATCGGTGACTTCTAGGGCTTCTTTGGTGAAAATGCCTTTCTTGGATGGCTTGTACCCTGAGTAATCCCCGGTGGGGATGTAGTAGTAGGGATTTCCTTGGGCCGCTGGGAATGGAGGTCCCACTTCATCAAAAACGATGGTTTTTTGTTCGGCTTCGTATCGCATCAGGATTCTTGAGGATTTGTGGTATTCAAAAACCACGCGCATGTCTTCGGAAGGATCGTCGATGCCGTCCCTAAAAATCGGTGCGCCCCAAACGGGAAGGTCGTTTTCAAAGGAAAGAACATCAATGATGGATCGATTGGAGTTGAGGTTGTGACCGTCGAAGGCCATCACGACGTAATACTGCTTGCGTTTGACTTTATGGGGGATGAGTTGGTAATAGAGTCCGCCGATCCAATTGGGATATTCCACTGTGGTTTCGAGGTAATCTTTGGGCAGGTTTTGGGCGGTATCGTTGAGTAAAAACAGGGAAATTCCCCCTTTTGATTTTCTTTGGATCACACCGTATTGATGGAAAACGCCATTTTTTAATATGATGTTAAAGGTGAACAACCGCACGTTTGCTTTGGGGTGCGACGCGATGGCTACGGTTGTCATTCTGAGATTGGCGAAGTCATAATCAAACGAGGCGGGATTGGACAGTACCTCGAGCAATGTTGCTTGGAGGATTTCGGCGCTTGCGATTTTTGCAGAATCTGTTGTGGAGGAAATCACGAAGGGCGCAATTTTTATTAGGTCGTCCTCATCCTGGGCCAGCGGTGAATTGGGGTTGGGATTGGCGGGAATTTGAAAAGGGGCGGGTTGCGGTTCTTGGTTTGTGATTTCAGCAGAATCCGTTTGTGCGTTGACGCTCGGGAGCAGCAAGCAAAGACAGGCGATAAGTATCGCTTTTGGTCTTTGCGTTGATTTTGGTAGGGTGATTTGCATCATCGTATCAAGAGTAACGCCGGTTTGGTAAAAAAATTCTTGGCAGGGTGATTAGCAATTTTCAACCACAACTGCGCTTGCGCCCCCGCCACCATTGCAGATGGCTGCACCGCCGTATTTGCCATTGTTTTGTTTTAACACGTGTAGGAGGGTTACCAGGATGCGGGCGCCCGAGGCACCCAGAGGGTGGCCGAGGGCGACAGCACCGCCGTTTACATTGACTTTGCTATCGTCTAGTTTCAGTAATTGATTGTTTGCCAGAGCAACAACGGAGAAGGCTTCGTTCAATTCCACGAAATCCAAATCAGTAACGGTGATACCGGCTCTTTGGGCTGCCAACGGTAGGGCTTTTGCTGGGGTTGTGGTAAACCATTCGGGACTTTGTTCGGCATCTGCAAATCCAGTAATTTTTGCCAATGGGGTAAGGCCCAATTCCTTCAATTTTTCTCCGCTTACCAAAACCAGTGCAGCGCCTCCGTCATTGATGGTTGATGCGTTTGCTGCAGTTACAGTTCCATCTTTTTGGAAAACTGTTTTCAAACTTGGGATTTTGTCAAAATTGACATTTTTATATTCTTCGTCTTCGCTAACGATTACATCACCTTTGCGTGTTTGCACTGTAACAGGGACAATCTCGTCGTTGAATTTGCCTGCTTTCCACGCTTCGGCGGCGCGGGTATAGCTTTGGATTGCGTAGTTGTCTTGGTCTTCACGGCTGATGTTCATTTCTTTGGCGCACAACTCTGCACAACTTCCCATCAACGTTTTTCCATAGGCATCGGTGAGGCCATCGTTGATGATGCCGTCTAGGGCTTGGATATTTCCGTATTTGTAGCCACTGCGTGAGTTTGGAAGATAGTGCGGTGTAAGGCTCATGTTTTCCATTCCACCTGCCACTACGATGTCGTTTAGACCCAGCATGATGCTCTGAGCCGCCAATGCCACGGACTTCAATCCGCTCGCACACACTTTGTTGATGGTGGTTGCGGGTACATGATCGCCGATGCCTGCGAATTTTGCTGCTTGACGTGCGGGTGCTTGACCCACGCCGGCTTGCAAAACGCATCCCATGTATACTTCGTTGACATCATTTGGGTTGACGCCTGCTTTTTCCAAAGCTCCTTTGATTGCGATGGCACCCAACTGGGTGGCGGGAACGGTAGAAAGGGCACCATTGAAACTCCCCATTGGGGTTCTGGCTGCGGCGACGATATAAACTTCTTTTGACATACGATTTTTAAAAATACAAAGATAAGTGATTGGAGAGAATGGTGGGTGGTTGCGAGATTATGGGTTAGTTTTGCGGTAGAAATATTGAGTTAATGATACTTTTGATTGAATCTTCGGCCGAATATCCATCGGTGGCATTGGTCACGGAGTCTGGGGAATTGGTGCATTTGGAGGTGGGTGATGTGGTTCAATCGCATGCTGAATTGCTGCCGATGATGGTTGAAAGGGCGATAGAAATTTCGCGGAAATTGGGGGCGGGAGACAGTGCTTCGGATACGGGGAATGGAATTTTAACCCAGGGAATTTCGGCGGTGGGCTTTCACGAGGGGCCGGGCAGTTACACCGGTTTAAGGATAGGGGTGAGCTTGGCGAAGGGTTTGTGCTATGCATGGGGTGTTCCGTTGATTTCGGTGAGCGGATTTGAGGCGTTGGGTGCAGAGGTATTGCGATCATACGAATCCATTGAGGGTGTGTGGGTGATGATGGATGCGCGCCGAGACGAGGTGTATGCAATAAAATTGGATCGTGTAAGGGGTTCTGCTTCGGGATATCAAGTGAGTTTGCCGATTTGTGCAATGATTTTGCCTGATGCGAGGGTGGGTAAGCCGGACAATAAAATCTGTTTTGTTGGGAATGCCAATGAAAAAGTGGCTCGCTTGGTTGAAAATTCAGGCTCTATGTTTGTTGATTTGTCACCGCGGGCCGATCATCTTGGGAGTTTGGTTCTGGCGAAGTTTACATCAAAAGATTTTGAGGATTTGGCGTATTACGAGCCCTATTACTTAAAGGATTTTATTGCGGGTGTAGGGAAGAAATTTGGAATTTGATTTCAGGAAGATGGCTGCGATGGGATTAAAAAAAAGGATATTATTCATCGACAACTTGGATAGTTTCACCTACAACATTGTGCATTGTTTGTCGGTTGGAGGGGCTCAGGTTGACATTCTGCGTGTGGATGAAATTGGAGATGTAACGGAAGAGAATTGGGTGTTGGGATTGAAAAATTATGATGGCTATGTGGTTGGCCCGGGCCCGGGCCAACCACATAGCCACCCGATGCTCATGACAACGCTGGAATGGACCTTGGGCAAATTGCCTGTATTGGGTGTTTGTTTGGGTCTGCAAGCCATCGGTCAGTTATATGGTTGGGAACTCACGCATGGTGAGGTCCCAGTTCATGGAAAGCCTTCGCTCATTGAACACAGCGGTCAAGGCATTTTTCTAGATTTACCCAATCCTATGCAGGTGGGTCGTTATCATTCTTTGGTCATTAAACCGACAGAGAAAGTCCAAGGGCCAAAGTCGTTAACAATAGAAGCCAGTTGTAAGGGCGCGGTCATGGCGGTAAGTGATTTGGAGAACCAAATTTGGGCGGTGCAATTTCACCCAGAGAGTATTCTAACCCCTGAAGGCCAGTGGCTGATTAACGCTTGGATAAAGCGGTTGTGATGGCGGTTGCGATGTCTTTCGGCGCATAACCGCATCGATGATAAAGCTCTTCTTCGTTGTTTCCGTGTTCGATGAAATCGTGCGGAATACCCAAGTGCTGAAAAAGAGGCATCGAAGTTGGGGTTGTTTGGTAATTTTGTTGATGCCCAGCCGCATCGCACAGAGCTTCATGTAACCCTTCGCCCCAACCCCCTTGTACACAACCGTCTTCAACGGTAATGACGTGTTTGTACTTTGTTATGGTCTTAGGTAAAACGACATCTGCTAACGTTTGAAAATCTGCATTGGTATTTCCCCATTGCAAAATGGGTAAGTGTAGGTGGTGGTAAGCGGCTGTTGAAATCATGGGGTGCGCTTGGATTGCTAAGTTGGTTGCATGTCCAGTGGTAATGAGCAAAACATCCGCATCGCCAGCCATTTTCAACCATTGTGGTGACAGGGTTTCGATAGCCAGTGCGCTGTTCATTGCGGGATTCCATAAATTGTCGTTCATTGTCCCTTTTGGATATCGAATGGCAATGGGTCCTACGTTCTGGGTACCAAGCCAAAGCATCGCAAATAATTCTTTGGCGTTTCTCGGGGCACAAATCGTTGTCTGGGGGATGCAGCGCAGAAAAGCAATATCGTATGCGCCATGATGCGTTGGTCCATCTTCACCCACCAGGCCTGCTCTGTCGATGCAAAGGGTTACAGAGAGATTTTGCAATGCAATGTCATGTATCCATTGGTCGTACCCTCGTTGCAGGAAGGAAGAATAAATGTTAACAATTGGACTGGTGTCTTGGGTTGCCAATCCAGCGGCGAAAGTTAGGGCGTGTTGTTCGGCGATTCCGACATCAAAAAAGCGATTTGGGAAGGCATTCATCGCCTTGATCATACCACAAGAGGATGGCATCGCGGGAGTGATTCCAACGATTTTTGGATTTGACTCTGCCAAAGAGAGAAGCATATCGCCATAGACATCTTGCCATTTGATTTTGGGTTGACTGGATTGCTCGATTTTGACATATTTGCTGGCGCTATGCCATTTGGTTTGCTCTTTTTCAGCGGGTGTGTAGCCTTTGCCTTTGATGGTTTTTACATGAATGAGGCGGGGTCCCGTTTGATTGTAGCAGTGTTGAATGGCGGGGAGCAATTCTTCTAAATTGTGTCCATCAATGGGACCATGATAATTGAGACCAAACCATTCAAACCATGATTTTACTTTTTCTGGGTCTTTCTGCAAACGGGTGTTTAGCGCACCGGTATTTGGATCGATGCCCATGTGATTGTCGTTTAGTACAATCATGACGTTGAGATTCGACTCAAATAGGTTGTTTAGCGCCTCGTAGGAAAGGCCCGCAGTTAAGGCGCCATCACCAACAACGGCAACAAAAGTGGGAGGCTGGAAATTTTCGGCGGGGTCTTGGGTAGAGGATTTGATATTTGCGGCCGCTGCCATACCCATGGCTGCTGAAATGGCTGTGCTCGAATGTCCGGTGCCAAAGAGGTCATACGGACTTTCTTCTCGTTTTGGAAACCCCGATAGGCCGTTGAAACTGCGTATGGTATGCAATAAGTTGCCTCGGCCCGTTAACACTTTGTGGGGATACGATTGATGTCCGACGTCCCAGATGATTCCATCTTTCGGAAAATTCAACGTATGATGCAATGCAATCGTTAATTCAATGACTCCCAAATTAGAGGAAAAATGTCCGCCCGAGGAGAGAACGGATTGTGTAATAAATTCGCGCAATTCATTAGACAGTTTTGTTAGCGTCTCAATGTTTAGACTTTTAATATAATTTTTGTCCGATATATTTGAGAGTAAAGTCAATGGATTTTGCGGTGGGTGGTGCAAAAATAAGATACTTTATTGAGTGAACGACCATTGATTTTAGTAGATTCAATATTTTCAGATGGGATGCAAATCTATCATTAGAGGTTATTTTACAATGGTTACAAGCGGTTTGAAAAAATAAAAATGAATAATTTTGAATAGAATTTTTCATAAATATTTGGTGTATGATAAATATAATTAGTAGATTCGTGGTCTAAATAAAAATATCATTTTGGGTATTGTAAAAATTGTGTCATTTTTATGGAAAATATAGAAACAAATCTCGTAGAAGGTCCTAAGAAAAGAGGGCGTAAGCCAGGTTCTAAGAACAAGGTAAAGTCTAAAAGAGCTTCAAAAAAAGTTGCATATTTGAGTGCATTTACCTTATTAGAACAAGAAATACAATCTCTTTCAAATGCGTTAAAAAAGGCCACAGCGCAAGCGGAAAAAGAAATTGAAAAGTTAGAAAAGAAGCAAGCCAAGGACATTGAGAAGGTGAAGGCGGTTGCGGCGAAATCTTTGGCATTGTGGAAGGATCGCGCAAAGAAAAATCGTCTGAAGGCAATGGCCAAGGGCACTGGAAAGCGGGGTCGTCCGGCCAAACCGCAGGTGGAAAAGGTTGCAGGTCGCAGAGGTCGTCCACCCAAAACTGGGTATCGCAAAGGCGGAGGACGAAGGAAGGCGGGTGAACTAACGAAGCGCGATGTGATATTAAATTACATTGCTGAGTTGTCACACGCAATTTCTTCAGGGGATTTAATTTCGGCTTTGTTTGAGCGCAGTGGCGAAAGAGACAAAAAGCGTTTTTCACAAGGAATTTATACAACCCTCACCCAAATGTACAAGGCGGGTAGTTTGGTAAAAGACGGCTCAGGGTTGATTTCTATTGCGAAATAACGTTTTTCATTTCACAGTGAAGAAATCTGGGATTACCGGAAAGGTCGTTTAGAATTTGTGTTTCACCCAGTGGAATAAACAAGGACTGAATTTCTGTGGGATAATATTGGTTGATTTCTAACCAAATTGATAATTGTTGAATCGCGGAACTGGAAACCAGTTCCGCGATTTTTTTATAAAACTGCAGTGGATCTTGATCTGGCGTGAATAGGGCGCTGTGGGGTTCGAATTCCAATACGCGAGCGGACATCGATTCTTTTTCCAAAGTTGAAATGTACGGTGGATTGGATACCAACAATTGTATGTTTGATGGCAATGTAAAAGTTCCCAGTACATCATCAACAATCGTTGTAAAACGGTCTGAAACGTTATGGTTTTTTGCATTGACATTCGCTATTTCAATGGCTGATACAGAAATATCAACACCGGTGAAATTCCAATTGGGATTCTCCGTGAGTAGGTAGATCGGAATGCAACCGGACCCGGTCCCCAAGTCTATTCCATGGATTGGCATGGACGGGAAGCCATTTGATTGATTTGGGTTCAACTGTTGTTTGAAATGTCTGTGAATCATGTCGCACAGCTCTTCGGTTTCCGGGCGAGGAATCAAAGTACTTGGTGTGACTTTCAACGCGAGTTTTCCAAAAAATGCAATTCCGGTTATGTACTGAATGGGTTTGCCGGTTTGGAGTTCAAAAACAATCCGGTTTAACTCCTCCTCTTCATGGGTTTGTTGGGCTTCCATATGAGGCAAGATCCAAAACAAAAAAGCTCGGATTTCATCGCTGTTGTAGTAATTAACGAGTTCCGCATTGAGTTTTTGTTGGATTGTCGCGTTGTCCATGTTATCTGTTGATGTAAATCCAGCGTAAATTTTGACTGCAAATGTCAGCTTCTCGATGGAATGCATCGATATGTAAAATGTAATTTCCGCTAGAAAGTTCGTGATACGACATCTCAAGGGGGATGGGTAAAATGCCTTCTTTGCCGATGATTGCTTGGTGAATGGGTACACCCATGAGGCCACCGTGCATATTATAAATACTTGCCGTAAGGACATAACCCGGTTGTGGCATGTGAAATGATAACATCAGTGTGTTCAAACGTTCGTTATTTTGCCTCAAATCAGTCCCCAAGACGTTATTGAGCAGTGCAAAACACTTGTGTTTTTTCAGCGTGGCCGCGTTAAGGTTGACTTGCTGACTGTTTGTTTCTGCTGGGGTTGCATACCCCGCGGTAGATGTGGCACTCATCCAAAACTGGGGGGATGAACTGGGTGCTCTTGGATGGTTTTTTTCTAAACTTACGCCTTTTGTCTCGGCTAGGAACTGGGAATGCTGAGACTCGTTATATTGCATTATATCTATGATATTTTGCGATTGATTTATGATCAACTGAAGTTGTGCACCACTTGCCGATAGGTTTGGGAAAGCGGAACAATATTGATGAAAAAAATATCTTTTGGGGTTGTAGGTTTTGGCAAGTACGTAAGGTTCAGCACTAAAGCAAATGATTTGGTTTGGAAAAAGGGTATGGGAGTCTGTGCAGAGAGAAATGCGTTGGGCTGATTGTGCATCATTGATGTAGAGCAATTCAAGTCCTTTGAGTTGGATGGGGTGATTGCTGGTGTTAATCAGTTCGATATAGTCTGTGGATCCATCGTTGGCGTTGAACATGATTTCATTGAATTGTAAGTCATTTGGTTCGGGAGCCATGACAGATTTGAAAATTTGGAATTGTGTATCTATCACTGAGCGATGGGCACAATCTCTTGCATGGAGGAGGGTGGCTTTTCCGTCTACCGGGGCGCTGAGGTGGGTATCAAATAACCAGCCCTTGGGTGTTGTTTGCATCAATGTGGCATTGACTGAATCGCCTTCGTTTGAAACCAAAATGAGTTGGGGCGCAGGGGTAGAGTCATGGTTGGAAAATGAGATTTCTGGATGTTGGCTACAGACAATTTCTAGAAATTGATTGGAACGCCATTGATGTTCAACTATGCTCGCCTGGGGTGGTTCTAAGGCTGTGTGAAGGGATCGAGGGGAAGGCCATGAGATGGGCGTTGAATTGGCTTCGCCTGGGGTTCCACCTTTTTCTGTGTTGCTGTGCCAGTTGAAGTTGTCGATACATCCACAGGCCAGGTTTGTTTTTTCAAGGGCATAACCACCGCCTTTATACAATGGGTGGTACCATTTGTCGCTGTAGTTAAGATGTTGAATTGTGTCTCCGAAATATATTAGGGCCAATTCGTCCTTGTCCAAGTTCAAATGCGGTAGATTTTCAATTCGAACTGCCTTGTTTTTGAGATAATTAAAATAGCCATCTGGGTTGTTATGTAAGAGTAGGAATTCTCTGGGCATTAATAAATACTTGGGCAAGGAGCAGGATTTTTGGGCATCAGAGAGTGTGAGGGTGTGCAGCCATTTTGCTGAATCGGTGGCGTTGTAAATTTCTATGTATTGTGAGTTCGGCAAATACCCCGCTGATGGTGTGGGATCCACCATGATTTCGGAGAAAATTATCTGATGGGGGTAGATGGGTGTTTCACATTCAACCATGGCGGAATCGAACAGATGGGCTGCCACATTATTCGCTGTATCTAATAGATTTTGGCAGTGAATGGTATTGAATTGATTGCAGTAGACTTTGGGGAATTTGACAATCACTGTGCACGAATTGCTCATTGAAATGGAATCGGCGGCGTGGAAATTGCAAATGAACTGTTGTCTTGTTGGGGTTTGGATGGGCTCCGAGAATTGCAATCTGGCGAGACTGGGTTGCATCCAAAGGATATTTGATAAATGGGGTGGATTTTTGTCGGGGCGCGGCGGCCCGATATACCATAGCTCCACTTTGTGTTTTCCCGCCGCGCTACTCCCGGATTGTGTGATTCCCCAGCCGTGGTAGGATTGTCGGTTCGACATTGTATCGTATCCCGCCCCTAGACATTGAAATTTCTCCCAGGAACTGTCTTTATAGAGAACGATGATTTGTTCGGGCTGTTTCACGATTCTGATGGTAACATGGGATTTACTTCGGTTGAAATAGCCTTTTGCCCCTTTCAAAATGATCTGCGAAGTGCCATTTTTTCTCAGAATCAATTGGATATCGTCGTCGGTATCTCCCAATCGGATAATCCATCCATTTTGTCGCATAGAATCGCAGTGAAAATAGGCTTCGATATAATTGGCACTGGAAGGGTTGATTTCGAGGGAAAAGGCAGATTCTAGCCAGGTATTGGTATCCATGTTGCATTTGTGCATGGCAAAGGCAAACTGCTTAGAATTGGCAACAGGGATGTTGGAAACGATGATGTCATTGGCAATGGAAAATTGGTTCGTGTTTCCGTAAAATTCTGAAGGGAAGGTCTTGCTATTGATTGTGCACTGGGCATGGGCGAAATGGCTGATTATCAACCCTACAAATACACCAGCAACTTGTAGACCTTTTGATTTACTTGACGATAATCTTCGCCACAGTGAATCAGTGTTGCCCGGGTTGATCCATTCAATTGATTTGAAATGGTGTTGGAGGAAATTGGGTTTTTGGGGAGGAATGAAATTGGTCTCAGGCGCTATGGGATCGACCTTTCCATTGGAATTGGTTGTTTGCAGCGAGAAGTCCGAGCATGGGTAACCAGAGGACTTGTAGGATCGAGCATAGGACAATATCTGGGAGACAAGGTTTTTGCGGGTGATTTCGCAAAAGAAGAGATACGCAGGCTGCATCCACACACAGTTTCCCCAGCCACAGCAAAGCCATTGATTCATAGTGGGCTGATAACACAGCTTCGATGGACATCACCCAAAAGCCCAAGAGGAAAATTCCCATGAAAGTCTGTTTTAGGGCTGTTTTTTGTGTTTTTTGCAAAAATGTTTTTTTCATCCAGCGAATTCTCTGGTTTTTGAACACGGCAAAATCGCTTTCTACATGGGTAACAACAGAGGCTTGGGGGTGGGTACAGAAGGCCACCGAATTGGGATTGTGAAGTAGAAATTTTTCTAGGGTAAAGACATCGTCGCCGCTGGCGAAATGCGTATTTCCAGAATATCCGCCGAGATCAAGGAAGGCAGATTTTTTGAACATTAGATTGGCGCCATTGGCGGCAGCGGGGTTCTTTTTTAAAAATTCGGAATAGCCCAACGCGATCAGTGCCGAGTTTTCTATCAACTGGTATTGTTGTAGGAGTCGGTGCGATTTTCGGTTCCATTCTATTTGGCCTGCGGGATTTTCTTGGTCGGAGTGAATGGTGAGTCCTTGAAGTGCAAAATTTGTCGTGAATTCAACCCTGCCTAAAACAAGTTCAATATTGGGTTGTTGGATGGTTTTTAGTAGGTGGAAGTAGAGGTTTGGGTGCAATCTACAATCGGCATCGGTGGTGTGAATGATATCGAATTGGGCC
>CAZZKP010000001.1:0-27519 GCA_964654675.1 uncultured Bifidobacterium sp. | reverse complement strand
GACCACCACCAGTGGATATAGGCAAGGACCCCGAGCGAAGCGAGGGGTAACAATACGGAGTTGATGGTGATTTGGGTAAGCATTGAATGTTATTGCCTACGATGGGAAAATCGTGAGGAAAAATAACTCATTTTCCGTGGCTTTGGAGAATTTTCTGTTCGATTTTGCTGGTAGAGAAGCCGGGCAGGAATTCCAACGTTTTGACATCGCCACCCTTTGCAATCACATGACTTGCACCCACAATTTGATCAATTTGGTAATCGGCTCCTTTTACTAGAATGTTAGGATTAATCGCTTCAATGAGTTCTTTGGGTGTGTCTTCATCGAATAATACGACCAAAGAAACAGATTCTAAAGAAGCCAAAACCATGGATCTGGATTCTTGCGATTGAATTGGGCGCGCGGGAGATTTATCCAATCGTTGTACGCTTTGGTCGGTGTTTAATCCAACCACCAATTGATTTCCAAGTCTCCGGGCTTCTTCCAAATAATGAACATGGCCGGCATGAAGGATATCGAAACAGCCATTGGTAAAAACGACTTTATCGCCTTGGTTTTGCCATTGTTTTACGATGGATTGGGCGACTTCTAAGGTGACGATTTTATCCTTCAGCGACATCTTTGTTGGCTTTTTGAATTTCCAAATATAGCAGCAGGTATGAAATGCTACCAAAAACGATCATAAGCAAATTGCTGACAGCCACGGAATAGATCCCGAAGGTATTTGCTTGGTCTTGGGGCAATCCATAAATGAGGGTCAGTCCGTAGGCTAGCGTCCCCCATACTCCAGCTCCGCCGGGGAGTGGAACGATTACACCCAAGGTAGAAAATATCAAAACGCCTAGGGCATTTGCAAGCGTAAAATCAACGGTGACATCCAAACTTTTTAGCATGAAATAGGTGTTGAGCCAATAACCTATCCAAATTCCCAATGAAGCGATGAAAAAGGCTAAGGGTTTTTCCAGTTGAAAAACCGATTTTAATCCTCCGGAAAACTTGGTAAAAATGGTTTCTTTAGGGGCGTCCCAGTTAATCTTCGGTTTCGGGGCGTTCTGTTGACCGGCTTCAATGGTTGAATTTTCGTTAATGTTGTTGGTTTGAGCGGTCGACTTTTTTCTTTTCTTCAACCATAACAACGCGGTAACACTGCATGCCATTCCAATGAGGATGGGAATCATATAATTTAAAGCGGGCTGAAGTAAATATTGGTCAAAGAACCCCCAAAATTGTTCAAATTGTAAAAGCAGACAGAGCATGGCGAGCAAACCCATCACCAGAAGGTCGATGATTCTTTCGGTGACAACGCTACCCACGAGTGTTGGCACGGGGGCTTTTTCGCTTTTGGACGCCATGGCACATCGCACAAATTCACCCCCTCTGCTGGTGGCGACGTTGATCAGATATCCAATCATTACCGCGTAAAATGCGCGCAATGGATTCAATGGATATCCGGCTGGTTTGAGTAGTAAATTCCATCGCCAACCTCTAAGAAAATGTGAGATGAGCATCACCACAATGCCGGCGGTAAACCAACCAATGTGCGCATTTTTTACGGATTTCCAGGTGGCCACCCAATCAATTTTCAAACCAATCAGGACAAACACCCCTACGGCCAGAAGGATGAGTAGGGTTTGGGAGATTATTTTTTTGTTGATTTTCAAACTAGACGATTGTTTCTATCGGGAAACAGGTTGTTTGGTTGGTGGGTTTTGGCTTCTTCGGGGGTGAGATAAGTAAAGGTCATGATGATGAGTTCATCCCCCACTTGTCCTTTTCTCGCCGCTGCGCCATTTAAGCCAATGATACCTGAATTTCTTTCGCCTTTGATGATATAGGTTTCGAAGCGTTCGCCGTTGTTGTTGTTCACAATCATCACTTTTTGATTGGGTAACATGCCGGAGGCATCGATTAAATTCTCATCAATGGTGATGCTTCCAGTGTAGTTTAATTCCGTTTGAGTGAGGCGGACGTTATGGATTTTGGCTTGCAGTACTTCGATAAACATGCTGTGCAACGGTAGGATGATTTTTTATATCAAATGCAAGTTCGTAAATACCTAAAAACTATGATGTAATTTCGCGAGGTATGCAATTTACATCGGGTATTGTGGAGCAAGCAGTGGAGGCTTTATCGTCGTTTCCGGGGATTGGAAAGCGCACGGCCTTGCGATTGGTGATGTATTTGTTGAAGCGACCAGAGATGGAGGTGGCCAATTTGGCTGATGCCCTGTTGAAGTTGAAAACGGAGTTGCATTTGTGTGAAATTTGCGGGAATGTGAGCGATCACAAGCGATGCGATGTTTGCAACAATTCGAGGCGTTCCGAGGGTGTCATTTGTGTGGTGGAGGATTTTAGTGATCTAATGGCTATTGAGTCAACAGCACAGTTTAAAGGCAAGTATCATGTTTTGGGAGGTCTGATCTCCCCGATGGATGGCATTGGTCCGGATGATTTGAATATTTCGATGCTTATTTCAAGGGTAGAGAATGGCCTGGTGGAGGAGGTGATGATGGCATTGAGCGCAACGGTGGAAGGGGATACAACCATGTTTTATTTGGCAAAAAAATTGAAGCCCTTTGGTGTAACTGTCACGTGCATTGCGCGAGGAATCGCGGTGGGTGGTGAAATTGAATATGCGGACGAGGTTACTTTGGGTCGGTCTATCGCACAGAGAACCGAATATTTATTGTAATTTGCTACGCCCAAATATGCAGCATACCCTTTCTGTTGTGATCGTAAATTATAATGTCAAGTACTTTCTTGAGCAGGCTTTGCGTTCCGTGGAAAAGGCAATTGTTGGGATGGACACGGAGGTTTGGGTGGTTGATAATAACAGTGTAGATGGCAGTGTGAGTATGGTTCAAGACAAATTTCCTTGGGTTCAATTGATTGCCAACAAGGAGAATTTGGGCTTTTCTCAGGCCAACAATCAAGCGTTGCGATTGAGCAATAGCAAATATGTTCTCCTGTTGAATCCCGATACTGTTGTGCAAGAAGACAGTTTGAAGTTGTGCGTGGATCACATGGAATCGAACCCGGACATTGGTGGTTTGGGGGTGAGAATGATTGACGGAAAGGGCAAGTTTTTGCCAGAGAGTAAACGGGGTTTACCCACCCCTCAGGTTGCATTTTTTAAAATGACGGGTCTCAGTGGATTGTTTCCAAAGTCACGCGTTTTTGGTCGTTATCATTTGAAGTATTTGAGTGAGCATGAAACCCACGAGGTGGATGTGTTGAGTGGCGCTTTCATGTTGATGCGATCGTCTGCTTTGGAAAAAGTGGGATTGTTGGATGAGGATTATTTCATGTACGGAGAAGATGTTGATTTGAGTTATCGCATCTCGCTTGGCGGATATAAAAATGTCTATTTTGCCGGAACCACCATCATCCATTACAAGGGCGAAAGCACAAAGCGAAAGACAGCGAATTATGTCAAGGTGTTCTACAATGCCATGGTGTTATTTGCTCAAAAGCACTACAGCAGCTCTGTTGCGGGCAGGTTTGCGTTTTTCATTCAATTGGCGATTTATTTAAGGGCTTCGGTTGCTTTTTGCGCTCGTTTGGCCGAAAAAATATGGTTGCCCATGTTTGATTTTTTCCTCATTTTCCTCGGGTATCTGGGCATCGCGAAGTATTGGGAATTGTATCACAAATTTGTTCGTGGGTATTATCCGTCGGAGTTCTTTACCATTCATATTCCGGTTTACATTGGTTTGGTGATGACATCTGTGTACCTCTGGGGTGGTTACGATAAACCGTTTGTTGCGCGCAGGTTATTCAGGGGTACTTTGGTTGGCTCCTTTGCTCTTTTTGCGATGTATGCTTTTCTGCCGAAGGACCTTCAATTTTCCCGTGCGATATTGGCCTTGGGCTCAGCATGGGCTGTTGGAGCGGTGTTTTTAACTCGAGGAATCGCGCAGTCTTTGAAGGTAGGAGATTCTCGATTTGATCATGGGGGAAGGCGTAGGGTGATTTTGGTGGGTGGTGAATCAGAAAATCATCGCATAGAGAATTTGTTGAAGCGCGGACGGGTGAACCATGAAGTGTTGGGTTGGGTTTCGGCCAGTGAGGTTAGGCAGCCCGGTTTTATTGGTCATTTGGAGCAGATGTCTGAAGTTTTGGAGATTTACCGACCTGATTTGGTGATTTTCAGCGGTAAGGATGTTTCGTCAGCGCGAATCATGTGGCACATGAACGATTTTCAATCCAAGCCTGTCCAAGTGAAAATCGCCCCGGAAAAGGGGGAGACGATTATTGGGTCCGACTCAAAGAACCTGCCGGGTGAATTGTTTACATTGGAAGTAAATTATCATTTGGCGCAGGTTCAACATTTGAGAAATAAGAGGGTGTTTGATGTCGTGATTTCATTCACGATGTTGGCATTGATTCCTTTTTTGCTTTTTTTCCATGGTGGTAGAACTTGCTTGGGTGAATTGATTTCTGTGTTGATGGGAAAAAGGACTTGGGTTGGGTATCAAAGCTCAGGTGCTACGGCCAGTTTACCCAAGTTGGCATCACCGGTGTTTGAGGTGGCGCAGCAATTCAAGGGAACTGAGTTCGAATGGGATGCGGTGATGACGTACGCGCGGGATTATTCTGTGGCGGATGATCTGCGTATTTTGACGGCTTGTATTTTTCAAACGGTTACTCTTCGGTAGATGAAAAAGCGAGGCATTGTCAATTTCTATGAGTCGAGGCGATTTATCAAGATTATTTTGATGTTGTTAGCGCTTTTGATCAGTATTATTACACTGTATTTGAGTCAGCGTTTGGTGGTGAAAATCGCAGGAGAGGAAAAGAAGAAAATGGAAATGTGGGCGGAGGCGGAGAGTATACTAACGGATCCCAACAGCGATGGAGATTTGGGATTCCAATTGCGTGTTGTTCAGTCGAATACCACGATTCCAGCGATTTTGGTTGACGACAAAGGGTCCATTTTAGAATTTGTGAACATTGATACAATTGGTAGGAAGCGTGTAGATCAGTATTTGGGTGCGAAATTGGAGGAATTTAAAACCGAGAATGAGGCCATCATTGTGCCGGTTGATAAGGATGTAGATTTCAAAGTGTATTACGGTAGTAGTACGGTATTAACCCAATTGCAGTATTATCCCTATGTGGTATTGGGGATAGTGGCTTTATTCATGTTTGTGTCCTACGTGGCTTTCTCCTATTCTACGCGTTCTGAGCAAGATAAGGTTTGGGTGGGATTGGCGAAGGAGACGGCGCATCAATTGGGAACACCAATTTCTAGCCTAATGGGTTGGGTGCAGGTGATGGAATTGGGGGATTTACCGGAGGGTGCCCCCATGGAAATGCGGAAGGATATTGATCGCCTAAATATTATCACCGAGCGCTTTTCAAAAATCGGATCGGATCCGGTCTTGGAAACTTTGAATCTAAATGAGGTGATGCGAGAATCGATTGAATACATGAAAAACAGATCGGGCAAGGGCGTTGTTTTTGAATCTGAATTTTGGAAATCGGATGTTTTATGTAGAATCAATCGAAATTTGTTTCACTGGGTGATAGAAAATTTGATAAAAAACAGCATTGATGCCATGGATGGTGAGGGGGTTTTGAAATGCAGTGTAAAGTTGATTAAGAATAAGGCTGTCGTAGATATCACGGACAATGGAAAGGGTGTTTCACGGGATCAGATGAAGTCGATTTTTAAACCGGGCTTCACCACAAAGAAACGTGGTTGGGGACTGGGATTGTCGTTGGCAAAGCGAATCATTACTGATTATCACCGAGGGGAAATTTATGTGAAATCGAGTGTGCCGTTTGAGCATACCACCATGCGCATTGTAATTTCGGCGGTTTAATTGCTGAGAAGTTGTGAAATAATCGGCGGAATTTGCGATTGAAGATTGCCAAATTTTCGGTAGGTTTGAATTCATGATTCAGCGCATTCAAACGATATTTTTAATTTTAGTGGTTGTCATCGGATATGTGAACCTTTGGCAAGATCCGGTCTATGCTTGGTTTAACGCAAGCGACAACAGCAATTCGAGTGTGTTGATGGTATGGCATAGTTACTCGGGTGTTGTAACCGATGGAAATACCATCTACACGCCGGATTTACTTACGGCATTTTTTACGGTGGGTATGATGATTTCTGGGTTGGTGACTGTCTTTTTGTTTCGGAATCGGAAGCGTCAGTTGAAGGCAGCATGGATCACATTGGGCTTTGCCATTTTGGCTGTGGCCGTGTTGTATTTGAGATATTTGCTTTTGTCGATGGCTCACGATAATTACATTGGTCAATTCGGAATTCATTTTATTTGGCCTCATTTTTTCATATTTTTTGCTGCGTTGTCTGTGATCAATATTAGAAAAGACGAGCGTTTGGTTCGGAGTATGGATCGGATACGATAATTGATTGGGGATGGGATACAGGGTTTGGTTGATTGGGTATTTTTTGGTTTTGGGTGGTGCATTGCAGGCGCAGTCGAAAAAAATGAAGCGGCCGCCGGAGTCATTCAAGACTTCGGTTGAAGGGGCCTATGAGTTTATCGCGAAGGACGAGTTTGGTACATTGGGTTTGAGTGGGGCGATGATGCGCGCCGAAGGCGCGCGCAAGGCTCAGGGCAAAGCCCTGAGCCCCGAAATGCAAAAATCTTTCGATTCCCTTTTAACTCCATTCGAGAAATCAAAAGGCCTAGAGACAGCCGACTATTATGAATGCGTGTCGTGGTACAAGCAGCTCGCGGCAACCTTTCCCGCCTACTGCTCGCTTCAATCCATCGGATTGGGTGATGTAGGAAAAGAAATATATGTCCTTAAATTGAATGGTCCCGCCATGGACAGGATGGACCGATTTGGCCATGGTGATGTGGGCATCGAAGCAGGGCCGAAAGCGGAAGCCATACCCCTGGTGAAAGTACTAATTAACAACAACATTCACCCTGGTGAACCGGAAGGCACAGACGCCAGTATGATTTTATTGCGTGATATGCTCTTCTTTGGTCAGTATTGGCAACAAGTGTTGCCCTATTTACAACTCCATGTCGTTTGCCAATACAACGTTGACGGTACGCTCAATCGAAATGCTACATCGAGAGCCAATCAAAATGGTCCAGTGGAATATGGCTTTAGAGGGAATGCACAAAACCTAGATTTGAATCGAGACTTCATCAAGTTGGACTCGAGGAATGCGAGGTCTTTGGTAGGTTTGATGGCGATGGAACAATACGATTTATTTATCGATAACCATACCTCCAATGGCGCAGATTATCAATATGTATTAACCTATTTTCACACGCGTCCGGAAAAATTGCAACCCGGATTAACGGATGTTCTCATGCCCTTTGAGAAATCGTTAAAAGAGCGTTTGACCGCCAATCAATGGCCTACGGCTCCCTATGTTGAAACCATGAAAACCATTCCCGATAGTGGATTGTTTGCTTTCTATGAAAGCGGCAGATATGCTACGGGCTTTGCCGCTCTTCATCATACATTGGGCTATACGGTTGAAACCCATATGCTGAAACCGTTTTCACAGCGAATGTTGGGGACTTTGGCATTTATGGAACAATTTTTAATCGCTGCCACCCAACCCTCATTGCGAAGTGAATTTTCTGCGGTAAGAAGAAAGTATGTAGATTTTGCACCCAAACCCATCGGACAATGGATGCCCATTCAATTTCAGCTCGACCAGACAAAATGTACGGAGATTGATTTCTTGGGTTTTGAATCTGGATATCGGCCAAGTGAAATTTCAGGCGCGGATCGGTTGGTGTATGATAGAAGCAGGCCCTGGTCGAAAAAAGTGAAGTATTACGATCGTTATCGAAGTACTGACAGTGTAAAAGTGCCCACAGCCTATGTGGTTCCGTTTGCTTATGGCGATGTGATTCAGAAGTTGAAGTTAAACAAAGTGATCTGTAAACCGATTCCATTTGATACAGTTGTTTCGTTGCGAGTGAGCTATATCACAGAATTTAAAACAGTGAATCATCCCTATGAAAAGCATTATTTACACCACAGCATAAAAACCAGAGACACGGTATTGGCGGTTCAACTGCGTGCAGGAGATGTGGTAGTTCCGATTACTTCGGTCAATGCCAAATTTGTAGTTTCTGTATTGGAGCCACGCTCTGCCGATTCCTATTTTGCTTGGAATGCGTTTGATGGTATTTTGATGCAGAAAGAGGGATACAGTGACTATGTTTTTGAGGATTTGGCAGCGGATTGGTTAAAGAATCATCCAGAGAAGCGAGCAGAATTCTTGCGGAAAAAAGCCAACGACAGTGAATTTGCCAAAGATTCTTGGGGACAGTTAAACTGGGTATATAAGCAATCTGCCCACTATGAGAAGACGCACAATCTGTATCCCGTTTACCGGATCGATTGATTTGGGTTGGGCTGATGTTGCTTTGGGGAACCGGGATAAAAATACTGTACGATAATTCCGCTGGACAGCATGGGAAGTATCCAAAAATCTCTCGCATTCAATCGGGCCAATACATTGGCAAAACAGGCCGTAGAAAACGCATTGCACAATACAAACAATGCTGCGATTCCGAAGAATGTGATCAACAGGGGATTCGGCCTACGGTAGAGGAAAAATACGGCAGTTAACAGTAGAATGAGGGCCGACACATCGTAAATTCGGTTGTAAAAATCGAAATCGATTTGAGACTTTTGTTGTTTGGATTCATTGATAAACCCTTGGTATTCTTCAGGATAGTGTAATTTTAATTCCTGGGCTAGCGTCGCGGAAGTGTCGAGGGGTGTTATTCCATCACCGCCATGGGTTAGGACGACTTGCTGTGCCGTTGCAGTTATCGCTGCTTCAAGGTGTAGTGCGATGTATTTTGGTTTGCTCAGTGTGCCCAGGATAATGCGGTTGTACAGTTCTTTGCTTTGATGCCATCCGCCGGTTTTTTCGAGGATCCCGTGGCTATTCCAGACAAAGTCCCAAGTGTGTTCTGGCAAGCTGTCTTTAAACGCGCAAAATGGATTGGGTTTTGATGCACATTGATCCTCCAAATAGGTTTTAAGGATGCCATTTTCACAGAGTTTACCCATGAAGAAAACGTGGGAACCTTTGCCAACAGTAATTCCGTTACCACCCCAAACATTGCTTCCAATCAATAGTGCCCATGGAAGGATAGCGATGGCAACAAGGGATTGTGACTTAGGTCGAGAAATAAATTGGTTCAAGGGATGCGTCCATTTTCCCAGATAACCGTTCCTAGCGAGCCAAATGGCCATTGAAACGAGGGTAAGGGTTATCAGGTTGGCGTTGTGCATCACGGCGGAAACTGTGATTACCAATGCACAAAAAATGGAATTACGCCATGATTTGCTTTGCAGAAATAGCAATACGAAAATGCAGAGAATCGCAGTAAAAATATCGGGCATCGCTTGGAGTAAAAACCAAGGCATTGGGGTGAGAAAGCAGGCGCAGAGCCACATCGACAAGAATATCGATCGTTGTTTTACAGTGGCTGGAAATGCTGTTGTTTCAGGGTTTAAGTCAAGGGTTGAAGGAAATAACTGTTTTACGAGTTGAAAGATGCCCACAAAGAGCAATATCAACGGCGGCAATACAACGATTTCAGCGAGGATGGGTTGGGTGAAGAGCGACATCAAATCGGTCAATCCGCGCAGGTAAAGACTGTAAAATACAGACCGATCTAAGGGGATGGACAGACTTTGGGCGGTCATGAGGTAAGCTCCGCTGTCTGATGTATAAAGCAGACAACCTCCGGTCGCAAAAAAGAACGGCAGAATTCCAAGGAAAGATAAATTGACTGGCCATTCGTGTGACCATTTGCTGTTTTGAAACCAACGCTTAAGCGCTTTCATGCCTGGAGCTATTCCCCGAAGTACTCCACAAAATTGTTTTGTGTTTCCCAAAGGGTGATTTTATGCAAGTATACACCCTCCGGTAGTTTGGGTGAAAGACGTTGCCAAATGGCAACTACAACGGTTTCGATGCTGGGCATGGTGTCTTTTAGCCAAGGTACATCGAGGTTTAGATTTTGATGATCAAGGTGGTCGATCACTTCTTCGCGAATGATCGCTTTGAGCACTTTAAGGTCGATGACGCAACCTGTATCCGGATTGGGTTGGCCTTTTACACAAACGTATAAATCGAAATTGTGACCGTGAAAATGTGGGTTTGCGCACTTGCCAAAGACTTCGGAGTTTTTTTCTTCACTCCATGTAGGATTCCACAACCGATGTGCGGCGTTGAAATGTTCTTTTCGAGTTAGGTAAAGGGTTGGCATTGTTTTGCAATGGCAAAATTACTTTGTTTTTTTGATTTCTCTCAGCACAAAAGTATCTGGCAAGGAATATCGCATCAAACTTCCCGTCATTGCATCAATCATCCAGTTCCAGGGGATGATAAAATTGAGGCTGGCGGATTCGTTGAATCGGGGTTTTAGTATTTGTTTGGTGGGTTCGTGTTCAGGAAGAGTGGTTGTGATAACTAGGCTGTCTTTCAGGGGTCTCCGCACTTTGATGAAGCAAGGCGTGATTCCAGAAATGGTAGAATCAGGGATTAAACTTGTTGTGGTTGGGATTGTTGCAGTGGTGGAATCGTTCGGTGAATCCCCTGGGATTTTGGTTACGGTGATTCGCGCGACGTGAATGCTGGCCCCTGGCGGGTTTGACACGATATACAGCGCTTGTTTTTTGCCCGTAATGATTGTAGCGCAACTATGAACGATTAGTGTGGCTAGAATGAAAACAGGGATTATGATTTTTGACCGTACCAATTGGCGAGTTGATTTACTGTAAATCGAATATCGTCTTCGGTATTTTGTTTTCCAAAACTGAATCGCACTGTAGTGCGGTTTGTGCCTGGGTAAAGTGCATTGATGACATGGCTTCCGCCGGTGGCACCGCTGGAACAAGCACTTCCTCCACTGGCTGAAATGCCGGCTAAGTCAAGGTTGAAAAGGATCATGCTACCTGCTTCATTGGGGGGCAGTGAAACGCTCAAGACAGTGTAAAGAGAGTTGCCCTCTGCATCGCCATTGAAAGAAATATCGGGAATCGAGTCTTTTAGCAACTGAATCATCAAGCCTTTGATCTGTTCAAGATGCGCTTTTTTGGCGTCCATTTCGCGGTAGGCTATCTCCAAGGCTTTTGCCAATCCCACAATGCCAATGACATTTTCTGTACCGCCTCGCATTTCGCGTTCTTGTGCACCGCCTGTAATTTGTGGGTGAATTCTGTTTTTTTTGTTGATGTAAATGAATCCAACGCCTTTTGGGCCATTGAATTTGTGCGCTGCGCCGGCAAGGAAGTCGATGTGACCTTGGCTTAAATCAAAACGATACTGTCCCATGGTTTGAACTGTGTCGCAATGAAAGATTCCCCCTGCTTGGTGCACCATGTTACCCACGGTTTCGATATCGATGATGTTCCCGATTTCGTTGTTGGCATGCATCAAGGTAACGAGGGGTTTTGAGGTTGAATTGAGCAAAGTTTGCAAATGCGCCAAATCAATATGACCATTTGGAAGCAGATTTACCATATGCAATCCGATGCCATTCTTATGATGTAGCTCTTCTACGGTATGCAAAACTGCATGGTGTTCGATGGGTGAAGAGATGATATTCTCAATGCCCAGATTGGCCACGCTGCCTCTGATTGCGAGGTTATCGGCTTCGGTTCCACCGCTGGTAAAAAAAATCTCACCCGGAGTACAGCCTAACATTTTTGCGATGCTACCGCGTGCTTCTTCAATGAGTCCTTTCACTTTTCTTCCATGGGCATGGGTTGAGCTGGGGTTCCCAAAATGTTCGCGCATTACGGGAATCATCGCTTCAACTACTTCTTCTGCGATGGGCGTTGTGGCAGCATTGTCCAAGTAAATTCTTTGGGCTGTTGTCATATCCGATTGTTTAAATTGAGGTATCCTAAGAATTTATAGCACAATTTTGCCATGGTAAACTCGGTCAGTATGTCGTTTTCACGCGGTGCGATTTCTACAATATCGAAACCCACCACTTTTTTGCGTTCGGCCACTCTTCTGAGCAATTTGCAACCCTGAATCCAACTCAATCCGCCAGGTTCGGCTGTGCCTACGGCAGGTGCTACAGAGGGGTCGAAACCATCGGCATCAATGGTTACATAGACTACATCGCCCAATTTGTCGATGCAATCATCAATCCAAACATCGTTGTCCCAAAGATCATGGGCATACCAAGTATGGATATTGTTTGATGATTTGATGAGGTTGCTTTCTTCGATGCATTGTGCGCGAATACCGACCTGCACCAAATTTAGCCCCATGTCGTGGATACGATGCATCACACTGGCATGAGAGTAAGGGTTTCCGTGATAAGCGGCTCTGAGATCGCTGTGTGCATCAATTTGCAAAACGCTAATGGATGGGTATTTCTCGGCGTAGGCTTGCATAAAACCGTAGGTTACGGTGTGTTCTGAGCCGAGTGAAACTACGAATTTGTTGAGCTGGAGAAGTTCGCGGGTTTGGTTTGCAATAAGTTCTACGGCATCGGCGTCGATTTTGCCGGTAAAATCAATGGGATGCAGGGTGGCGATTCCAAAATTCTTATAGGCTTCACGATCGATTTCTTCGTCGTAGAATTCCACGAAATGACTGGCCTCTACCATGGCTGCGGGGCCTTTATCTGACCCCATGAGGTAGGAGCTGGAGTATTCGTAGGGGATTTGTTGAATCACCACCTTTGCGTTTTCTAGGGTGGCTAATTCTTTTTCTGGGAAGGCCAAAAAACCTTCCTCGGCGGACATCAACGGTTGCATCCGTGAGGTTATTTTACGCGTTCAACATAGGATCCCGTTTTGGTATCCACTTTGATTTTTTCTCCGATATTCACGAACAGGGGGACCATGACTACGGCACCGGTTTCAGTGGTTGCGGATTTGAGTGTATTTGTTGCGGTATCACCTTTTACGCCGGGTTCGGTGTATGTGATTTCCACGATGGCGTGCGCCGGGGCTTCTGCCGAAATGGGTGTATCGCCTTCAAAAGAAATCAATACTGTATCGCCTTCTTTCATGAATTTTGCGCCTTCTCCAAACATGAATTTGGCTACAGTGATTTGATCGTAGGTTTCATTGTCCATGCAAACAAAGGCGTCGCCGTCTTCGTAGAGGTAGGCCAATTCTTTGACTTCAACGCGCACGATTTCCACGGCTTCTCCACTTCTAAAGCGATTTTCAGCCAATTTTCCGTCCTTTACGCGACGCATTTTTCCTTGATAAAAAGCGCGTAAATTCCCTGGGGTACGATGTTGCCATTCTATCACTTGAACGAGTTCGCCGTTGTAGCGAATGAAATTGCCTACAGATACGTCTTGTGTGGTTGCCATAATTTAATTTATGCAAAAATACGACAATTTTTCTGAATGGGTAAATGGGGACTTACAGCATGATTTTTTTGCCCCATCGCCGCATACAGCGCAGAATAAATGCCCGGTGGTTGAGCGCAAAGGCGCTATTCATTCCACAGCTTCTTGGACAGGGAAGAATGCTGGCCAATTTTGCGGATTGCGTTTTGGTGAGCGTGTTTGCCGATTTGTTAAAGTAGTATTGAGAAGCTGCTTCTACACCAAAAATGGGTCGGATTT
Source organism: uncultured Bifidobacterium sp. (assembly GCA_964654675.1). Classification (GTDB taxonomy): domain Bacteria; phylum Bacteroidota; class Bacteroidia; order NS11-12g; family UBA955; genus UBA955. The sequence goes on along the minus strand of CAZZKP010000001.1, from coordinate 13,940 downwards.
TGTCGTTTTCTTCTGCGTTTTCGTTCACCGATGTACGATCGGTTTTGTTGTATTTGTATAGGCTGTCTTCGGTAGGGCCGAGTTCAATGATGTTCAAATAAACCTCCAAAATTCGCTCTTTGCTCCATAGGCCTTCAATGAGCATTGTAAACCAAACTTCGAGTCCTTTTCGAATCCAGGAACGGCCTTCCCAGAGGAATACATTTTTGGCTGTTTGTTGACTTATTGTGCTAGCGCCTCGGGTTTTGCCACCTTTGATATTGTGCTGAATGGCTTTTTCGATGGCTTTGAAATCAAAACCCATATGATTTTTGAATCGTTGGTCCTCACCGCAAATCACGGCCATTTTTACATTGTCGGCGATTTGATCATAGTCCACCCATTCTTGTAGTGAGGCGGTGGAGTATTCACTTTCTCTCGACGCGATCAGTAAGGTGGTGGGGGGATTGATAAAACGGTAGGTTACCACCCACAACAGAGAGATCGAAACAAAGGCCAAAAGGATACGGAATATCCATTTAAAAACGCTTCTAAATAAAATCAGGGTTAGCATCAGAATCCTTGAACGCCGTTAACAGTTGTGTATTTGAGTACATTGTTTTTATCCGGATAAATGCGTTTAAATGCACTTTGTACCATGAGCGTGGCTTCATGGAATCCGCAAAGAATCAATTTGAGTTTGCCCGGATAAGTATTGACATCACCGATGGCGTAAATGCCTGGAATGTTGGTGCTGTAGTCCAACGTATTTACTTCGATGGCAGATTTGCTAATATTTAATCCCCATTCGGCAATCGGTCCAAGTTTGGGAGATAGCCCAAATAATGGCAAGAAATAATCGCAATCTATCCAAGTTAATTCCTCTTTTTCATCGGTTGAGATGCCCACCCGGGTGAGTCCTTCGCTGCTGTCATCCCCTGCCAAATGTGACACTTCGCTGTTTACCATCAACTGAATGTCTCCATGGGTAGCCATGTCCATTACCTTCTGAACCGAGTCTAAATGACCCCGGAATTGCGTCCTTCGGTGGATCATGGTGATTTCACTCGCCAAGTCTTTCAAAAAAATCGTCCAGTCCAACGCAGAATCTCCGCCACCGGCAATAACGATGCGTTTGTTGCGAAATTTCTCGGGGTCCTTTACGATGTATTCCACGCCTCGATTCTCAAAAGTTGCGAGATTTTCGATAGGGGGTTTTCTTGGTTCAAAGCAGCCCAATCCGCCTGCAATGGCTATGTTTGGTGCTTTGTGAACTGTGCCCAAATTTGTGGTTACGATAAAATGGCCTTCTGGGGTTTGTTCGATGCTTTCTGCTCGCTCGCCCAGTGTGAATCCCGGTTTGAATGGAGCGGCTTGTTCCATCAAATTGCGGATTAAATCCCCCGCAAGAACGCTTGGAAATCCAGGGATATCGTAGATGGGTTTTTTGGGATAAATTTCTGTCAACTGCCCTCCCGGTTCCGCCAAAACATCAATCAAATGGCATCGCAATTTGAGTAGTCCTGCTTCAAAAATGGCGAAGAGTCCAACTGGACCTGCGCCTATGATGATGATATCGGTTTCAATGGTTTTTTTCTCTGTCATTTCTTTCAATCGTTAATAGTCAAAAACGCGAATGAGGCCGTCTTTTCTGTATTCAAATACGGATCTACCCACATCAATTCGGCTTCCCAATTTGAGTTTGTTTAGCCCGCCAATTTCCGCATCGATGGTGTAAATGTTTCCGCCCGATTTTGCTGCAAGTTCAACATAATGGGGATGAATTTTATCGGTCACACCGCAAAGGATAATATTCACAGGTTTTGTGACCTGTTTGATGAGTGTAATGTCTTTTATCGGCGCATTGTTGTCGGCAATCATGATAAAACTGTCTATCATGGGCCATTTTTTTTGTGTAGCAATCAACGCTTCGATGTTGTTTTCTGGCAAATCGCCTCCATTGCCTCGCCGCATTGCTGTTTTCATCACGGCATATGCAGAATCAAAAACATGGGTTTCGGCCATGTGGATTCCACCGGTAAAGCCAATCCGCTTTAGCATGTCGGGCGCCTCATTGCCATCGTTGAAGAAAACAATTCTCCCGTTTTCGAGGCAGGATGTTGAATGTTTCATCCAAAGCATGACTTGAGCCGTGTAGGGGGTCATACTGCCAGTGACATCAACCAAAACCGCATATTTTCCTCCCCAATTCTTCCGGGTTAGGATTTTGAATTCGTCTGTTTTTCTCAAACCAAAGGTGTCGAAGAATCCCGTTCTTTCGTAATGACCCGGTATCCTTTTTAACGGAATTGAGTCTTTAATCATTCTGAATTCTTTCTGCCTAAACCAAATGCCTCCGCTGGTAAATTTGATATTTTTTTTGCGTTTATCTCTGCTGTTGGGGAGGTAATAGCCGGTTTCTTCTTGACGTCTTCTCACGCGATAAGTGACGGTTTCGGGGATCCAAACCTGAGAGTCTTTGTAGCTTTTTATCACCCGATCTATCTTGGCAATTTCCTTTTCGGTTTCCGCTTTTGGAGGATGGTTTTTTAAATAAATCACAAATCCATGGTAGCAGTTTTCTGCTGCCTCTAGGGTTTTTGGCGATTTTTGTTCAAAGACTCTCCAGGCGATATCGTTTTGTTTGAAAACATCGGGCCACAGCAACTTTAGGTTGTTTAAACGGCGTTGATTGAGTTTGGGCTGATTGAATGTGTCTACTTGTTTATAGCGGGTGTAAACCAAGTGAATGGCGTGAACTTCTGAGGCGGGCGGCAGTTTTACTTTATACACTTCGGGTTTGAACTGTGAACTTGCGAAGGGCATAGGCAATAACACGACCAGTTTGCCCGTATCGGTGGGATGGAGATTGATTACGTAGGGTTTGTTTGCGATGATATCGGCGATTTTGACTTGGGCCCCGGCGGAAACAAATGCGAAAATCACTGACATCGCTGCGATCCATTTTTTCCCAACAGAAACTGAGCACCGATTCATGTGTGCGGCAACGATATTTTTGTTAAAGTATGTCAAGTAGATTGCTCGTTCCGATACATCTTTCAGTGGTAAAACCTTCGCCATATTTGCATCCAATCAACCGACCGAATTCTTGGGCCCGGGCCTCCAAAAAGGTGAGGAAATCTTGGCCGCTGATGGGTGTTTGCGGTTCTTTGCTATTTGGGTCGTAGAATTGACTCTTGAATGCCATGATGGCGGCCATTTTCTGTTCGTATTCGTCTGAAATATCGACAATTAAATTGGGTCCGATGTTGCGATCTTGTATGTAATTGTAGATGGTTTTAGGTCGATGCGCAGCAAGGTTCTCTCCGTCATGATCACAAACGATTTTGGGAAGACCAGACAAAAAGCAAGCACGTGAAACGAGGGATGCGGCACGGCCATGGTCTGGGTGTCGGTCCGCAATGGCATTGGCCAGAACAATTTGGGGTTTGTATTTGCGAATTTCTTTAATCACTTTGATCAAAGTTTCTTCATTTTCTTCAAAGAAACCATCGCCAAGATTCAGGTTGTCGCGCACAGCCAATCCCAGAATTTTTGCGCTTTCGGCAGCTTCTTTGTCCCGCAAATCGGCAGAGCCTCGGGTCCCTAATTCACCGCGGGTTAGGTCGATGATTCCGCAGGCATGTCCCATCTTGATATGTTTGATTAGGGTGCCAGATGCGGCCAATTCAACATCATCGGGGTGTGCGGCGAAAGCCAGTATTTTTAGGGTTGGGAATTGGCTCATAGGGTGGCGGGTGGATTAAAAATCAGGTGGAGCATGGTGTTTCCAACGGCGTTTAAAGTGCGCTTGTCCACGGCATCCATATTGTCGTCGTGCGTATGCCAAAAGGGTGCAAATCCACTATTGGGGTTGTACTGGATGATATCAATCATCGGGATTTTTGTGGCCTCGTAAACGTATTTGTGGTCGTCTGTGATGGCACCAATCAGTTTCAAAGGAAAGTAGTTTTCATAGCCCAACTCTTGTGCAATTTGCCAGGTGTGGACGAGAATCCAATTGGCGTAATTGTTGGAATTTTCCTCCCACATGAATTGGGCACTGTTTCCGCCAACCATGTCTAGAAGCACGCCGAAATTTGCTTTGTAATTGGGTATGTGTGGGTTTTTGCCCCAATATTGACTGCCCAGGCAAAAGGAATTTTCGATTTCTGAAATTCCGAGATCTTCCGCATCAAAAAGAATGAAATCGATGCCCCAATCGGGTTTTTGGGTTTTGAGATTTTTCGCCAATTCAAGGATTATTCCTACGCCACTGGCACCGTCGTTTGCCGCCAGGATGGGTTCGGTTTGTTTTTGATCGTCTTGGTCTGCGTAGGGTCTACTGTCCCAATGCGATGCGATGATCATTCGATTTTTGGCTTTCGGGTTTATGCTTCCGACGATATTATAAATGGGTATTTTTTTGCCGTCTTTGGGCGCTTTGCCTTCGCCGGTTTGGAAATAGGCGGTATCGCAGGTGTTTTGAAGTTCCTTGTAGAGCCAATCCGCGCATTTTTTGTGGGCTGCTGTGCCAGGAATTCGAAAGCCGAAGGCCAATTGTTTTTCAATATTTTGATAGGCATTGTCGGCCGAAAATCCAGAAATTTTCCGAGTAATGATGCCCTCCTCGGTGGAGGAAGAATCTGAAGGTGCTTGGGTTTGGGTATCGCCACCACATCGCCATAAAAGACAAGTGGCTGTGGTGAGGAGGATTAAAATGGCGCGTGCTTTCATCAAAGTTGTACAAAGTTAATTAATTGTTGGTTGATGGGTGATTCAAAATTGTTGATTAAGGGTTAATTTCGCTTGAATTAGCATGGATAATTCGATTCAGAGTATGACGGGCTTCGGAAGGGCCCAAATGGAAACGCCCTCTTTGCGTGCGGTTTGTGAAATTAAGGCGTTAAACGGACGGTATTTTGAGGCGGATTTGCGTTTGCCCAAATTTTTGTATGAGGTTGATCCTCAAATACGTAGGTTGTTGAACGAAAAGTTGGAGAGAGGGACAATTACTTGTACCTATTCTATCACATTTCCCAACGTGAAGGCTGAGGATCAGGAGATACACATCAATGTGGGTTTGGCCAAAGCCTATTTGGATAAGTATCAAGAATTGAGTGGTGCGTTGGGGGTGGAATTTCGCGATCCATTTCGTGATATTATCCGCATTCCAGAGGTCATTCAGACAGGGGAGCGCGGCGTAGAAGACGAAGTAAAAAAAGCCATTGTATCCTTAACGCTTCAAGCGGCGGATATGTTGGTTCAGTTTCGCAAAGAAGAAGGGAAAGCAACAGGCGTTAAATTGTTGTCGTTGGTGGAATCAATTCAACTTGATTTGAACGAGGTTTCGGTTCACGAGGAGCCGCGCAAGCAAGGCTTGCGCGATCGCATTTATGGGCAATTGGCTGATCATGTTTCAACGGAATTGAGAGATAACAATCGCTTTGAACAGGAGATACTAATGTACCTGGATAAATGGGATATTGCCGAGGAAAAGCAGCGTTTGCAGCAACATTTGGACTATTTCAGAACCTGTCTACAGAAGGAACCCTTGGGTAGAAAACTGAATTTTATCGCCCAAGAAATGGGGAGAGAAATGAATACCATGGGTGTGAAAAGCAACTTCTTTCCTATGCAACAGGCTGTGGTTCAGATGAAAGAAAAATTGGAACAAATCAAAGAACAAGTCCTAAATCTCGTTTGATATAAATGGTGAAATCTATGTTGAGTTGCCGTGGGGTAAAATGGCCTCTAGCGCTTTGTTTAACAGTTTTGCAATACCTCAGCGCAACTGTTTTGAATGGACAATGGGGGAGTCCAACGGTTGACAGTTCCGCCGCGAAAGAACTTGTGTACCAGGGGCCTGTATTTCAAGATAGCTTAAAACACAGAGTTACTTTGATGGATTGGAGCAATTCGACATTTACTGCGAGTACATCGGAGGCGTTGTTGTCCTTGTTGCGTTCTGGGGATCTAACCCAATTTGATGTAGTTTATTTGCCTTGGCACAGAATCCAGATCATTTTGATGCAACAGTATCTGAGACATCCAGATTCATTGCACATGGATTATTTGCACGTGAGTTGGCAAAAATTTGCTCAATTTCCAGAGACGTTGTTTTTGGCGATGCGTGATTTCCAGAAAAAACAACCGGGCGCGATCGAAAAGATCCGATTTGAGTCATTGAGTTATGCGAAGGATTTTTTGGACAACTCGGATGAGTCGCGTAGCGATGACGTTTCGGAAATGCTAAGCTATCCTGATAGCGAATATGAATGGGCCTTGGCGGTTGCCCTGAATTCTTTGTTTCCGGCCGATAATTCTGTGGGTTTGAAGACGGATTCAATGGGTGGAATATTTGTTCCAACATCGCTTAGAACCCATGTTGAGGCGGTAAGAGCGATGGTTTCTTCTACGCTTTGGGACCGTTTTTGGAAAACTAGGGCTGAGTCTTTGCGTGAATCAACGGAGACGAGTGAGTCAACGGAGTCCTCAGACGACAATTCATCGGATGATGATTCAGAAATTGATCCGGCGTTCGGCAGTGTGCCAACCATCAAGGGTTTACGCGATTCGATGCCTATCATCAAAGCGGATTTAGAGAACTGGATTCCTGCAGAAAATCGGGAAATGTTCCGACAATTGTTGCCCTATTTTGGTCGTGTTCAAGAACTAGAGACGGAATTGAGGGATTATGCCAAATCTCCTTTTAACACGAACAAGACGGTGATGCATCAAGTTCCTTCGCATCAACAGGTAATGCAAAGTGCCTTGAATCGCGGTGCGAGAAATGCATATGAGGCAATCACTTTTAGAAATGGACAAATTGCCGGAATTGCCAAAGAAAAAGGTCGGATCTTAATTTTGTCTGATGACTACAGGGAGTGTATCAATCGCTCGGTGTATGTGCCAAATGCGATGCCTAGCTTGCTGAGTGGTTTGATTGATGCGGGTGTGAAAAAGGAGGATGTTTTAAGGGTATTTATTGTGCCAGAAGATGAATTTGAAATCAAGCCCAAGTTGATTTCTAATAAAGCGGATTCGGTGAGTATGGGTGATGGACATTTGCGTGATTTGAGAAAGAATCCAACACTTTTTCGAGTCAATTTTCGGGAAGCGACAGATACGGCAACGGTGGTTGTTCCGGATGAGCCCCCAACAGAAAATGAATCGGGAGATTCTGCGAATCCTAGAAAAGTATTTATCCCCGTGAATAAATATGAAATCACCGATCAATCACCAGTAAAAACGGTGTTTTTGGCTTCGCAAGCCCAGTCTGAAATTCCGCGATTATATGATTCCGCCATGATTTATGATGAAGGGGATTTTGCATCGGATCGATATAAATCAAATTATTTACAAGGGTACAATTCGGCGTTTCAAATAAATTATGTGTATGGTATCAATCGTTTGAAGTTGGGTGCGTTGAATACTGTTTTGCGTTCTGAAGGGTTGACAGAGATTGGAATGATACATTCTCAAGGCGTATCTTTTGGGTTATCCCATTATCTGGGTGGCAATGATGAAGGTGAGGGAAGGATGATTAAAAATGACCGTTTGGTCATTACCCAATCCTCGTCTTTGATGAATTCCAATTTGCGAAGCACTTATGTTTTGTGGTACGATGAAAATGAGATTTCCTTTGGAAGGCATTTTTCTTTGGGAATTGGGGGTTATACGGGGTATGTGCGACATGAGTTGAAGAAATTTACTGGGATGAGTGGTGGGTTTATCAATCAGGATCAGCCCAGTATTAAAGTGGTGAATCCTGCATATGTGTATGGATTTTCAGTTTCGCCGACGTTGAGGTTTGGTAATTTGTATGCCAGGGCTTCGGCGGGATACGGATGGGATTGGGGTAAGAAGACTTGGAATTACCAAGGTTCGCCCATGAATACGGCGGGTGGAATAAAAAGTACGGGTTTGTTTATGTCGGCTGAAATCGGATATTGTTTCCGATTTGATATCAAAAGCAAAAAAGATGATTATGCCGTGGTGGATTACAGCAGTGAATCAGGTACCAAATCGAACAAAAGGAGGGCTTTACGATGAGAAAAATTTTTGGCGTTATAGCCTCTATGGTAGCGACCAGTTTGATGGCGCAGGAATTGCCCATACTTCCGGTGGGTGTAAAATTTGATTTTGCTGCGAGCAATTTCAATCAGCAGGATGCGGTTCAATTGATGGCAAGGCGGGCGAAGAGTGCACGGGTGATTTTGTCAGGGGAGAACCATTACTATTCCAAATTCAATTCTGTGGCTGAATATCGTTTTTTGCGGATGATGCATGAGAATGCGGGAGTTCGAAATTTTGTCATTGAGTTAAGCCCAACGCGTGCGTACTTCATGGAACGTTATTTTACCAAGGAGGATTCCATCGCCAAGATGTTCTTGATGGCAACGAGTTCCAAGAATTACATGAATCTGTTTGATAGTATTGCCCAATGGAATCGCAAATTGCCCGCATCGGAACAGGTGAAAGTTCACGGATTGGATGTGGAGCGATTCTATGATATGTCGGTTCTTTGGTTGTATGAAATTTTACATCGCCGGGGAGTGCCGCCAGCGGAGCTGGCGGCTGGAGTTTATCTGGCAAGAAATGCGGCAAATTCCATTTTGACCGGCGGCTTGAACAATTTTTATGAAGATGCCGGTGAAGACGATTCTCCCTCAGAAGATGAAACCACAGTCAGTGTTTCTGATACTACAGTTTCGGGTTCCGGAGCAATGGTTGATTCTAGCAGAGCAACTGCAAAGCCTGAATTGGATGTACGTAAAATGCTAAAATTGGAATTTAATCCACTCTATGAATCAAGGCCTGAAGCTGAAGAATATGAAGACATCGCATATTTGGTGAATTGGCTTAGTGAATATGGTGCCATCGACGGTCCCTTTTTGGATTCCTCCAAAGCTTGGAAAAAATGGTTGGGTTCGGACTATGCAGAATATGTGAAAGTCTTTAAACAACTCAAAGAATGGCTTCAATGGGAAGAATTGGATAATACGGCTCAACAATATACCTGGCGCGAAGAACACATGTTCAGAAATATGTCGGCCTTGCTTACCAATAACCCCACTGAAAAATATTATGGTCAGTTCGGACGCTGCCACACTTCCTTGGTGAAACAACAACAAGATTGCGGTTGGTTTGAATACAATAGTCTGCTTACACGTTTGAGAACACGTTACTTTCACAACGATACTTCCGTCATGTCAATTGGTATCTTCTATGTGAAAGACAAAGACAGCGACGGTGACATCTGCGCAGAGAATTTGAGTGATAATCCAACGATCAATGCCGAAGTGAAAGCGTTGTATGAAACGGTCGACAACAACATGATTCTTTTTGATTTGAAGGCGGGTGATTCGCAATTGAAAGAGTTGCCTAAGAAGTTTTCATTTGTATTGGTTCATGATTACACAGAAGAATCGGATGAGGAAGAGGGCAGTTCCTGGGAGGATGTGCAGCCTGCATTTACGTCGCGTTATCTGTCGATTGGAGTCAATCAAATGGCAATTCCGCGCATGTTGACTTCCTCTATGGTGAGTCATTTTGCCGACAATCAATATTCGGTTTCGAATCCAAATATCTTCACCTATCAGATGTATGAAATGGCGGCACATTCATCCGGGGCAAGTTTGATTATAGGCGGCGGAGGTAAGAAAAAAGACATTTTCAGCGGTGAAAATGGGGAGCGTTTACATTATGCGGCGCGGACCTACACGGCTGATTTGTTGCTGAAGGGTAGCAAAGATAATAAATGGGTGATTGGAATAGGCGGCAGGGCTTGGTATCAAATTCAGAGAATCGAATACACGCCACCCTCTATGAATATTTTAAATCCCAGACCCGACGGCAATCAAACGATTCAAAGCAGAGAGTGGATGCCTGCCGGTTATTTGAGTGTTGAAAGAAGGTTTATCGACCAATTCTCATTGAAAATGAATGTGGGATATCGAAAAGATATGTCGTCTGGAAAATGGTATTTCAGCAACTCGGGTTTGCCATATTTTGGTGGAAAATCCATCGGCGGCGATATGAGTTCGGTATTTGCTGAATTGGGTTTGAGTATCAATTTTATCAAAGATGAAGAATAGTATCAAATCGCTAATCTTGGAGATTCCAAATCTCATTACCCTAAGCAATTTGGCTTGTGGGTTGATTGGGATGGCTTTTGTGATGCAAGGTATTGAATGGATGGGATTTGTTTGCTTGCTATTGGGTGCATTTTTGGACTTTTTTGATGGTTTGGCTGCGAGAAAATTGGGTGTAGCGGGTGAGATGGGCAAGCAGTTGGATTCCTTGGCAGATGTGGTCACCTTCGGCGTTTTGCCAGGACTCATTTGGAAGTCGTTGATGGAATTAAACGGCTATTGTCCAACTGGCGTTTTTTGCATCAATCAATACATTTGGATGATGATTCCTTTGGCGGCTGCTTATCGCTTGGCGAAGTTCAATATCGATACAAGGCAAACCACGGGTTTTATTGGAATTCCCACGCCGATGACGGGGATGGCACTTGCCAGTTTTGCTTGGATGAGCTATTCTTTGGGACATTCAGGTAGCATTTGGATCCTTCAAAAGCCTGTGATTGATTTGTCTGGGTTGTTTTCAAATTACTACGTTTGGTTGTACATGCCTTTGGTGGCTTCATACATGATGATTAGCGAAATTCCTATGCTATCGTTGAAGAGAGTAAAAAATGACCCCTTGGGGAAATACAAAATGATATTGCTCGTCATGACCTTTCCTTGCTTGCTTTTCGGCAGCACCGGAGTGATCGTGTATTATTTTGGTTACATACTTGTTTCGATTTTATCGAACTTTGCCGTTAAATCTATCAATCAATGAAAAAAGTAGGCATTATCATGGGGAGCGACAGCGACCTGCCGGTTATGAAGGATGCAGCCAGTATTTTGGATGCTTTGGGTGTGGAATATGAATTGACAGTTGTGAGTGCGCATCGTACACCAAAACGTTTGATGGAATACTCAGAGTCGGCGGCTGATCGTGGGTTGGAGGTGATCATTGCGGGTGCTGGGGGAGCGGCTCATTTGCCAGGGATGGTGGCGTCTTTCACCCATTTGCCTGTGATTGGGGTTCCTGTTCATACAAAATCAATGAGTGGCGTAGATAGCTTGTATAGCATTGTCCAGATGCCTCCGGGAGTTCCTGTGGCTACCGTTGCGATCAATGGTGCCAAAAATGCGGGCATTTTGGCTGCACAAATTTTGGGTGTGGCCGATAAAGATTTGGCAAAGCGCGTGGCAGATTTCAAAGAATCAATGAAGTCTGAAGTGTTGGGTAAGGCGGATCGTTTGGAAGTGGAAGGCTGGAAAAAATATTTGGGTGAGTAATTTGTTAGCCCAATGATTATCGTAGGAAATGCCTTGGTTTCCGAGGATATTTTAGAGAAAAAATTCGAATGTCAGATTTCGCTTTGTAAGGGAGCGTGCTGTGTTCATGGCGATGCTGGTGCTCCGTTGGAAGCGAGCGAATTGGAAATCATCGAAAAGGAATTAGAGCATGTGAAACCATTTATGGGTGAGGAAGGCTTGTCTTTGCTCGATGCGCAAGGCTTTCATGAAAAAGATCGGGATGGTGACTTGGTGACCGTTTGTCGTCCGAGCGGCGAGTGTTTATTTGTGGTTTATGATGAGGTTGGGATTGCGGGTTGTGCGATAGAGAAGGCGTATTTTGACAATAAAACTTGGTTTAGAAAGCCCATGAGTTGCCATTTATATCCCATTCGCGCCAAGCAATATGGGGAATACATGGCCTTGAACTATCACCATTGGAATTTGTGCAACGACGCTTGCAAGGTGGGGGAAGAGAAAAAGGTTCCAGTTTACCGTTTTTTGAAAGAGGCACTCACGCGGAAAATGGGACCGGTTTGGTACGAGGAGTTTGAGGCGATTGCAGAGGCCTGGGCGGAGAGAGAGCAGTAAATTTTGTATGATAGCCCCGGGATTACTGCGGCCAATGAATGTAAATCGTTTGGTTGGTGCAGAATTACGGTGCTGAAAATAATACGCTGATTAGGCCAACGAACATGGTGAGTTTTAGCCATTTGCTTATCTTCTTGTAATCACGTTTGTTGTTCGCTTTGCCAATCATCCACATGGATTTGAGTATCATGGGGACAAGGGCCAATACCAAGAAAGCGGGGAAAATATAATGGGCTATTTCGATGGGCGAATCGACATTGAAAAAGGGTTCTATCGACAGCAAATAAGCGGCGGTCACCAAGAAAATGACAATCAGGGCCAAAATTACATTACTCAGGATATTTGTTTTTCGCGTGCCGTGGATGATGGGGAATGTTTCACAACCCTGTTCTTTGTCGCCCTCAATATCTTCTGCATCTTTCACCAATTCCCTTGCCATAGTGAGTAGAAAGGCCAAAAATGCGTATTCGGCAAAATAGGCGGAGTGGATTTCATGAATGCCACGGGAGGAGATGTAAATGACAGAGCCGGACATAAAGGCAATGAGTGAATTGCCGGGCAAGCCCATCGCTTTGAGATCTGATGAATAAAAATAGAGCAATACCGCAATGGCTGAAGCAAACAATCCAATCCCCAGGCCTGCATAGTATCCGCAAATTTGTCCGAGTGCAGTTAGTGCAATGTAATAAACGATGGCCGCTTTGTGTGAAATATCGCGTTTGAGAATCCTTTTGTTGGGGCGATTGATATGGTCGGTTTCTACGTCAAACAGATCGTTGATGACATACCCGCCGGCTGCAGTTAGGCAACACGTAAGGACAATGAATACTGATTCCGGCCAGATGATATTTGACCAATCGATGGTAAAATAGCCTGTCCTGGAAGCTGCAATCATGAAAACCCCTTGGGTAAACAGGGTGAGCAGGATGTTGTTGGGCCTCAGGATCGCCAAATAGGGTCGCATAGCTACAAATGATAGCAAGCTACACTATTTTTTCGGAAATTTCATCTTGTAGGGTGCATTCACGATGCCGTTGGAGATGTTTTGTAGTTTCTTTTTCAGCATGTTGCGTTTGAGCGGGTGGATTCTATCAGTGAATAATATGCCCTCGATGTGGTCGTACTCATGTTGTATGATTCTTGCTGCCATGCCTTCATAGGTTTCCGTTTTCTCTTGAAAATTTTCATCTAGGTACTGAATTGTTACTTTGGCATTGCGTTTCACATTGGCCCGAACGAATGGGATTGAAAGGCAACCTTCTTCATATTCCCAGGGGGTATCGAACTCTTCCAGAATTTGCGCATTGATAAATACCTGTTTGAAGTCTTTGGTGCTTGGGTCGTCTTCGATGTCGGTCCCGTCCACAATAAACAGTCGGATCGGTAAACCAATTTGGGGCGCTGCCAATCCAATGCCACTGCTATCGTACATGGTTTCAAACATGTTTTTTATTAGGGTGTCGAGTCCTTCGTATTGGGGCGTGATGTTTTCAGCTTTTTTGCGGAGTACGGGCATTCCGTAGGCGTAAATGGGCAGTATCATGAAATTTTCTGTAGGTAAGTTTGGAGGATAATGGCGGCGCTCACGGCATCGATGAGTCCTTTGTTTTGTCGCTGCGATTTTTTTGCGCCGGCGGCGATGATGCTCTGTTGTGCTTCATGGCTGCTGAGTCGTTCATCAATCGTATCAACAGGAATATGGGGGTAGGCGTTTTTGAGTGCTTCGATGAATTGCTTTACAGGCTGGGTGGCATCGGTGTCGGTTCCATCGAGATTGGTGGGCATTCCAACCACGAACGATTCCACATCTTCATCGTATAGGTAGGAGTCGAGATACATTTTTAGGTCCCCTGTATAAACCATCTCCAAGGGCTGTGCAATCATTTTTAGGGGGTCGGTTACGGCGAGGCCCGTGCGCTTGCTGCCATAATCTATGCCGATGATTCTTCCCATAATGCAAAGATACGCAAATGCGAGAATTGGGGGGTTGATTGATGATTACAAATTCCA